>JBGPOW010000330.1:0-4217 GCA_041488235.1 Binatia bacterium
ACTCCCGCACCCGGCTACGACCAAGTCAACGTCTGCCGGAAGATGCACACCTTCGAGCAGAGCGGCGAGCGTGTGTTCGTGCTGCTGACGAGCGGAAGCCTCTCCTGTTCACAGTCGATCGTCACCTTGCTACGCCGCGATCGCGGGCAGCCGCCCGATCTGTTCCTCATCTACCCGCAGGGCAATCCGTTGCGCGCCAGCGAAGACTCGCCGTTCCTGCAAATCGGCGAGTGCGAATACGGCCGGCCGATCCTCGATCGCAGCATACGTTTCGAGAAGACCAGCCTCGAAGAGGCCGCGAAGTACGCCCTGCTCTCGCTGGATTCGACGATGCGCTCGAACGTCACCGTCGGTCCGCCGATCGATCTCCTCGCGTACCCGAGCGACGAGCTCGCGCCCACGCGCCACCGGCGCTTCGCCGCCGACGATCCGGATCTGATCAAGATACGGACGCGGTGGGAGCAGGCATTGCGCCAGGCGGTCGCCCGTTTGCCCGAGCTCCGTTTCCGCACGCACGACGCCGCCACACAAGAAGAAACGATCGAGGTGGTCGACTCGCCTGCGTGAGGCGCGCGGGTAGGCCGTGGAGGAAGAACAATGACCCTATGCCGCTTCGTCAAAGGCTCCTTGCCGATTCTCGGTGCGATCGTCTTGATGGTCACGTGTACTGATCGCGCGTTCGCGGCCGACTCCCCTCAGCCGGTTCAACCTTCCGCGACGAAGCGTTCTCCGCGCCACTCTCGAACGCGTGCCGCGAGCAAAGAATCCGCGGCAGCGCGGCAGGAGCGTGAGCATCGCGAGGATCTCGAGCGGCGGGTCGAGCAGCTCGAGCAGCGCTACGAGATGAAGCCGCCTGCGATGCCGCCGACCGATCCGACGAGATGACGTTCCGGTCACGGCGAAAGACGATCCGCGTTCCCTACACAACCGCGTCCGGCGATACCGGGATCACGCAGCGCACGGCCGTCCCTCCGCCATCGTCGGCGTGAATCGTGAGCGTCGCGCCGATCACGCTGGCGCGATGGCGCATGTAGCGGAGACCCATCCTGCCGTTCTCGACGCGTTCGTCACGGCTTCTTGCGCGATTTTGTAGGCGTGGTGCGCCGTCGCCGGATCGAGGGTCGGCGGGTCGCCGTCGATGCGCACCTGACAGCATACGTCGAAGAGTGCGCGGGTCTCGGTGGCAAGCCCGGCTCGTGTGATCGATCGCGCACTCCACGATCTCACGAATCTTCCGTGCCGCGGCCGCTTCGGGTGCCCCGCGCTGCGCCAGCGCCGATTGCAAGTCCCGACGCTACGCGGACGCTGCGCTCTCGACGGCGATCCCGACCGGGCAGACGCCGTCCGGACACACGCGGTAGTCGCAGACTCTGCAGACTCTCAGCGCCTCTGGCTCGTCGTGCACCATTCGCGTCAACACCTTCCCCGCGAGGCGGCCGAGCAGCTCCAGCTCACGCGCCGACAACCCGCCGAGGGCGTCACGCAGCGTCTCCTGACGCTTTCGCAGGATCGTGCGCGCCGCAGCCGCACCGCCTTGTGTGAGCTCGACGGTGACCGCACGGCCGTCGGGTCCGTCGGCGCGGGCGACGAGACGGTTCTCTTGCAACCGATCGACCAAGCGGACGCAGCCCGGGTGCGAGAGATCGAGCGGCGTCCGCAGGGCATTGATGTTCTCCCCGTCGTACTTCGAGAGATGGACGAGCGCAGCAGCGGCGGTCGGACCGTGGCCGACGGTTTCAGCGGCGCTTTGCTCGATCGCGTCGACGAGCGCGCGCGCCAGCGCGCCGACGACGTTCGCGGCCGTCTCGCCGCCCATCCGCCTTCGAGCCTTGATCCTCATTCTCGCGATCATATGCGGACCGCACATGTTCGGCAACGCGGGGCCTTGCATCGCGGAGCGCGAGCAAGTAGATGTATGCGCGCCGCATACATCTACTTGCGGATGTCCAGGAGGTATGACGATGAGCACGCGAACTCTGACCATGGCGACGGACACGACGGCGGACACGAACGCCGAGGTGTGGGCGCGGACGCTGCAACGCGTCGGCGCGGTGACGTTGCGGTACTCGCTGGTCCTTTTCCTCCTGCTCTTCGGAGCGCTCAAGTGGACGAGCAAGGAGGCGCACGACATCGAAGCGTGGGTCATTCACAGCCCGTTCCTGTTCTGGGTGAACGCGGCCTTCGGCACGCAAGGCGGATCGGAGCTCATCGGCGTCATCGAGCTCGCGATCGCCGCGATGATCGGCGCCCGGGCGTGGTCGCCGCGGCTCTCGGCGTTCGGCAGCCTCGGAGCCGCCGTGATGTTCCTCACGACGTTGAGCTTCCTCGTCACGACGCCGAACGTCGGTGACGACGCCGGCTTTCTGATGAAAGACCTGACGTTGCTCGGCGCCGCGCTCTGGACCGCCGGCGAGGCGCTGTCGGCGAGCGGCCGCGCCGCCGACGTGCCGCGCGCCTGACCGCGCCGATCGCGGCTGCGGAGCTCGAGATGCTCGATCACGTATCGCTTGGTGTCACCGACTTGCAGCGCAGCCGGCGTTTCTACGATACCGCGCTACGACCGCTCGGCATCGTCCGCACGAACGATTTCGAAGACCGCGGCTCCGACTACGGCGCGATGGCGGCGCCGCTCGGGGTCGAGTTCACGATCACCGCCGAATCACCCGTCGTCGCCTCACGCGGCGTGCACGTCTGTTTTCGTGCTCCGGACCGTGCGTCGGTACGCGCGTTCCACGCCGCGGCGTTGCATGCCGGCGCGACCGACGACGGCGCGCCCGGCCCGCGGCCGCATTATCACGCCGATTACTATGCTGCGTTCGTCATCGATCCCGACGGGCACCGGATCGAAGCTGTCTGCCACGTGCCCGCCGCCCCCGTCGTCGAGCCAGCTGAAGACGATGCCGTCGTCCGAAAAGCATAGTCGCGCGCGGCATTTGGAGCGTGTCGTAGGTCCCGCTATGGTCGTCGCGATGAAGCGCGTTCGCGGAAAGCAGACCGGAAGGCCGCCAGACAAGGCGGTGAACGAAGGCGTGGACCGGTCGTTGATTCGATGGACATTGAGTTTGAGCCCTCGTCGGCGTCTGGAGGTGCTCGAAGAGCATCTCCGCGGGATCAGGGCGTTTCGCCGTGACGTATCCACCAAGTAGCCTCTCCTCCCTTCTTGCCACGCTTCGTGTCCACGACGTCCGGTTCGTCGTCGTTGGCGGCGTGGCCGCCGTCATCGAGGGCGCGCCGCTCTCGACCTTCGATGTCGACATCGTTCCCGCCCGCGATCGCCTGAATGTCGCTCGATTGCTGGCGGCGCTCGAGGAGATCGAGGCGCGTTATCGCGTCCGACCAGAGCTTCGTCGCGCACCAACGGCGGAGCTGCTCGGGGGCGAAGGGCATCACCTATTGATGACGCGCTACGGGCCGCTCGATGTGCTCGGGGTGATCGGCAAGCACCGTGACTTCGACGCCCTGATCGGCAAGGCGCGGCGTCGGAAGATGGGCGAGTTCTACGTCTGGGTCCTCGACCTCCCGACTCAGATCGCCGTCAAGAGGGAGCTCGGCTTCACGAAGGACTTGGCGATGCTTCCGACACTACGTGCGACGCTCGCAGAACGGCGGGCTGACGCGCGCCGACGAAAGCGGAATTCACGAAAAGGGAGGCGTTGACGTGGCATTTGCGGCGAGTCGCGCTACACTTGTTGGATGGCGTCGGTCCTCGACCACTGCCGCGACCTTCCCCTCAGAACCTTCGCCACGGGCGAGACGGTACTGACGGAAGGAGATCGCAGCGGCCTGCTGTACATCCTCGCGAACGGCGCCGTCGAGGTGCTGAAGGACGACGTGCAGATCAACGTCGTCTCGGAGCCGGGAACGTTCTTCGGCGAGGTGTCCATACTCCTCGACGAGCCGCACACGGCGAGCGTGCGCGCGGTCGACACGTCGACGTTCTACGTCGCCGACGATCCGCTCGCGTTCATCGGCTCGTGTCCGGAGATCGCGCTCGCCATCTCGCGGCTGCTCGCGCGCCGGCTGCACTTCGTCACGACGTACCTGGTCGACCTCAAGCGGCAGTTCGCGGGGAGCGGCGACCATCTCACGATGGTCGACGAGGTCCTCGAAAGCCTCGTCCATCATCAGGATGCCGAGGCGTCGCCGGGATCCGACCGCTGTCCCGAGCCTGATCCTACGACGGAGTGACGGCCGGTACGGGCCGGATGAGCGGCTCG
>JBGPOW010000331.1:0-4191 GCA_041488235.1 Binatia bacterium
ACCGTGACGCCGACATCCACCGCCACTGCGACGGCCACTCAGACCACGACACCGACGGTGACTCCGACGGTGACGCGCACTGTGACTCCGACAGCAACGGCCACGACGACTGCGACCCGCACCGCCACCGCGACGCCGACAGTGACGGCGACGACTACGGCGACGCCGACCGTCACACCGACGACGTCGGCGACGCCGACGGCGACAGCAACCGCAACGTCGACAGCCACGCCAAGTGTGACGGCGACCGTTATATCGACGCCCACATCGACCGCGACTTCTACGGCAACGGCGACAGCCACCATCGCGCCGACGCCGACCCTGACGATGGAACCACTCTGCGCTCCGACTCCTCAGGCCGACTGCAAGACTCCCTCCGTCGCGCAGAAGTCCACGCTCACGATCAAAGACAAGGCGCTCGACAAGAACGATTCCCTCGTCTGGCGGTGGCTCAAAGGGTCGCCCACCAGCAAGTCGGACTTCGGTATCCCCGATGTCACGACCGACTACGCGTTGTGCATCTACGATACCGGCCCTCCACGCCGTTTGGTGTTGAGTGCCACGGTGCTAGGCGGGCGCGCGTGTGGAGCGAAGCGCCCGAAGCCCTGCTGGAAAGAGAGTACGACGGGCTTCCGGTACAAGGACGTGGACGGTGCGTCGCATGGCATACGCTCGATCCTGCTCCGAGAAGGACTCGATCCGGGCAAGGCGAAGATCGTGGTGGTCGGCAAAGGCGCGCAGCTCGCGGTGCCGAGCCTCCTCGGCGTCGTACCGCCGGTCACGGTTCAGCTCGCGAACAGTGACGGTCAGTGCTGGGAGGCCACGTACAGCCTACCGGCAGACTTTGACGCGTCGGAATTCAAAGCGAAGGCGGACCCAACCCCCGTCCCCCACCCAACGCGGACGGCTCACGCCGCCCCGCCACGTTGAAGGACTCTAAGAACTCAGCCCATTCGGTGAACGGCGCAAAGCTTGTTGCCGGACGGATCCCGCAGGTAGGCGAGATACATCTTCCCCAGGCCACTTTCGCGCACGCCGGGAGGGGTCCTCGCAGGTCGTCCCGCCGTTGGCTACACCGGCCGCATGCCAGGCGTCCACTTGGGCCGGATCCGCGACGGTAAACCCGACCGTCCCACCGTTAGCGGCGCTGGCCGGAGCACCGTTGATCAGCTTCGTGAGGGCGAAGACCCCCGTCGGCGAAAGATAGAAGATGCGCGATCTAAAATCTCGCTAAAGATGCCCTTCAACTCTCCCGCCGACTATTGATGCCCGGACCCACTTGATTGGCCGCAGAAGATGCGACGTCCCTAATGGCGCCGAGTTGGAACCAACTCCTCGGCCGGACCGGACCGAGAGAAGACAGAGGAATCGGTGCGCGAGCTCGAAAGAATCGTTTGACCTGATCTCGGGTGGTGGGGATTGAAAACGATCGCTCGCAGTTCCTGAGGGTCGAGGAGAAGCGCGGGCGTCTGCGGTGACACCGCCGCGCGGAACGGCGGCGCCACCGCGGGAAACGAAGGGTTACGGCTCCGGCCGTCTTAGTCGTTCGCGCACACACCCCACGACGGCGACGACGGCGTCGCCAAGCCGGGGACCTCCGGCAGCTGGACGCTCCGGTCACACGTCGAGTTGACGAGCCGCGGCTTCCGATGCGTCACGATGTCGTAGTTCGGACCGCTGACGTTGTTGCCCGTGACCGTCGAATCCTTGAGGCGGACGCGCGCTTTCCAGCTGAAGATGCCGCTGTCGTCGTTGTCGGTGATCGACGCGCCGATCAAACTGATGCCGATACCGCAGAGGCCCGCAGCGTTGCGCGCGACGGTGAGGCCGGTCGCTTTGATCCGCAAGTAGTTGCAACCGACCACCGCGCGGCCGGGATTGTCGCGGATGGTGACATTGTCCAGGCGGAGCTTCACACGATTCGCCTCCCCGAGCGCGATCGCGGCGGTACCGAGGTCGTGAAAGACCACGCCGTCACGGACGGTGACCTTGACGCGGCCGATGTTGTTTTGCGCGATCAGGCCTCCCCCATCGGAACCGGCAAGCTCGCCGGGTCCGACGATCGCGCACTTCTTTCCGGCCAAGGAGACGGCAACCGACCCGCCCGTGATCGAATGTCCGTTCAGCTCCAGCGTCGAGTCCTGGTTCAGCAGAACGCCGACCCCGCCCGGCGTGCACGCGAGATCGGCGCTCAACGTGCCGGTCGCGCCGGGCGGAATTTCTTGCGCGCAGCTGCTGACGTCGACGGCAGACGCAGAGCCGCGAAGCATGGGGACGAGGGCGAGGATGAGCGTCACAGCGCGCAGGCCGAGACGAGGCATAGGGGGATCCTCCTTGCCGCGGACGATCCACCGAGCTGCTGTTCCTGTCAACGAAAAACGTTTTCGTCGCGTTCGGCGGTCGCGCTTTTTCAGTAGACTGACTGTCTGCTCAGCCCATGCGGTGAAGGGCGCAAAGCTTGTTGCCGGACGGATCCCGCAGGTAGGCGAGATACATCTTCCCCAGGCCACTTTCGCGCACGCCCGGAGGGTCCTCGCAGGTCGTCCCGCCGTTGGCGACGCCAGCCGCATGCCAGGCGTCCACGTGGGCCGGATCCGCGACGGTAAACCCGACCGTCCCGCCGTTGGCGGCGGTCGCCGGAGCACCGTTGATCGGCTTCGTGACGGCAAAGACTCCCGTCGGCGAAAGGTAGAAGAGGCGTCCCTTCTCGTCGGTGACGCCGGCCGGTATGCCGAGCGCGCCAAGCACGGCGTCGTAGAACTTTCTGGACGCGTCGAGGTTGTTGGCGCCGACCATCACGTGGCTGAACATTGCGTCTCTCCTTCTCGTTGACCGGCGGTCAGAGCTTCGGGACGAACTCGAACGCTCGCTCCTTACTGATCCTCGTCCTGCGTGCAGGCTGCGGAAGTATCCGATGTCGGACACTCGATGTCCATCGTCGCTCGTTCGCGACACCGCGATGTCGTCGGTCGCGATCCTCTACGTCAGTTCGGCGAGCAGCGCCTTCGCATCGATGAGGTCGCGCGTGTCGAAGCCTTCGGTGAACGTCGCGTAGATCGGAGCGAGGAGGTCGCGCGCTTCGGACGTCCTTCCCTGCTCTCGCCGAAGCCGGGCGAGGCTCGTCGCGGCGCGCAGCTCGAGGGAGCGGGCGCCCTGCGCGCGGGCGATGGCGAGCGCGCGATCGTATCGGGCGGCCGCCTCGTCGGCGACGCCACGCATCGCGAGGAGCAGGTCGCCGTCGAGCCGGCGGAGGTCGGCCTCCCATAACCACTGCTCGGCCTGCGTCGCGACGGCGAGAGCGCTCGAGACCGTGTCTCGGGCGGCGGCGAGCTGCCCGGCGGCCCGCTGCAGCTCGGCGAGGAACAGCATGATGCCAGCTGTGCCGAGCTGGTTTCCCGTCTCCGCCGCCAGCGCGAGGCCTTCCATGACCTCGACGAGCGCGGCGGGATCGCCGTTCGTCACACGCATGCCGGCGGCGAAGGCGCGGCCGAGGCTGCGCCACAGAAAAAACCCGTGCGCCTCGCTCAGCGCGATGAGCTCCGCTATCCGCTCCTGCAGCGCGGGCGTGTCGTGGCGATGCCGGTTCCAGTGCACGACGGCCTCGAGGTAGAGCGCGACTGCCACGCTGAACGGATGTGCGACCCGGCGCGCCAGCGCGACCGCCTCCTCGGCACGCGCGAGCGCCGCATCGGGACGGCCGAGAAACCAGAGATTCTGCGCCGCAAAGCTCTGCGCCGAGACGCCCTCATTCGCGCCGATCGTGCGCACGGTCCCGTCGTAGTGCGCCGGATCGTAGAGGGCGATTGCCCGCTCGCAGTACGCGAGCGACGACGCGATCTTGCCCTGATAGTGCTCGATGCCTCCGAGGTTCTGGTGACAGATGACCACCAGCTGGCGATCGCCGCGCGCCTCGGCCGACGCAAGTGCCTCGGTAAGCAGCGCCGTCGCCTGCTCCAGCTCCCCACGCGTCATGTGAAAGATGGCGAAGCCGGTCTGGGCGATCCCGAGCTGCGCTGTGTCTCCCGTCGCCGCCAATACTGCGGCCCGCCCGTATGCTGCCCCGGTTTGCGCATGCGCATAGCCGCGCACAGCGATGAGCGAGGCGCCGAGCGCGAGCTGGAGCGTCAGCTCGCCTGCATCCCGTTCGGTCCCCGCCGGCCGCGTCTCGAGCAGCGCGATCGCCTTCCGGAA
>JBGPOW010000332.1:0-4181 GCA_041488235.1 Binatia bacterium
AACGTCCGCAGCCACTCCGCGCGGAGCGTTCGCAGCGCCTCGGTGAGAGCCTCGCGGATACGCATGCCTCAGCCTGTCGCCGCGCTGTCCGATTCGATGCGGCCGTCGCGAATCGTCACCGTGCGCTCGGCCTCGTCGGCGATGCGGACGTCGTGCGTCACCAGGACGACGGTATTGCCTTCGGCGTGCAGCGCACGCAGCAGACCGAGGATTTCCTCGCCGGTGTGCGAGTCGAGGTTGCCGGTCGGCTCGTCGGCGAGAATGAGGCTCGGCTCGCCGACGAGCGCACGCGCGATCGCGACGCGCTGCCGCTCCCCGCCCGAGAGCTCGGCGGGAAGATGGCGCACCCGCGCGCCGAGGCCGACGCGATCGAGCGCGCGCAGCGCGCGGGCGCGCCGCTCACGCGCTGCGACGCGCCGGTAGGTGAGCGGCAGCTCGACGTTCTCGACGGCGGTCATGCGCGGCAGCAGGTTGAACGCCTGGAAGACGAACCCGATCTCCTCGCCGCGCAGTCGTGACAGGCCGTCCGGCTGGATGGCCTGCACCGGACGTCCTTTGAAGCGATACTCGCCCGCCGAGGGCTGCAGCAGACAGCCGAGGATCTCCATCAGCGTCGTCTTGCCCGAGCCCGACGGGCCGACGATCGCGACCAGCTCACCGGCGTCGATCCGGAGGTCGATGGCGCGCAGCGCCTCGACGTGCACGCGGCCGCTGGCGTACGTCTTCGCGACGCCGCTGAGCGCGATGACGGCGTCCGCGTGGGGCGCCGAGTCGTCGGGGGTCGCGCCGCGACTCATCGTACGCGCACCTCGTCGCCGGCGTCGAGGCCGGCGAGGATCTGCACGTGATCGCCGGAGACGATGCCGGTCTCTACCTTGCGGCGCTCGACGGTCGGCTGGCTCGCGCGCCCGACGCGCTCGACGAACACGTCGCCGCCGTCGAACACGAGCGCCGTCTCGGGGACGACGAGCGCGTCCTCGACGATCTCGGTGACGATATCCGCGTCCGCCGACATCCGCGGCTGCAGCAGGTGCGCGTCTGGGTCGGCGACCAACACCTCGACCTTGAAGTACGTGACGTTTTGCTGGCGCTCGCCGAGCGGCGCGATCTGCCGCACGCGTCCCTCGAACACGCGGCCGGGAAACGCCTCCGTGCGTAACGTTGCGCGCTGCCCGACCGCGACGTGGGCGACCTCGTTCTCGTCGACGAGCCCCTTCAGATGCAGCGGCTCCGGATTGGCGATCACGAGGAGCAACGTGCCCCCAGTGACGGTCGTCACCGCCGAGACCGCGTCGCCGTCCTCGACGGGGACGTCGAGAATCTTCCCCGCCATCGGCGCGACGATGCGCGTGTACTTGAGCTCCACCTCGAGCGAATCGACCGCCGCGACGTCGCGCGCGACGGCCGCCGCCGCGGTCTCGACCCGCGCCTCCGCGCGCTCGTGTTCCTGCGTCGATACCGTGCCGGAACGCGCCAGGCTCGCCGCGCGCTCGAGGTCGAGCTTCGCGTAGCGCAGCTCGACACGCGACTGCTCGAGCCGCGAGCGCGCCTCCGCGGCTTGCGCCTCGAGCAGCTCGCGATCGATCTCGACCAGCAATGCGTCCTTGGCGACGACGTCGCCCTCGTCGACGTGCACCTTCTCGACGATGCCCGAGATGCGCGGACGCACCTCGACCTGTTTCTCGGGCTCGATCGTGCCGGTGGCGACGACGACGCGCTCGATGCGCGCGCGCTGAGCGTGGGCGGTCGCGCCGATCGCCGTCGGCGCGTCGCGCGCGCAGCCGGCCGCGACCACGAGCGTGCCGAGGGCAGCGATCGCGACGAGCAACGCCAACCGCTCCGAAGTGCCGAGCATGCGATGGTAACCGTTGCCCGCCGCGTAGCGCGTTCAGCCGGGCGGAACAAGTACGCGCGTAGGCGCCGCGCGCGCGGACCCGTCAACCGGCTTGTGTTGCGCCGATGAGCGGCGCGAGCGTGTCCCACGTCGTCGCCGGCGGGGAGCAAGTGTACCGGTGGCAGACGTACACCGTCGGTTGCCCGTCGACCTGCACCTTGCCTTCGACGATGGGGAACGGCGGCGGCGCGCTCGGGTCGGCGGCGACGACGATCTTGTCGGGCACGTACTCCTGATGCAGCCGCGCCAGGAGCGCTCGCCGTTGCGCGTCGTCCGCACGCGCGACGACGACGATCTCGCGCGGCTTCCGCTGGTAGAAATCGGCGGCCGCGATCATGTGCGCGAACCCGAATGGGTTCGCCTGCATCGCGCCACTGAAACAGCGCAGCGTGCGCTCGGCGGCCTCGAGGAAACGCGTGTCACCAACGAAGTGGTAGAGGCGTAGCAGGCCCATCGCGGCGGCGGCGTTGCCTGATGGGATCGAGCCGTCGAAGGACGGCTTCGGGCGGTGCACCAACTCCTCGTGATCCGCGCTCGTGAAGAAGAAGCCGCCGCGCTCACGATCCTCGAAGCGGGCGAGCAGGGCGTCGGCGAGCTCCCTCGCATGCGCGACGTGCGCCGGGTCGAAGCTCGCCTCGTAGACGTCGAGCGCCGCGTTCAAGAGAAACGCATAGTCGTCGAGATAGGCGTCGAGCTTCGCCTCGCCGTCCTTGAAGGTTCGGAGCAAACGGCCGTCGCGGCGCAGACGGCTCCAGACGAACGCCAGCGCCCGCTCCGCAACGATCCGATAGTCGTCGCGATCGAGTACCTTCGCCGCCTCCGCGAAGGCGCCGATCATGAGCGCGTTCCAGCTGGTGAGGATCTTGTCATCGCGGCCGGGCGCGACGCGCTGCGCGCGCAGCGCGAGGAGTGGGCGCCGACCGTCGTCGACGATCGCCGCAACTTCTTCCGACGAGCGTCCGAAGAGCCGTGCGAGCTGCGGGAGATCGACCGTACGGTGAAGGATGTTCTTGCCTTCGAAGTTGCCGCTGTCGGTGACGTCGTAGAACCGGCAGACGATTTCGCCGGCGTCACTGCCGAGGGCGCCCATGACTTCGTCGCGTGTCCAGACGAAGTATTTGCCCTCGACGCCCTCGCTGTCGGCGTCCTGCGCCGCGTAGAAGGCGCCTTCGGGGTGCGTCATCTCGCGCGTGACGTAGGCGAGCGTCTCCTCGACGATCCGCCGGCACTCGGCGTCGCCGCCGGTCGCTTGATGGATCTCGAGGGCGAGCCGCACGAGCAGCGCGTTGTCGTAGAGCATCTTCTCGAAGTGCGGCACGAGCCAGCGCGCGTCGACCGAGTAGCGGTGGAAGCCGCCGCCGAGCTGGTCGTAGATGCCGCCCGCCGCCATGTGGTGCAGCGTGTCGACGCTCATGCGTCTGAAGCGATCGTCCCCGGTGGCGCGCCACGCCCGCAGAAACAGGCTGAACGCCATCGTGTTCGGGAACTTCGGCGCGCCGCCGATGCCACCGTGGTCGCCGTCGTAGTGGCGCGCGAGCGCCTGCGCGGCATTGACGGCGAGATCGGGCGCGAGCGCGCTTTCGGCGGGCGGCTGCTCGGAGTGGGCGAGGCCCGTCCGCAGCTGCTCGACGCTCTCGCGCACCTGGTCGCGCTTGTCGCGATACGCCTGCGCGACGCCTTGGAGCACGCGCGGAAATGCCGGCATGCCGTGACGGTCGACGGGCGGAAAGTACGTGCCGCCGAAGAACGGCTCGCCGGCGGGCGTGAGGAACATCGTGAGCGGCCAGCCGCCGTGCCCGCTCAGCATCTGCACTGCCGACATGTAGATGTGATCGAGGTCGGGGCGCTCCTCGCGATCGACCTTGATGCAGACGAAGAGCTCGTTCATGAGCGCGGCGATGCGCGCGTTCTCGAACGACTCGTGCGCCATCACGTGGCACCAGTGGCACGACGAGTAGCCGATGCTGATGAGGATCGGCTTGTCCTCGCGCCGCGCGCGCGCGAGCGCTTCGGGCCCCCAGGGATACCAGTCGACGGGGTTCTGCGCGTGCTGCAGTAGGTACGGACTCGTCTCCCGAATCAGCCGATTCGCGGGACGAGCAGCATGCTGCGCATCATCGGCCGACACAGGACGCCCTCCGCCGTCGACTGTATCGGCCGCCCACGACAGCCGCCAGGGAACCAGTGACGGGCGTTCGGCGTCGAGAGACCCGGCGGGGCGACGCGGCGGTCGTCGTCTGCACCCGTGGTGCGCAAACCCTCCCTCCCGCGCACGTCGGGTGCGGAC
>JBGPOW010000333.1:0-4108 GCA_041488235.1 Binatia bacterium
CGCGCTTCGCACCCCCACCCAGTACGTGACGCACGCGCCGACGATCGTGGCGGCGAATCCGAGCGTCAGCTCGTTCACACCCGCGATGCAGCTCCGCGGGATGACGATGCCGTAGCCGATCGCGATCGTCGGGACGACGAACCCGATCAGCGGCAGGAGATGCCGCGTCTTCATCGCGACACCTCCGGTACGCAGAGGGCGGTTGCGGGAGCGTGCGGCGTCGCCGCGCGCTGCGGACGACGCATCGGGCGGTGCGCGGCGAAGAGGACCGCGACGACCGCGAACCGTCGCACGACGAAATGATAGACGCCGAGCGTCAGGGCGACGGCGGTCGCGAGCAGCAAGACGAGTTTGGCGGCGATCCCGAGCGGCAGCTGTACGATGAAGTAGCCGGGAATCACGATCGCGGCCTGATGGAGCACGTAGACCGGGAACGCAGAGGCGGCGAGATACGTCAGCCCCCGCGTGCCGAAGGAGAGGAAGCGTCGCGCGGCGCCGACGAACGCGAGGACGAGACACCAGCCGCCGGCCGCCGAGCCCGCGAGCAGCACCATGCGCGGCGGCAGGAGCCCGAGCACGGCGACGAGCAGCAGGAGCGTCGTCGCGAGACCGAGCACGAGCGCGCGCCGCCATTCGCGCTCGGCGGCGCGCTCGAGCGCCGACGACGACGCGAGCACGGCGCCGGCGAGCAGGTAGGTGCTGTAGTAGGCGACGTTTGCCCAGTCGTCGTAGAGATTCTGCACGCCCGGCCAGCGCTCGCGCAGCGTCAGCTGGATCACGGCGAGCGGCACGATCGGGACGTAGAGCCAGAGGGCGCCGGCGTTCGGCAGCAGGTCGCGGCGGCGAGCCAACCACGCGAAGAGCGGCTGATAGAGCAGCGAGAAGGTGAAGAGATACGCGAGGAACCAGAGGTGCATCCACGTGAAGCGCGCGAGCGTGAAGTACGTCGGCAGAAACGCGAGGTAGCTCTCGGTGAACGGCGGCGCGAGCGCTAAGCCCTGCGGGATCACGGTCCGGAAGCTCGCTTGCCATTCTGGGCTCACGCGCAGTCCGGCGGCGCTCAGGTCGAGGCCGCTCTTCAGCTCGAGGTACTTGATCGGCGGGCCGAAGAGGAGGCAGCCGACGACCAGCGGCAGACCGAGCTTGTACACGCGTTCGCGCAGGAAGCCAGCGCCGCCGCGCTGGCGCAGCGAGCCGGGCGCCGACCAGCCGGCGAGGAGGAAGAAGAGCGGCATGTGCCAGAGGCCGATGAAGCCGCACATGACGAGCATGGCGAACGAGAGGTCGGCGTTCCGCACGTGGTAGAAGGGTGCCGGGTTGAACACCATGCCGACGTGGAAGATGAAAAGCACGTACGTCGCGAAGACGCGCAGCCAGTCGATGTCGTAGCGGCGTTGCATTGATCACTCCTTTGCGAGGGCGCCGACGATGAAACGCACGACGGTCTCGCGTGCGACGGCATCGTCCACGGTTTGCGGACCCGCGTCCCAGTGGCGGTGCATCGCCCAGAACGCGGCGGTCTCGATGATCAAACGGGCGGCGGCGGTCGTATCGGGCACCGGACGCAAGCGGCCTTTGGCGATACGACCGTCGAGGTAGCGTGCGAGGAGCGCGATCAGCCCGCCGCGCGCCCCCTCGAACCACAGCGCCGCGAGCTCGGGATAGTCGCGCGCGGAGCGGTCGAGAAGCTTCAGTGCGCGCCGATGGCGGGCGAGGGTATCGTAGAGCTCACCGACGATCGCCTCGAGCTCCGCGGCGGCATCGGTGATCCGCGAGCGCGAAAGCGCGGCGGCGATCGATGCGGGCACCTCGTTCTCGGCGAGGCGCGCGGCGACGTACTTGAGCGTCGCGCCCGGCTTCGGCGTCGGCACCGGAAGCGTCTTCGGCCGCGGAAGCGGCGGCTCCGTGTCCGCCCAGCGGCAGACGAGGTCGAAGAGCGCTTCCTTGCTCTCGACGTAGAGGTAGAGAGTGCCCTTGGCGATCCCCATCGCCGCCGCGATGTCCGCCATCTGCGTCCGGCGGTACCCCTGCTCGATGAAGACCTGCGTCGCGCACGCGACGAGCTGGTCGAAACGGTCGTCGGGGATCGTCCGGGCCATGGAGTCGGTATATCTGACTGAACAGGTCAGTCAATAGCGCGACTTGCGCGATCGAAGCTGTTCACCGCGGAGCCGCTTTCGGTTGTCGGGCAGGCCATCGTGTTCGAGGGTCGTCTCGACGTCGCGAGCGGCAATTCCTGGGTCCTCGTCAGCAACAAACCCTGACGACGACCCGAAGCCGATCGCGCGTCAGCCGCGCTGACGGAGCCGCGTCGGACGCCGCTTCGCAGCCGCGGTGCGGACGACCTCGGTGCCGACGCCCTCGGTCGTGAAGATCTCGAGCAGAACCGCGTGGCGCACGCGGCCGTCGATGATGTGGGTCTTGGCGACGCCGCCTTTGAGCGCGTCGAGGCAGCACTCGACCTTGGGGATCATGCCGGCGCTGATGACGCCGCGCGCGATCATGTCCTGCGCCTCGTCGCCGGAGAGCGTCGAGGCGAGGGCGCCGTCCTTGTCCTTGATGCCCTCGACGTCGGTGAGAAGGATGAGCTTCTCCGCCTGCAGCGCCTGCGCGATCTTCCCGGCGACGAGATCGGCATTGATGTTGTAGGTCTCGCCGTCGAGGCCGCCGCCGACCGGCGCGATCACCGGAATGAAGTTGGCGGCGCCGAGCGACTCGATCACTTTCGGGTTGACGCCGACGACCTCGCCGACCAGGCCCATGTCGTGCTCGGGCGAGTTCTTGGGAGCGCCGGGCAGCTGCATCTTGCGTGCGACGATCAGCTCGTCGTCTTTTCCCGAGAGGCCGACGGCGTGCCCGCCATGGCGGTTCATCAGCGCCACGATCTCCTTGTTGATGCTGCCGACCAGCACCATCTCGGCGATCTCCATCGTCTTCTCGTCGGTGACGCGCATGCCGCGGACGAAGCGGGAGCGGATGCCGAGCCTGTCGAGCATCTCGTCGATCTGCGGGCCGCCGCCATGAACGATGAGCGGGTTCATCCCGACGTACTTCAGCAGCACGACGTCCTGCGCGAACGAGTTCTTGAGCTCGTCGTTCGACATCGCATGACCGCCGTACTTGATGACGATCGTCTTCCCGTAGAAGCGCCGCATGTACGGCAGCGCTTCCAGCAGCACCTCGGCCTTGGCGATCCGGTCCTTCATCAGAGGATGTACCGCGACAGATCCTCGTCGGTGAGGATCGCGTCGAGCTTGGCCCGCACGTCGGCACCGTCGATCACCACGTCACTGGCGCCGCGCTCGGGGGCATCGAAGGAGAGGTCCTCGAGGAGCTTCTCGAGAACGGTGTGGAGGCGGCGCGCGCCGATGTTCTCCGTCCGCTCGTTGACGGTCGCGGCGATGCGCGCGATCTCGCCGACGGCGTCGTCGGTGAAGCGCAGGTTGACGTTCTCGGTGGCCATTAGTGCGACGTATTGCTTGAGGAGTGCATTGCGCGGCTCGGTGAGAATGCGGACGAAGTCGTCGCGGGTCAAGGCGTCGAGCTCGACGCGAATCGGGAAGCGTCCTTGAAACTCGGGAATCAGGTCCGACGGCTTCGCGACGTGGAACGCGCCCGACGCGATGAAGAGGATGTGGTCGGTGCGCACCATGCCGTGCTTGGTGCTGACGGTCGAGCCCTCGACGATCGGCAACAGGTCGCGCTGCACGCCCTGGCGCGATACGTCGGGGCCGATCGTGTTTTCGCGGCCGGCGATCTTATCGATCTCATCGAGGAAGACGATCCCCGACTGCTCGACTCGTCGCACCGCTTCTTTGGCGACGACCTCCATGTCGACGAGACGGTTCGCCTCCTCCGCGGTGAGGAACTCGAGCGCCTCGGGCACCTTGACGTGCTTCTTCTTGGTCTTTTTCGGCAGCAGGTTGGAGAAGAGCTCCTTCATGTTGAACTCCATCTCCTCCATGCCCTGCGGCGTCAGCACCTCCACCATCGGCGACACGGTCTTGGTGACCTCGAGCTCGACGAGACGCTCGTCGAGCCGCCCTTCGCGCAACATGCGGCGGAGCTTGTCGCGCGCCGAGCTGGCGCTCTCGGCACCAGCGACCTC
>JBGPOW010000334.1:0-4098 GCA_041488235.1 Binatia bacterium
CGACCTCCCACTCGTCGAGCCACGCGTCCTCCTCGAAGTCCTCCTCCTCGAAAAGTGCCTCGGGAATCTGCGCCTCGAGCGTGAAGCGCAAGAGAAACGTCTTCTCGCGGGTCTCCATGGCGGCGTCGTAGCAGCGGCCCACCGCGCCGCCAAGCGCCGCCGGCCGTTGCCGTTGCATCACGATCGCCGCCGGTCCAGAGTTCGCGCGTGCGATCGCATTCCACACGGTACGCCGTCACGCGCGGATGGCCGATCGTCGGCGTCGCGACGGCGATGCTCGCGCTCATGGTGCTGGCCCTCGTCGCGCAGTTCGGGGCCGCAGAGCCGGGAATCCGCGTCGTCATCCGGGCGACGGCGCGGACGTCGTTCGCGCTGTTCATGCTGGCGTTCGCCGCGTCCTCGCTGCGACGCGCGTGGCCGACCGACGCGACGGCGTGGCTGATCGAGAACCGGCGTTACCTGGGCGTCTCGTTCGCCGTCTCGCACGTCGTGCACTTGCTGGCGATCCTCGCCCTCTACGACTGGTCGCTGCGCCGTCTCGCCGTGAAGACCGGCGCCGCGGCCCTCCTGCTCGGCGGCCTCGGCTACGTGTTCGTGCTCGCGATGGCGGCGACGTCGTTCGATCGCACGGCCGCGTGGCTCGGGCCGCGGCGCTGGCGACGCCTGCACACCGCCGGCATGTACTACCTGTGGACGATCTTCACGATCAGTTACGTGCCGCGCGCGATCATGGAGTCGCCGGCGTACGCTCCGCTCGCCGTCGTCGCAATCGCGATGATGGTGCTGCGCATCGCGCACCGGCCGCGCCGCGCGGACCACGCTCGCCGCCGCGTAACGCCGGCGCAGGCCGGGCGGCGAGAGTCGCCTCGCTGGCTCAGCAGGTCTTCGACCTATTCGCCTGCGAGGCGACTCCCGCCGCCCGGCCGGACGACCTTCACGGATCGCGCGATCGTACCGCGTCGAGACGCGCGCGGGCGCGGCGAGTCGCCGCATCAGTCGTTGTGATGCCCTCGCGGGCGGCGTCGTCGAAGACGGCGTCGAGGCGGCGCTCGATTCGTCGCACGACGGCGAGCGCCGCGTCGCCGCGGCCGGCGAACGTCTCGAAGCCGACGATCACCGCGCCGGCGTTGGCGGCGAAGTCGGGCGCATACCAGATCCCGCGCGCCGTCAAAATTCGGCCGGCCTCGTCGCTGGCGAGCTGATTGTTCGCCGCGCCGGCGATGCCGCGTGCGCGCAGACGACGCGCGCCGTCCGCGGTGATCACCTCGCCGACCGCGCACGGCGCGAGCACGTCGACGTCGGCGTCGAAGATCGCGTCCGCGCGCACGCGCTCGACCCGGATCGCGGCGGCACAGCGCGCGGCCCGCTCCTCGTCGACCTCGCTGAAGCTGACGCGCGCGCCCGCCTCGACGAGCAGCCGCACGAGCACCATGCCGACGTCGCCGACGCCCTGGACGAGCACGCGCACGCCGTCGAGCGACTCGCCGCCGCCGATCCGTCGCCACACCGCGCGGATCGCGACCAGCACGCCGGTCGCGGTGCCGAGGTCGAGCCCGCCCGCGGCCTCCTCGGCGAGCGCGAAACGCGTGCGCGACTTCACCAGCGCCAGCTCGGCGGCCGTGGTGCCGTAATCGCAGGCGGTGACGTAGCGGCCGCCGAGGCCCTCGATCGCCTCGCCGAGCGCGGGGAACGCAGCGTCGCGCCGCATACCGGGCTGCCGCAGGACGACGGTCTTTCCGCCGCCGAGGTCGAGCTCGGCGAACGCGTTCTTGTACGTCATCGCCCGGGCGAGGCGCAGCACGTCGCGCGCGCCGTCCTCCGCAGTCGGGTAGGTGCGCCAACGGATGCCGCCGGTCGCGGGCCCGAGCCGCGTGTCGTCGATGGCGATGAACGCGGTCAGACCGAGGTCGCGGCGGTGGATGAGGTGAAACTCCTCGGGACCGAACTCGTCGACGATCGCGAGGAGCGAAGAAGCCGCGGCCATGCGCCTCGCTAACGGGCGCGCGTGCGCAGGTCAATGCGCGCGAGCCACTGCTCAGGATGCGACGGCGAGATCCGCGAGCGTCGCCTGCGGCAACGTCGGGCGGCGCATCGGCGTCGCGGTGTAACGTACGACCGGCTCGCGCGGCAGCGTGAACTCGAACGCCGCACCCTCGCCGTCGACGTACGGCGACATCGCGCGAATCGACCCGCCGTGATGCTCGACCGCCAAGCGGCAGAACGTGAGGCCGAGCCCCCACCCGCGGACGCGATCCGCCCCCTGCTCGTGCTTCTTGAAGATGTTCGGCAGCAGCGCCGGCGGGATCACCGGCCCGCGATTGCCGACGCGCGCCGCGAGCGTGCCGTCGGCCCGCACCTCCGTGTGCAGGTCGATCGCCGTCGCGTGCGGCGCGGCGCTCACCGCGTTGTCGAGGAGGTTCAGCAGGACGCGCTCGACGAGCTGCTGGTCGCAGCGCACGATCACCTGCATCTCGCCCGACGCGATGATCTCGAGCTCCTTGGCGTGTGCCATCGCCGACGCATCCTCGATGAGCGGCGCGCAGATCGACGACCAGGGCACGTCGTTCAGGCGCAGCGGCATCCAGCCGCCCTCGAGACGGTTCACGTCGAGGAGCGTCGTCACGAGCGTCGTGATGCTGCGGGTCGAGTGGCGAATGATCGGAATCATCGCCGGAACGGAGTCGGCGTCGAGCTCGAGCACCTCCAACGCGGACGACGCCGCATGCACCCAGTTCTTGATGTCGTGCACGGTCAGATCGACGAGGTCGTTCCGCCGTCGCTCGCTCTCTTGCAGCTGCGCCGTGCGCTCACCGACGATGCGCTCCAGGTCGCGCGCGTACTCCCGCAGGCGCGCGTCCGCGGCACGCAGCAGATCCGTCTGCGTCACGATGCCGCGAAGCGCGCCCGTGCCCGACACCACCGGCAGCCGCCGAATGCCGTGGCGACCGCACGTCGTAATCGCGTCGTCGACGCTCGTCTGCGGGCCGACGACGACGAGCTCGCGCGTGATCGTGTCGCGCACCGGGCGCGACGACCAACCCGCGGGATCGGCGGCGCACACCCGCACCACGTCGCGCTCCGAGAGGACGCCGACCGGGCGATCGCCGTCCATGACGACCGCGCAGCTGATGGTGTGCTCGGCAAGCAGGCGCGCCACGTCGCCGAGGGTCGCGTCGATCTCCACGTGTCGTACATGCTCTGTCATGTGGGACTCTACCGACACATCTCCATTATCGAGTCTGTCGGCTCCGAACTTGAGGCGCACGGCACGTCGCAAGGCGTCGCGTGACCGCTGCCGATCCACGAGGTACCGCGGCGCGGCGGGGACCGACGGGTGGGCCGGTCCCGCACCGCGCGTGCGCAAAAGGTTCAGTGCGCACAACGGGTGGTGGACCAGCCCACCCGTCGGTCCCCGCCGCGCCTACGTACCATCGATGAGCGGCGGCGGGCGCGTGGCGCCTTACGACGCGGCGGAGCCTAGTTTCAGGCGGCGGCCTAGGGTGCCGGAGATGCGGCGGACTACGCTGCGCGGGACTACGGCTGTGACCATGGTCGCGAGCTTGTTGCCGGTGCCGGGGACTACCACGACATCGCCGCGTTGGAGAGCTGTCAGGGAGGCGTCGACGACGGCTTCGGGGGACATCCAGACGAAGCTTGGGAGGCTCGAGACGTCGATGCCGGCGCGGGATTGGAACTCGGTGCGGGTGAAGCCGGGGCAGAGCGCTTGGACGCGGACGCCGCTGTCGCGCAGCTCCTCGGCGATCGCCTCGGTGAAGCTGTTCACCCACGCTTTCGTCGCGCCGTAGGTGGCATTGAACGGCGCCGGTTGAAACGCGGCGACCGAGGAGACGTTGATGATCGCCCCGGTGCGGCGTGCCACCATCGCCGGCAGCGCCGCGCGCGTAAGACGCATGAGGGCGATCACGTTCAGACGCACCTCTTCTTCCTCGCGAATCGGATCGAGGTCCGCGTACGTCCCGACGGTGCCGAAGCCGGCGTTGTTGACGAGCAAATCGAGCGGCGCGTCCGCGACAACGGCGACCGTCGCGTCGACGCCGCGCGGGTCGCTGAGATCGGCCACGAGCACCTCGACCGCGC
>JBGPOW010000335.1:0-4030 GCA_041488235.1 Binatia bacterium
CCCGACACCGCGGAGATGCCGAGGATCTCGACGCCGCGCGCGGCGAAGGCGGCGCGCACCGTCGTGAAGCGCTCGCGCGCCTCCGTGACGTCGAGCTTCGTGCCGACGACGATCTGCGGCTTCGCCGCGAGCGCGGCGTCGAACGCGGCGAGCTCGTGGTTCACGGCGTCGTAGGCGGCGAGCGGATCGTCGCTGCCGGCGAGATCGACGAGATGCACGAGCACCGCCGTGCGCGACACGTGGCGCAAGAAGCGCGTCCCGAGGCCGAGACCGCGATGCGCGCCCTCGATCAGCCCGGGAATGTCGGCGATGACGATCGCGTCGTCGTCGACGCGCGCGACGCCGAGATTCGGCACCAACGTCGTGAATGGGTAGTCGGCGATGCGCGGCCGCGCCGCCGAGACGGCGGCGATGAGCGTCGACTTCCCCGCGTTCGGGAAGCCGACGAGCCCGACGTCGGCGAGGAGGCGAAGCTCGAGACGGAGCTCGTGCGCCTCGCCGGGGAGCCCCGGCTCCACGCGCCGTGGCGCCTGATTCGTCGCGGTCGCGAAGCGGGCGTTGCCGCGTCCGCCGCGCCCGCCGCGGGCGACGACGACCTCGGCGTCGTCGCGCGTCAGGTCGGCGACGAGCGCGCCGGTCTCGACGTCGAGGATGCGGGTGCCGACCGGCACGCGGACGACCCGCGTCACCCCGGCGGCGCCGGTCTGCTCTTTTCCGCGGCCGTGCTCGCCGCGCTTCGCTTCGAGGTGGCGCTGGAACCGGAAGTCGAGAAGCGTCGTCAGGCCGGGATCGGCGCGGAAGACGACGTCGCCGCCGGGACCGCCGTCGCCGCCGCTCGGGCCGCCGTGCGGGCGGTACTTCTCGCGCAGGAACGCGACACAGCCGCGCCCGCCGTCGCCGGCTTTGACCGAGATCAACGCTTCATCGACGAACTTCATGGTCGTAGTGCGAAATCATACCGCATCCCCGCGGTACTGGGTCAATTTGCTTCGCCATACTTCGTTGCTCGGTCGCCGGGCTTGCTCGGCGTAGCGCTGCTACGCCTGCGCGCCCGGCTTCCTCGCGCCTCGTCTGGCTCGCTTGCCCTCGTAGGGCAACTTGACCCAGTCCCGTGCCCAGCAATGCTGCTATCGCAGCGCCGGCTGGTGCAGAGTGCGAGGACGTAGACGTCCGCGCGCGGCGAACGTCCGGTCGTTCAACCTGCGGGCGGCTGCTGCGGCTGCGGAGCGGTCGGCGGGTAGACGCTCACGCGGCGGCGATCCTTGCCGACACGCTCGTAGCGGACGATGCCGTCGATTTTCGCGAAGAGAGTGAAGTCGCGACCCCGACCGACGTTCGTGCCCGGATGGACGCGGGTGCCGACTTGGCGGACGAGAATGTGTCCGGCCTTGGCGACCTCGCCGCCGTAGACCTTCACGCCGCGCCGCTGCCCTTGGCTGTCGCGGCCGTTGCGGCTGCTGCCCTGTCCTTTTTTATGCGCCATGCTCGTGCTCCGCGCTTTCCGTCGTCGTGGACTCGCCGCTCTCGATGCCGGTCACCCGCACGACCGTGATCTGTTGGCGGTGCCCCTGACGGCGGCGGTAGTTCTTGCGACGCTTCTTTTTGAAGACGAGGATCTTCTTTGCCTTTTCCTGGCGCACGATCTCGCCGACGACACGCGAACCGTCGAGGAGCGGCTTCCCGACTTTGAGACCGCCACCCGAGGAGGTCAGCAGCACGTCCGTGAAGACGCACTGCGCGCCCGGCTCGCCGGCGAGCTTCTCGAGACGGATCGTCTCGCCGGGCTGAACCCGATACTGTTTCCCTCCGGAACGAATGACGGCGTAATCCATACGACAACTCCCTCGCGGCGGAATCGCAATCAGTATGCGAGCTTGCTCCCCCTGTCAACGCCGGCTAGACGGGCAGCATCGCCGCCGTTGCCGCTGACAGTCGAGGCCTGGTTGTGATGTTCGTGCGCGAGCCGATTGCCGGCGCCGTGAAGACGCGTCTCGTGCCGGCGCTCGGCGCCGGCGGTGCCGCCGCCCTGTACCGCGCGTTCGTCGAGGACGTGTGCGCGCGTCTCGCGCCGCGCGTGCCGCTTGCGCTCGCGTGTGCGCCCGAGGCCGGCGCCGACGGCTTCGTCGCGACGCTTGCGCGCCGCCGTGGTTGGCCGACGTTTGCGCAGGGTGACGGCGATCTCGGGACGCGGATGCGCCGGGTCGCGAAGGCGGCGCTCGCGTCGGCGTCCTCCGTCGTTCTCGTCGGCAGCGACGTGCCGACGCTTCCCGTCGGCCACGTGACCGCCGCGCTGCGCGCGCTGGCGCCGCGTCGCGGCGGCGAGCGACGACGGCGGCCCCGCGTCGTCCTCGGCCCGAGCTTCGACGGCGGCTATTACTTGCTCGGCTTGCGCGCGCCGCTGCCGGACATCTTCCGCCGCATGCCGTGGAGCAGCGAGCGCGTGCTCGCGCGCACCCTCGCGCGCCTCAGCCGCGCCCGCATCGTGCCGGCGCTGCTCCCGGGTTGGTACGACGTCGACACACCCGCGGATCTCGATCTGCTGGCGCGTCATCTCGACGTGCTCGCGACACTCGGCGAGGAGCCGTGTCCGCGCACGCGCCGCGTGCTCGCGCGCGTGCGGCGCCGGCGCGGGGTGCGCCCGCGACGCTCGGATGGACGCCGGGTCGCGGCGAAACCGGCCGTGCCGTGATGCACGTCGTCCTCTACGGCAAGCCCGAGTGCTGTCTCTGCGACGACATGAAGGCCGTCGTCGACGCGGTGCGGTGCGAGATTCCGTTCACGCTCGAGGTCGTCGACATCAGCGGCGATCCTACGCTCGAGGCGGCGTACGGTGCCGAGATCCCCGTCCTGGTGATCGACGGACGCAAGGCGTTCAAGTATCGCGTCGATGCGACGGCGCTGCGCCGCCGGCTGGTGCGATGAGCGCGGTCGTGAGCTCGGTCTTGGCAGCCATGGTTCGCGCCTGTAATGCTCGGCGGCGCGAGCGCGAGAGGGACGTGGCATGCCGGTGATCGCCGTCGATGCGATGGGCGGGGACTTCGCGCCCGACGAAGTGGTGAAGGGCGTCGCGCGCGCGTCGCTCGGCACCGCGATCGAGTGCGTGCTCGTCGGCGACGAGCATCGCATCCAGAAGATCCTCGAGTCGATATCCTACAATCCCGAGCACATCAGCATCCGCCACGCCGCCGAGTTCGTCGACATGAACGAGTCGCCGAAGGAGGCGCTGCGCGCGAAGCGCGACGCCTCGATCGTCGTCGGCGCCAAGCTCGTCGCCGACGGCCACGCGCAGGCGCTCGTCAGCGCCGGCAACACCGGCGCCTGCATTCTCGCCTGCGCGCGCCACTTCCGCGCGATCAAGGGCATCCGCAAGACGGCGCTCGCGAGCGTGTATCCGCGACAGACGGAGTATCCCGGCCAAGATCAGCTGGCGCTTCTGCTCGACGTCGGCGCGACGATCCGCTGCGACGCGCTCGACCTCGCGCAGTTCGCCGTCATGGGCAGTGCCTACGCGCGCCGAGTGTCGAAGGTCGAGCGGCCGCGCGTCGGGCTCCTCAACATGGGCGTCGAGCCGTTCAAGGGCGGCGACGTGCTGAGCGAGGCGTATCAGCGATTGACCGTGCTTCCGGGCATCGACTTCGTCGGCAACATCGAGGGCAACGACGTCGCCAAGGGCCGCGCCGACGTGATCGTCTGCGAGGGGTTCGTCGGCAACGTCGTCCTGAAGCTCATCGAAGGCATCGCCGAGGTCGTGACCGACGTCGCGAGCAACGCGGTCAAGCGGCGCCTGATGTGGCGTCTCGGGATGATGCTGCTGGCGCGCGGCATCCGCGAGGTCGCGCACCTCGCCGACTACACCAAGTACGGCGGCGCGCCGCTCCTCGGCTTCGAGCATCTCTTCCTGAAGGCGCACGGCCGCTCGACGGCACGCGCCGTCGAGAACGCGGTGAAGGTCGCGGCGAAAGCGGTGCGCGACGGCGTGCCGCAGGAGATCGCGGCCGGGATCCAGGCGGTGCGGTGACGACGGGTTGGA
>JBGPOW010000336.1:0-4021 GCA_041488235.1 Binatia bacterium
ATCTTCGAGTCGAAGAAGCCGGTCATCGCCGCGATCAACGGGCCCGCGGTCGGCGTCGGGATCACGATGACGTTGCCGATGGACGTCCGCATCGCGGCGGCGGGGGCGAAGATCGGCTTCGTCTTCGCGCGCCGCGGCATCGTGCCCGAGGCGTGCAGCAGCTGGTTCCTGCCGCGCCTCGTCGGCATCAGCCGCGCCGCGGAGTGGGTCTACACCGGCCGCGTCTTCGACGCCGAGGAGGCGCGCGCCGCCGGGTTGGTGAGCAAGGTCGTCGCGCCCGATGCCGTCGTCGACACGGCACGGGCGCTCGCGCGCGAGATCGCAGACAACACGTCGGCGATGTCGGTCGCGCTCTCGCGCCAGCTCCTCTGGCGCATGCTCGGCGCCGACCATCCGATGGAGGCGCACAAGGTCGACTCGCGCTGCATCTATTGGATGGGGCAATCGGCGGACGCGCACGAGGGCGTCACGTCGTTCCTCGAGAAGCGCCCGCCGAAGTTCACGCTGCGGCCGAGCGCCGACATGCCGGCGTTCTACCCGTGGTGGAAGAACCGCGGGTTCGAATGACAGCGATAGGGCGCGGCGCCGGCGTGTCCGCTCAATGCCCCGAGCCGATCAGCTCGGCGATCGTGAACTGATCCTCGGTCGTCCCGGCCTTCTCGCCCTGATGCCAGTACCAGCCGGCCTCGCCGGGGAAGCGGCTGCTCGGCAGAGACACGCGCGTCCCGTGCTCGAGCTGGATGTCGATCATGATGGCCGCAGCGGGAAACGGCGTCTCCTCGTCGTACTTGACCGGTGATCCGGGGAACGCCTCCGTACGGAACCCGAAATTGTTGATCCAGATCTTCCACAGCTCGCCGCCGCGATCGTACATGTCGCTGTACGGGACCTGGTAGATCTCCTTGTCGACGTAGAGGACACGCTTCGAGAACGCGTACTGCGGAAGCTTCGAGACACCCTCGACGACGTACACGGAGCGCTTCTCCCACACGTCGTCGAACGCCCAGTCGGCGGCGCCTTCCGCCCATTTCGCCGGGTAGTGATGGGTATGGAACGCGCCGAGCACTTCTTTCTCGCCGACGAGCTTCCAGTCCATCCACGCGATCGATCCCGAGTACCCGGCGTAGCTGTCTTGATCGGTATCTTGGCCGAAGAGCGCGTCCGAGCGCTGCGCGGTCGACAGCCGGCGTACGCGCCGCAGCGACGGTAGATAGAGCCAGCTGTCGTCCTGCTTCGCCGGCTCGAGGTAGCGATAGTACGTGAAGCCGACGCCCTTCAGGTCGAACGGCTCGATGAGCGGGTGCAGCGTCTCCTTGTAATGGTACCCTTCTCCGTTCCGGATCTCCGGCTTCGGGTCGACGTAGAGACGCCCGACGTAGAAGAGCCGGCGGAAGTGATCGATGAGAAAGTGTCGCTCGACCTGGAGCGGCCGCTCGCGCGAGATCGGCCCCGTGTCGCCGTCGAAGTTGCGGAGATCGAGGTCGTCGAACGCGATCGCGAAGCTGTAATTCTGCATGATCTTGATCGCCGCCTTCGAGTCGTTGACGTCGATTCGCGGGAACGGTCGTCCGGCGACGAAGCCTTCCATGCGCAAGCCGTCGTCGCTGAGCTTCACCTGCGCCGAGTACTTCTCCGTCGCCTCGACGAACGCTTTTCGCAGCGCGATCGATTTCGTCTCGACGATCGTCAGCGGGAACCCGTGCTGCACACACCAAAACATCGCCGGCGAGACGAGATCCTTCACCTTGTCGGCGTTGGCCGTATTGATGACGTCGCCGGGTTGAACGTCGGCATGCACCGCCGCCGCGATCAACAGCGTCGCGACCGACACGGCGACGGCGAGTCCGCCTCGACACCTCACCAACGCTGCGTCTCCGCCGGCTCCTCGATCACCGGATTCTCGATCGTGCCTATGCGCTCGATCTCGACGCGCACGACGTCGCCGGGCACGAGCCACTTCTGCTGAAAGACGCCCACGCCCGAGGGCGTACCGGTCGACACGATGTCGCCCGGCTCCAGCGTGAAGGCGGTCGAGAGCGTCGCCACTTGGTCGAAGCAGTCGAAGATGAGCTCGCGCGTGTTCGAGTGCTGGCGGAGCTCGCCGTTCACCCACGTCCGCAGCTCGAGCGAGTGCGGGTCGCCGAGCTCGTCGGCGGTGACGATCCACGGGCCGATCGGGCCGTGGGTATCGAACGACTTCCCGAGCGTCATCGTCGGCGCCTTGAACTGCCAATCGCGCACGGTGACGTCGTTCACGACGAGGTAGCCCGCGATCACCTCCGCCGCGCGCTCCTTCGGGACGTGTCGGCAACGGCGGCCGATCACGAACCCGAGCTCGCCCTCGTAATCGAGGAGCGTCGAGGCGCGCGGCCGGTGCACGGGATCCGTCGGCCCGACGACGCACGTCGTTTGCTTGTTGAAGAAGACCGGGAAGTCCGGCGCGGGACGGCCCGTCTCCTTCACGTGATCGGCGTAGTTGAGCCCGATCGCGAGAAACTTCCCGGGGCGCAGGACCGGTGCCTCGAGACGCACGGACGCGAGCGGCAGCCGCGGGCCGCGGCCGGCCGCCGCCGCGCGTGCGGCCGCAAGTGCCGCCGGCCCGGCGGCGAGAAAGGCGCACATCTCGCGCGGCAGCTCCGGCGCCGCCGCCGCGAGGTCGACGATCGCGTCGTCGACGACGACACCGATCCCGGTCGTGCCCTGATGCGTGAACGTCGCGAGTCTCATGGAGAGCGCTCCTTCCAGCGCCCGTATGGATGCATCGTCGTCGTCGAGTCAAACGGGCCACGTGAGTTGACAGACGGCACCCGATCACCGATTGCAAGTCCATGCCGACCATCGACGAGATTGCCCCCGAGATCTATCGGATCTCGACCTTCGTTCCCGAGGCCGACCTCCAGTTCGCGCAGTTCCTCGTCCGCGACGACGAGCCGCTGCTCTTCCACACCGGACCGCGCATGATGTTCCCGCTCGTCCGCGACGCGGTCGCTACGCTCGTCGACCCGGCGTCGCTCCGCTGGATCGGCTTCAGCCACTTCGAGGCCGACGAATGCGGGTCGCTGAACGAGTGGCTGGCGCTCGCACCGGCGGCGACGCCGGTTTGCAGCGTCGTCGGCGCGCTCACGAGCGTGAACGACTTCGCCGCCCGTCCGGCACGGCCGCTCGTCGATCAGGAGACGCTGGCGACGGGTCGTCACCGCTTCCGCTTCTTCCAGACGCCGCACGTACCGCATTGCTGGGACGCGGGGCTGCTCTTCGAGGAGACGACGGCAACCCTGCTCTGCTCCGACCTCGCGCACCAGAACGGCGACGTCGCCGCGGTGACGGAGTCCGACGTCCTCGAGCGCCATCGCGAGACGCTGCTCGCGTTCCAACAAGGGCCGCTCGCGAACTATCTTCCCTACACGGCGGACACGGGGCGCACGCTCCACAAGCTCGCCGATGCCGAGCCGCGCGTGCTGGCGACGATGCATGGCACCACATACCGCGGCGACGGTGCCCGTGCGTTGCGCGGTATCGCGAAGATCTTGGATGAGGTGTACGGGGCACGATGATCGGCCGGTCGCTCCGTAGGCCGCCGATAAGGGCGCATCTGCTGCGTTGCTCGGGCGCCGGGGTTGTGCGGCGTAGCTTCCGCTACGCCTCCGCCCCCGGCTTCCTCGCGCCTTGCATCTGCACCCTTCTCGGCGGCCTGCTCCGTCGAGGACGGGTCGGACTGGCTGCGATCTTAATCTTGATCGCTGCTTGTAGTCGCGACGCGTCGCAAGACGCCGCGGGGCCGGCGCGGACGCCGGCCGCGGGGTCGAACGTGAACGTGGTGAAGGCTAGCGGCGCGCCGATCCGCGACTCGCTCGGGGGCGGGCCGTACCCGACGCTCCTCGTGGCGCAGGCGCAGTTCAATGATGTGGTGCAGGCGGACGGGACGAAGAAGCCGGTGCCGGGGTTCGCGAAGCTGCTGATCGTGCGGAAGACGGAGAGCGGGTGGCGGACGGCGACGCTGGAGGATCCGGACAGCAACGCG
>JBGPOW010000337.1:0-4020 GCA_041488235.1 Binatia bacterium
ATCCGGCACTGCCGCAGCAGATCGACCTGATGGTACCGGCGAGCGCCGACAGCGGCCGCGAATTCCGCGCCCGCGGTCCGAACGTGCGTCTGCTGGAGCAGCTCGCGCGGCTCACCGGCGGCGCCGTCGATCCCGAGCCGGGGGCGATCCTCACGGCGCGGCCGGGCGTGACGCGCGAGCGCACGCCGCTCGCACCCGTTCTCGTACCGCTCGTGATCGCGCTTCTGCTCGTCGACATCGCGCTCCGCCGCACGCGCACGCTGCCCGCATTCTGACGGTCGCCCGCGCCTCGGTGCGGCGTCGCAGCTCGCGCCCGCTTTGACAGGGTCGAGGGGAATCGCGAGAATCGCGCCCCACAAAGGAGGGTCGCGATGACCTACATCATCACGCGTCTCTGCCGCGACTGCGTCGACACCGCGTGCGTCGCCGTGTGCCCGGTCGACTGCATCTACGCGTATCAGGGATCGGATCACGAGACCTTCCCGAACCAGCTCTACATCCACCCCGACGAGTGCATCGATTGCGGCGCGTGCGAGCCCGAGTGCCCGTGGCAGGCGATCTTCGAGGAGGCGGCCGTCCCCGACCCGTTCAAGGAGGACACGCCGCTCAACTACCTGATGATGGAGCACAAGGACGACTTCATCGTCTCGCCGACCGAGAAAAAGCCGCCGCCCACGGCCGAGGAGGTCGAGGCCAACAAGCAGAAGTGGGGCCTCACGGGCTGATCACTCCTCGGTCGCGACGACGTCGTGGAAGCGCGTGTAGTCGACGAGACGGCGACCGTCGGGCAGCCGTGACATGATGTCGGCGAAGCGCGCATCCCACGCGATCTCGTCCGCGAGGTACGAGTAGCGGGCGTGAATCGTTTGCGAGAAGGTCTCGTCGACGCCCATGACCGAGACGATGATCTCGCCTTCGGCTTCGCGGAGCGACTCCGGCGTCGCGCCGAAGAGCGGGCTGCGCTCGTCGATCGGATGAATCACCGTCCAGGTGAGAACGAAGAGCGGCGTCCGCGTGCGGAGGAGCTGGAGGTCGTAGAGGCGCCGGACGCGCTCGCCCTCGATCGTCGTCTCGGTCCGTGCGAGCGCGAGGTGCACTTGCGCCTCGAGGATCTGATTGGCGCGCTCGTTGGCCATCCGCAGCATGAGCGAGCGCACGCCGTCGCGCGGCGCGACCACCGCGACTCGGCTGAAGAGGACGCGCGCCGTCGGCCGTGAGAACTTGGCGAAAAAGAGGCCGGTTGCGAGCGCGAAGCTGAGGACGCCGAGGAACGCCTCGATCGCGACGAGGATGTTCGCGTAGAGCGTCCGCGGCGCGAGCCCCCCGTAGCCGATCGTCGCCATCGTCTGGACGCTGAAGAAGAACGCATCGACGAACGATCCCGCGCGCGCGTTCGCGATGTCGTCGCCGCCGGCGACGTAGGCGAGCGCGAAGAGCGCATTCAAGACGACGTAGAAAGCTGCGAAGCCCGCGAGCAGGAGCGACCATGGGGCGTTCAGAGCCGAGTGGTAGACGTCGCGAAACCGATGCGGTGAGACGCCGCTGCGGACGACGCCGCCGGCTCCGCGAGGATCGAGAAACCGTCCCAGCTGGGACGGCGCTGGATTGGGCATGGCCATGGCGGGCGATTATAAGGAAATAGAAAGGAGCGCGCATGATCACCATTCGGCCCGCCGAGGAGCGCGGGCACGCCCAGCACGGCTGGCTCGACAGCTGGCACACCTTCTCGTTCGCCGATTACTACGACCCGGCGCACATGGGCTTTCGCCACCTGCGCGTCATCAACGAGGATCGCGTGCAGCCGGGCGCCGGTTTCCCGACGCATCCGCACGCCGACATGGAGATCGTCACCTACGTCCTCGCGGGGGCGCTCGAGCACAAGGACAGCATGGGAACGGGATCGGTCATTCGCCCCGGCGAGGTGCAGCGGATGAGCGCCGGGACGGGAGTGACGCACAGCGAGTTCAACGCGTCGCGCACCGAGTCCGTCCACCTGCTGCAGATCTGGATCCTACCCGAGCGTCGCGGCCTCCGGCCCGAGTACGAGCAGAAGGAGTTCCCCGACCACGAGCGCCGCGGCCGCCTGCGGCTGATCGCCGCACGCGACGGTGCGGACGGCGCCGTGACGATCCACCAGGACGTGCGGCTCTACGCGACGCTCCTCGCGCCCGGCGAGCGGGTGACGCACGCGCTCGCGCCTGGACGCCACGCGTGGGTGCAGATCGCCCGCGGCGACGTGCGCTTGAACGGCACGCCGCTCATGGCCGGCGACGGCGCCGCCGTCGACGACGAGCGCGCGCTCGAGCTCGTCGGCGAGCCGGCGCCGGCGGGTGGCGCCGGCGAGGTGCTGCTGTTCGACCTCGGCTGACGCCGAGAGCGCGCGCCGAGGTGCGGCGCCGGCGACGCCGGGCTGCTATCGTCCACGCACCTGCGGGATGATCTCCTCGGCGAAGCGCTGCATCTCCTCCTCGACGTACGGCGCGAACGTCATGAAGATGAAGTGCGTCACGCCGATCCGGCTGTAGCGCTCGATCGTGTCGAGGCACTCCTGCGCGTCGCCGATCATGATGCGGGCGCGCGCCTCCTCGGGTGAGCTCTGGTCCATCGCCGCCGCGACGGAGCAGACGAACTGCTCGCGCTCTTTCGACGCGCGATAGCAGAGCGGCATCATGACGGTCTTCTCGATCTGATCGGGATCGCGCCCGACCACGTCGGCGTGACGGCGGATGACGTCGATCAGCTCACGCATGCGGCCGGCATGGCCGTAGGAGTTCCACATGTCGGCGTGCTCGGCGACGATGCGCAAGAGCACGCGCTCGCCTCTGCCGCCGATCATGATCGGCGGGTGCGGACGCTGGATGGGCTTCGGAAACGCCAGCGCGTCGGTCACCGTGTAGTGAGCGCCGTGAAACGTCGTGCGCTCCTCGGTGAACATGCTCTTGATGATGCGGCATGACTCGTCGAGCGCCGCGAGACGCGTACCCACGGTCTTGAAGTCGATGCCGAACGCGCGGTGCTCGAGCTCGAACCAGCCGGCGCCGATGCCGAGGTTGAAGCGGCCGCCGCTCACATGATCGAGCGTCGCCGCCATCTTCGCCGTCACGCAGGGGTGGCGATACGTGTTGCCGCTCACGAGTGTGCCGACGCGCGCGTGGGTCGTCGCCTGCGTCAACGCCGCGAGCGTCGTCCAGCCCTCGAGGCACGGCAACTCGGGCGGGGCGAAGATCGCGTAGAAGTGGTCGAAGTTCCAGAGCGAGTCGTAGCCCCAGGCGTCGGCCTTGCGCCAAAGGTCGAGCATCTGCGTCCACTCGACGCGCTGCTGGCCGGTCTGGATGCCGAAGCGGATCGGATGAGTGGTCATGGGCGACGTCTGCCAGACGACGTCGCCCGACGCCACCGCGATCAGCTCAGAGGCACTGCTGGCACAAGACGCAGACTTGAAGCGCCGGACAATTCACCGCCGGTAGCTCGCACACCTCGCCTGCCTCGAGCGTGCCGTTCCCGCAGACCGGCGTCGACGTCGGCGTCGGCGTCGGCGTCCGCGTGGCGGTGCGTGTCGCCGACGGAGTCGCCGCGGCCGTCGCCGTCGCCGTCAGGACCGGTGTCGCCGTGGCCGTGGGAACCGGTGTCGACGTCGCGGTGGCCGTCGCGAGCGGCAGCGTAACGGTCGGCAATGGCAACGTGAGCGACGGGAGGGGAAGCGTAACCGTCGGCAGCGCGAGGGTGAACGTCGGAGTGGCCGTCACCGTGACTTCCGGTGTCACCGTCGCCGTCGGCAACGGGAGCGTCGGGAGCGGCAGCGTGACGCTCGGCAGCGGCAGCGTGAGCGACGGTAGCGGCAGCGTCGGAAGCGCCAGGGTGAACGTCGGCGTCGGCGTGGCCGTGTCATCGGGCGTCGGCGTCGCCGTCGGGAGCGGCAGCGTCGGGAGCGGCAGCGTGACGCTCGGCAGCGGCAGCGTGATCGACGGCAGCGGCAGCGTCGGGAGCGGCAGCGTGATGCTCGGCAACGGCAGCGTCACC
>JBGPOW010000338.1:0-3990 GCA_041488235.1 Binatia bacterium
CGCATCGTCGTGACCCGCGCGCGCACGCAGGCGCCGGCGTTCGCAACGCTGCTCGAGGAGCAAGGTGCCGAGGTCGTCGCGCTGCCGACGATCGCGACCGTGCCGCCCGACGGCTGGGAAGCCGTCGACGCGGCGCTCGCGCGCTTGCGCGACTTCGCGTGGCTCGTCCTCACCAGTGAGAACGGCGTTGCGGCGTTCTTCGACCGGCTGCGCACGACCGGCCGCGACGTCCGCGATCTCGCCGGCGTGGCGATCGCGGCGATCGGCCCCCAGACGCGTGCCGCGATCGAGGCGCGCGGCCTGCGCGTCGCGCTCACTCCGACGGAGTATCGCGCCGAGGCAGTGGCCGACGACCTCATCGCCGCCGGCGTCGCCGGCCGCCGCGTCCTCCTCGCGCGTGCCGCCGCCGCGCGCGCGATCTTGCCGCAGCGCCTCGCGGCTGCGGGCGCGATCGTCGACGAGGTCCCCGTCTATCGCACGGTCGTCCCCGCCGAGGCCGTCACCGCCCCCGCCCTCTTCGCCGGCGATCACCCCCCCGACATGGTGACGTTCACGAGCTCCAGCACGGTCACCAACTTCGCCCGCCTCTTCCCATCGAGCGAGCTGCCGCGCCTCTTGAGCAGCACCGCCGTCGGCTGCATCGGCCCGATCACCGCCGCCACCGCGCGCGACTTCGGCTTGACGGTCGATGTGCAGCCGCAGGAGTACACGATCCCCGCGTTCGCAGCCGCGATCGTCGACTACTTCACGCGCGCGTCCGGCGCGCCGACACCGTAACGACCGTCGCCCGAGCGGCGACCCTGCTCGACGGCGTCGACGCTCAGGGCAGCCCGAAGGCGCGGACACCGCCGAACGGACTCGGGTTGTTGTCGAGCACGTCGCCGTAGCCGACGTACACGGTGCCGTCGACGATCGCGGCGCCGGAGGCGACGCCGCCCGGCATCGCGATGTCGAGGACCTGGGCTCCGGTCGACGCGTCGTAGCCGCGGAGGCGGTTCTGGCCGGACGAGAAGAACGAGATCACCTGGCTGCCGTTGAAGACGACGCCGTTCGCGTACGTCGCGGCGGCGAAAGTGCGTGCGTCGGACGACGAGTTGCTGAGCGGTCCGAACGTGCCGTCGAAGGCGTTCAACGCGTGGACGTACGGCGGGCCGCTGAACGTACCGGAGAAGATCTGTCCGCCGGCGACCGCGTGCGAGCCGATGTAGCCGCCGATGACGCTGCCGGGCACGACCGCCGTGCTCCACACGAGCGCACCGGTGTCGCGGTCGACGGCGTAGAACGCGCCGTTCTTGTTGCCGGCGCCGACCAGATCGCGCGTCGTCACGCCGTCGGTCGCGGTGAAGACGGACGGCGACGAGATGTAGTCGAAGTCGGACGTCTCGCCGATGGGGTTCGCGCGGTTCGCCCACAGGCGCGCGCCCGTGTCCATGGCGAACGCCATGATCGACTCGGCGTCGCCGATCGCGCCTTGCTGTAGGCAATCGCCGGTCGTGATGTAGACGTGGTTGCGACTGGCGTCGATCGCGGCTGACGAGGTGATCGCGCCGCCCTTCGAGTCGGCGCAGAAGTTGCCGGTGATGTTGCCGTCGCAATCCGCGTCGCTGGTGCAGAACTGCGTCGCTTGCTTCGTGCAGACCTTGTTCGCGACGCAGCTGCCGCCGGGACACTCCGCGTCCGTCGTGCAGATCGTCGCCGGCGCGTTGTCGCAGACCTTCTCGGGCACGATGTTCTGCTGCCACAGGATCGCGCCGGTGTCCTGGTCGAGGGCGTAGAAGCGGCCACGGATACACGGCGCATCCTCGTGCGACGCGCGGCCGACGAAGACCTTGCCGTCGATGATCGCCGGCGACGACCAGGCGTGCGCGCCCTCGGCGCCGGGACCCGTTTGATCGGGATTGCCGAGCGACGTCTTCCAGATGAGCTTCCCCTTGCCGCTCAGGCAATAGATGTTCCCGTCGGCCGCGCCGAAATAGACACGCCCGTCCGCCAGCACCGCGGCGGAGGACTGAATGCCTTGCAAGTTCCCGCGCTGCTCGGGATGGGGATCGGCGGTGTCGAACTGCCACGCGACGCTGCCATCGTCGGCGTGGAGCGCGTACATGACGCCGTTCCATGCGCCGATGTACACGAGATCGTCGGCGACGGTGGGCTCCGCCGTGACGTAGTGCGGCTGGTCGCTCTTCGTCCTGACCTGGAAATCCCACTTCTGCACCAGCGTCGCCGCGTTGGCGGTGGTGATCGTCGTCTCGTCGGGGTTGGCGCCGGAGTTGGCGAGATCGTGCTGATACTTCGTCCAGCCGCTCTTCACGCAGGTGAGCCGCAAATGGTCGCTGTCGCTGCCGCCGGTGGCGGTGGCGTGGACGCGCAGCTTCTTCGCGCCGTGTTTTCCCGTCGCGGGCGCGGTGAGCGTCACGGGGGCGCCGCACGTGTTTGCGGTGCTCGTCGGCAGGACCGCCCGCCCGGCGGTTTGCAGCGCGTCGAGCTCGGGATCGAATCCGGCGCTCGTCGGGCGCGGGTTTTTCACCCGCACGGCCGACACCGTCCCGGCGGCGCAGCCGGGGACGTTGTCGCCGGCGAAGCAGAGCTGTACCGAGAACGAGCAGCTGCCATTGCGCGTCCCGTCGGCGTCGCACGACGGGTCACCATCGAAGCAGCGGAACTCGCGGCGCTTCGGTGCCGGCGGCGGCGGGTAGTTGAGCGCGAAGCCGCCGTACTCGACGATGCAGTCCCGCCGCGGGCTGCCCGTGCCGCCGGGCTCGAGGGCGAACGTGGGACGCGTCGTCGGGATCAGCGTCGCGGCGACGGCGGCGACGAGCAGGGCGGAGCGTGCTCGCGACGTCGCCGAATCCACGGTCCGTGCGATGGCGAGACGGTGAGGGTTCATGACGAGGATTCCTTTCGGCGGCGTCGCGGCCTCGCGACACGCTTCGATCGTACCGGGCCGGGCGCGGCGCGTACCAGCGCCATTCCGCGGCTCGTCGGCTGAGCGTTGCTTCGCGAGTTGTCGTGACGTCACGGCACTCGCGTCGTAGGATCTACGACGCGTGCCTGACCGCTAACGCGGTCTTCGGCGCGGTGTCAAGGTGAAAGACGGGGCGGGCGATGGCTGGTCCGCCATCGCCGTCGGGGTGGTGCCGGCCGGCAGTGCCGGCACCGCCCTCCGTCATTGCAGCGCATCCGCCGAGCGCGTATGCGCCGGAAGCCATGCTCAGTCGTCTATCCGCATACTTCGCGCGCCGCCTCGCGCCGCGCACCGACGTGCGGGTGACGGCGCTCACACGCATGAGCGAGGGTTTTTCGCAGGAGACGTTCCGCGTCGACGTTGCGTATCGCGCCGAGGAGCGCGAGGAGACCGCGAGCTACGTTCTGCGCCGCCAGCCGGCCGCGGGACTGCTCGAGCCGTACGACACCGAGCCCGAGTTCCGCGTCCTCGCCGCGCTCGCCGCGACGCGCGTGCGGGCGCCGCGCGTGCTGTGGTACGAGCGCGACCCGGCGGTTCTCGAGCGGCCGTTCTACGTGATGGAGCTCGCGCCGGGGACCGTGCCGTTGCCGGTCATCGTCGACGGCAAGCCCGTCTTCAGCGACGACGAGCGCGCCCGGCTCGGTGAGGACTTCGTCGCGGATCTCGTTGCCCTCCACGCCGTCGATTGGCGCGCCGCGGGTCTCGACTTCCTCGCTGTCCCGCCGCTGGGCACCGGCGCCGCGGCACGCGAGCTCGCACGGTGGGAAGGCTACATCGCGCGTGCCGGCGGCCCGCCGCGCCCGATCCTCACCGACGCCGTCCTCTGGCTGCGACGCGCGCTGCCGGCGACCGAGGTGATCACGCTGGTGCACGGCGATTATCGAACCGGCAACTTCCTCGTCGACGGCGGACGCATCGCCGCGATTTTGGATTGGGAGATGGTGCACCTCGGCGATCCGATGGAAGACCTCGGGTGGGCGTGCATGACGCTCTGGCGCGGCGAGTCGCCGTACATGTGCCACCTC
>JBGPOW010000339.1:0-3934 GCA_041488235.1 Binatia bacterium
CGATGAGCTTGACGCCGGCCTCGAGCGCCTCGAAGACGGCGTCGCGGGTGAAGCGCGGCGGCACCGTGACGATCGAGCCGTCGACGTGCTGCTTCGACGTGATGTCGAGCACGCAGTCGTGGACGGGAACGCCGTAGACGTCGCGCCCGGCGCGCCCGGGGGTGACGCCGCCGACGATCTTGGTGCCGTAGTCGAGGCCCTCGCGCGTCAGGTTCACGGCCTCGCGGCCGGTGATGCCCTGGATGATGACGGTGGTGTCCTTATTGATGAGGATCGACATCGTGCTCCGGGTCGTTGCGATGGATTGGTCGCGCCGGGCGCAGCTCACAAGTGCCCGTCGCGAAAGGCGTTGGTCTACAACCGGTCTTCCGGGTGGTCAAGCACGACCGGTCCCGCGGCGCACCCCCGGTGACTCGCTGGGCGAGGAAACGCCCGCGCCCGGGTGCGGCTGCATGATCGCGATGAACAAGAACGTCATCATCCTGTCGACGAACGGGGCCGCCGAGACGCTCATCGACGCGCGCACGGCCGACGTCAACAACAACGTGCTCCTGATTACCGACGGCGGCGAGCTCGGGCGGCCGGGGAAAGGCTTCCTCGTGACGGAGACGCCGCATCAGGGATTTCGGCATCAACGTGGTCGGTCCGGGCAAGATCGTCCGCAAGAACGTCGTCGCGATGAACGTCGTCGTCGGGATCCAGGTGAGGGATGGCACCATGGTCGGCAACGTCGCGATCGGCAACGACGGCGGCGGCTCGGGCCTCCAACCCGCCGGTCGGTTCATGGCCTCACAGTGCCGTGAATTCCGTCGCGGCAATATGACCACAAAGAATGGCGTGCTCGTGGGAAATGAGTTGACCCTCTATCGATGTTTCGCTATTTCTTCGCCTACAACAGACAGCTGGAAGTTTTCACATGGGGTCGTTGAAACACAGGGCGCGCCGGTGGAGGAGCCGACGGACGCGCGGCGCGTTCGCTTCCGGCGCGTCCGCTTCCGTTGCAGCCGCTCGCGACGGAAGCGCGCGGCGGCGATCGCCTCCGCGCCCGTACACCACCGCTGACCAGGAGCGCGCACAAGCGCTGCTCACCGAGCGCGCCCGCGTCGCGCGTCGCATCGACATCGAGCTGCGGGTCGCGTGCCGGATGGAAGCAGCGTCGCGCCACGACCTCGGGACAGTCGCGCGCGAGATGCTCCGGCGTCGCGCGTACCGTGGCCTCGGTTTCGTCCGCCTCAAAGACTACGCGCGCGAGCGCCTCGGCCTTTCGGCGCGTACGTTGCAGTCTGCGGCATGGGTCGCGACGCACCTCGAGCCTCTGCCGCTCGTCGCTACCGCGTTCGATCGTGGCGATCTCTCATGGGCGCATGTTCGCGCCATCTGCGCCGCCGCGCGTCCCGACGATCAGGAGCTGTGGCTGGCACGCGCGCGCAATTCCACTGTCGCCGAGCTCGAGCGAGCAGCAACGGCGACGCGCCGGAGCGCCGCCGACAGCGTCGATCCCGATCCCGACGCCGACGACGGCACCATCGACGGCGAGCCCGCGGTTCGTCTGCGCATCGCGTGCCCCGCGCGTGTCCGCGCGCTCTGGCGGCGTGCGCGCGAGCTCGCATCGCGCGTTGCGGGTGGGTCGCTCCCCGCGTGGCGCGCCGCCGAGGTGATCGCCGCCGAAGCATTTTCCGGTCGCCCGCCCGACGCATCGTTCGTCGACCGTGCGCTTCTCGCATCGATGCGCCTCGCGCGCCGTGCACGAGAGCCGGCGCCCGCCGCGGACGTGGACTCCTCTGGCACGCCGGCCATGCAGACCGCGTCATCCGCTGTCGCCCTCGTTGACGTCGATCCCGTCGCACCGGCGACACCACCGCAATCGGACCGCGACGAATTTCGTGCGCCGTCCGATCCCTTCGCGCTCGATGCGCGGCTCGTCGCCGCGGTGCGCGCGATCAGAACGAGCGAGCCGCGGATCGGCCGCCTCCTTCGCATCGTCGTCAACCAGCGCGTCTATCGCGCACACGGATTCACCTCGCTTGCCGACTACGTTCGCGAACGCCTCGGCATCTCGGCGCGCAAGGCATGGGCGCTCCTCAAGGTCGAACGCAGCACGCGCCGTGACGACGACTTTGCCCGCGCCTACGAAGCCGGCGCGATCTCATGGGTGCAGGTGCTGACGCTGCTGCCGGTCGTCGATCGCGCAAACGCCGCGGCGTGGCTCGCGCGCGCCGACATCGTCACGGTGCGCCGTCTCAGCGACGAGGTGAGCTGGGTGCTCGACGCCCGCGACGTCTGCGGCGCCGGTGTGCCGCTCGATCCGCCGCCGATCGACAGCGTGCTGGCGTCTCCGTTGACCGCAGAGACCGTGACCGCAGAGACCGCGACCACCTCCACCGCGCGAGTGCAAATCCGTGCGCGTTCGTCGCGCGAAATCACGTTGGCGCAATTGGACAGCGCTCGGCGCGCCACATCCGAGGTCTGCGACGTTGAAATTCAGGTCACCGCTCCCGCGTCGGTCGTCGCGCTGGTGCGCGAGGCGCTCGACGTTTTCGCGGAGCCCGGCGCGCCGCGTTGGTATGCTCTCGAACGCGTACTGCAGCACGTGATCGCGTATTGGGAATCGATGCCGCGGCATCGCGATCCGATTTTCGCGCGCGACGGTTGGCGCTGTACCGTACCGGGGTGCAGCTCGCGATGCAGCCTCCACGATCATCATCTGCTGTACCGCTCACGCGGCGGCGGCAACGAGCGCACGAACCGCACCGCGGTGTGCGCGGCGCATCACCTTCACGGGATCCACACCAGCGCCGTCCGCGCCTGGGGTACGGCGCCTCACGACGTCCATTGGCACCTCGGAGTACGGCCGACCGGCCCGCCGCTGCTCGCGTACGTCGGCGATCGGCGTTGCGCGGCGGAGGAGCGCGAAGACGGAACGGAGGAGACGAAGAAGACCGGCTGACCCGTCATCGGCGCCGCATCAGCGGATACGTCCGAGCGCCAAACGGGCGACGAGGCTTCCGCCCGTCACCCGCTGCGTCGCGCAATCCGCGAGTGGGCGCGCTCCACGCCCGCGCCGCCGGGACGTATCCTCGGGCCGCGCCCTTGAGTCTGCGGCCAAGAACCCGTAGTCGGCAGCGAACCATCGCCTGCAGAAGGAGGGATCATGAAGGCAATCACCGCCCTGCTGCTCTTCGCCGCCTGGACGCTCGCGCTCATGCTGACGTACGTCTTCTACCGGACCGGCCTCGTCATGGCCGGCCGGAAGCGCGCCGACTCGTGGACGCGCGGCCGGCCGACGGACGACCCGGGCTTCGTCGTCCGCGCGCAGCACGCGCACATGAACTGCGTGGAAAACCTGCCGGTCTTCGCGGCGATCGTCCTCTCCGCCTACGCGCTCGGCAGGCCCGCGGTCGCGGACGGCGTCGCGTCGTACGTGCTCGGCGCGCGCCTCGCGCAGAGCTCGGTCCACCTGATCGGCGTCAACCATTGGCTGGTCTTCGTCCGCGGTACCCTCTTCACGATTCAGGTGGCGCTCTTCCTCTACATGATTTGGGAACTGCTGCCCTGAATGGCCGCCGTCAGGCGGACGCGACGAGCTTCGGCTGCTCGCTCGCCTCGACGCGTTCCGCAGCGGGGAGGCGCACCATGATCGTCGTTCCCTGACCCGGTGTGCTCTCGATCGTCAGCGAGCCCTCGAAGAGTCGGACCAGTCGCGCGACGATCGCGAGCCCCAGACCCCAGCCTTTGCCCTCGTCACCACACACGAAGGGCTCGAGGATGCGCGCGCGCATTTCGGGGTCCATACCGCGACCGGTATCGCTCACCGTGATGATGACGGTGTCGTCGCAATACGCGGCGGTCATGTGAATGCTGCCGGTGTCGGTGAATTTGGCGGCGTTGACGAGAAGGTTGGTCAGGATCTGCCGCAGGCGCTCCAGGTCGGCGA
>JBGPOW010000340.1:0-3928 GCA_041488235.1 Binatia bacterium
AGCGTACGGACTTCCCGGCGGCTGGAAACCCGTCGACGCGGTCGCGCTCGAGAACAGGCTCTACGTCGCCGACGTCGCCAACGGGCTCGTCAAGGTCTTCGACAAGCAGACCGGCACGCTGCTCAAGAGCTTCGGCGACACGGGCGATCCGGCGGAACGGCTCGATCGTCCGACGAACCTCGGCTTCGACCGCGACGGCTATCTGTATGTCACCGACGTCGGCCGGTTCCAGGTCGTCAAGTTCGACCGTGACGGCCATTTCAAGGCGACGTTCGGGCGACCCGGAGACAACCTCGGCCACTTCGCACGTCCGAAGGGAATCGCGCTCGACCGCGCCGGGCGACTCTATGCGGTCGATGCCTCCTTCAACAACGTCCAGATCTTCGCCCCGGACGGCCGCCTACTGATGTTCTTCGGGGAACCGGGAAACAAGCCGGCCGGGCTCGTCTTGCCCGCAAAGGTGACGATCGACTACGACAATCTCCCCTACTTCGAACGGTACGCCCAACCAGGATTCCAGATCGAATATCTGGTCGTCGTCGTCAGCCAATTCGGGGATCGGAGAATCAGCATTTTCGGATATGGACAGGAGAAAGGGATGAAGTATCCGACGGACACCGAGCTTCTCAAGGAGCTCGAAGAGCGGCGGACGAAGGCGCTGGAGGGCCAGCAGCCGTAGCCGCGCGGAGGCCCGTGACTTCGCTTCGTTCCGTTCACGATGAAAGTATGGATGACAGCGGCATGCATCTCGATCGCGACTCTGGTGTCGGTCGGCTGCGACCCCGCCTCGCGTTACGAGGTCCTCTCGCTCTTCTTCGATGGCGTCCCACCACCGAAGATCGCCGCAGATACGACCGGGCAGCAGCCCGTCACGGCCGAGCCCCGGCGCGTCGGATTCCTCGAGCACGGCCCGTACGCAGCACGCCTCTGCACCGCGTGTCATGAATCGGCGGCCACGAACACCTTTGTCGTGCCGCGCGATCAGCTCTGCTTCAAATGCCACGAGATCAAGACGGACAAGAAATACATCCACGGTCCGCTCGCGTCGGGCGGCTGCACCGCCTGCCACGATCCTCACAGCTCGAAGTACCGCTACCTGCTCGTCGCCGAGTCGGACAGCTTCTGTCTTCGTTGCCACGACAGTCGCGACGTGGAGAGAGTCCCCGCACACGCCGGCGTCGGAGAGACCTGCACGTCCTGTCACGATGCGCACATGTCCGACAAGAAATTTTTGTTGAGATGAGAGCGGGATATCGTGATACGTCGCGGGAGTCTCGTCATTTCGTTCATCGTGGTCGGGTTTCTTCCGTCCGTCGCCTGCGCCCAATGGACGCAATTCCTTCCGACGCCGTTCGAGAACGGCGCATTTTTGGACGTCTACGGATCGTATGAGCGGGACAACCTCCACAGCGGGTCGCACTCCAGCCGCTGGAGCGACACGTTCCTCAAGCAGACCGTCACCGTGTACTCGATCGGCTACTCGTACCATCCACGATTCGTGCAGTATCAATTTTCGGTGTCGGGCGCGTTGAGAGAGGAGGACTATCAGGCGACAGCCGTATCTTCGCACGGCTGGCAGACCGGACCGGGCCTCGAATACGACCTCAGCCTGGTCTTCCTGCCCGAGCATCCGTACAACTTGCAGCTCTTCGCCCGTCGCTTCGAGCCGTTGTTCAAAGAACAGGCGGCGACGCAGCACAATCTCGTGCAGACGAGCAACGGCGCCAATTTCCGCTACAAGAACAAACCGTACTTCTTCCACGCCGGCTTCCTCGACGACACCATCGAGTCGCCCGGATCGACGACCGACATCACGCGCGCGTACGTCGACGGCGAGTACTTCAAGCGCTACGCGAACGGCAACGAGTGGTCGGTCAACGGCGCCTTCAACCCGTCGTGGTTCTCGTCATCTCAAAATCTGGACGGCAGCTCGCTGCAATACGTATTGGGCAACTACATCAATCTGCAGCGGCTACGATTGACGGCCAACGTGAGCAACGACTCGTACGAGCAGAAGAGTCCCTCGTCGGGAAAGTTCACGCAGGACAATCTTTCATCGAACGATTTCCTGACGATCTATCTCCCGTACCACCTGAGAGCCGAGGCTCTCTATCGCTATCAGAACAACGAGGGCAAGATCAGCGATCGGACGGCCACGCAACACCAGGATCTGTCCGAGACCTCGAACGACATCCAGGTCAACGTCATCCACAAGCTGTATCAGAGCCTCGATACCACCTACACGTTCCTCAAGAACTGGCGGAGCTCGTCGACGGGGGACACGAGCTTTCTCTCCAACGGCATCACCCTGAACTACGTCAAGACCATTCCCCGCGGTCGATTCCTCGCCGGAGTGAATGCCGCGAGAGGAGATACGGACAGCAACGGACAAACGAACATCGTCAACGAGCCCTTCCAAGGGACCGCGGTGCCCGGCTCGTTCACGCTGCGGCAGCCGAACGTCGACCCGCAGAGCATCCTCATCTTCCTGAAGTCGCCGATCCCGCCGTTCGAGGTGATCCGCCTGGAGGAGAACGTCCATTACGTCGTCGTGCCGTCGCTGAACACGTTCGAGATCCGCGTGTTCGCGCTCCCCGCGGAGTTCGTCGTGCCCGGCACCTACGACTTCGAAGCCTCGTACTCGCTCCTTTCGGGGAACTTCGAGCTCCAAACCGACGCCTACGGCGCGACGACGAGCGTGGAGCTCCTCGACCGGTTGGTGACGCCGTATCTCGGCTACGCCGCGGTGCGGTCGCGCGTTCTCTCCGGCGCGTTCCCCGGCGGCCCGCTCGATTCCACGACCTACACCGCCGGCGTGCTGCTCCAGCGCGAGCCGCTGCTGTTGCGCGGCGAGTACCAGGACGTGCAATGGCAGGTCAGCCCCTACCGGTCGTGGCGGATCGAGCTCCAATACGTCTCGGCCCTCAACGCGACGACGAACGCCTTCGCATCGGCGTCGTACCTCAACAAGTACTTCCCGCACGGCGAATTTCAGACGGTCACGCACCCGTTCACCGAGGAGGTGATCTCGGCGTCGGGCAGCATTCAAAAGCAACTCTACGCGCGTAATTTGTTCGTGTCAGGCGGCGGTGCCTACTCGCACCTGCAGGGATTGATCGACAGCGACTCGTACTCGCTCAATGGCAGCCTCATTTGGAAGATCGGCAAGATCGAGCTCACTCTCGGCGCGACCGCGTACAAGACCGACTCGTCGGGATCGAACACCGTCTCGACTCGGCGCGATCACGAGCTCGTGTACCTGAAGTTCCGGAGGCGACTCTTCTGACATGCGGTCGAGCGCACCAAGACCCGTCGAACGGGTAACGACCCGCGCGCCTCGCGCGGCGACGCGGCGCCGCTGCGGAGCCGTGCTGCTCGCGCTCGTCGTTCTCGCGCCCGGATGCACGTCGCAATGGGCGCTCAAGACGGCGCAGCCCGCGATCGGCCTCCAATGGCCCTACCAGCCGAGCAGCGCGAAGCTGACGTACGTCCAATCGCTGACGGGTCTCGCGGAGGAGACGAGCTCCGGTTCGATCTTGCGCACCGTCGTCTTCGGGATGGAAGACGCCGGCCGCAATGCCTTCGTGCTGCCGGTTGCGGTCGCGACCGGCCGCGACGGGCGCATCGCAGTCGCCGACATGGGACGCCGCTGCGTCCATCTCCTGCTCGTGGGCGAGCGGCGCTATCTCCGGCTCGCCGGGTCCGAGGACGAGCCCATCACCTCTCCGGTCGCGCTGATCTTCGACGACGACCTGCGACTCTACCTTTCCGACTCGGCGGGACGGGTGTTCGTCTTCGGTCGCGACGGCGCGTTGCTCTCGACGCTGCGGAGCGCGGGCACGGAGCCGCTCCAGCGGCCGACGGGCATCACGTACAGCCCGCGCACGAAGCTCGTCTACGTCGTCGATACGCTCGCGCACAAAGTGCA
>JBGPOW010000341.1:0-3916 GCA_041488235.1 Binatia bacterium
AGACCCACGGCTCCGTCGGCATGCGGAACCCGTGTGACAACGCACCGTCGACGATGACGGGCGTGCGCTCGCGCGACGCGAGCAACGCCGGCACGGCCTCCGTCGCGATGGTCGCGTGCACGTCGTGCTGCTCGAGGAGCTTTTGCAGACGCGTGCGCTGCGCCGCGCTCGGCACCGCCATCACCACGCGCCGGCCCTCCGCCGCAAACGCGCGGATGCGATCGGCGAGCGGCTTCATCGACGGCGTCGCCTGCGTCGCGCGCGCCGCCGCGAGGTCGGAGAGGACGTAGCACGTGAGCCGCGCGTGTCCCGCCGCGCCGCCGATGCCGACAAGCGGGTCGAGCTCGACCGTCGCGAGCGGAGCCGTCGCGGCACGCACGTCGGCGGGCGCGACGAACAGACGCTCGGGCGGCGCGAAGAAGCGCCGTGCCTGCTCCGCTTCCGAGGCGCCGGTGATCGTCGCCTCCCACGCCCCTTCGAGGCCGCTCTCGACGCGCGCCGGCTCGTCGATCCAGAGACGCGTACCCTCGGGAAGATAGTCGAAGACCGTCGCCAGCGCGCCGTACACGTACGGCATCACGAACTCGATGCCCGGCACGAAGAGGCCGTGCTCGAGCGCGTCGGCGAGCGCGTGCCGCTCGAGGCGCGGCATGCCGACCTCGATCGCGCGCGTCTCGACGGCGCGGCGCGCGTCCGATGCACCGAGGTGCGCCAGCGACACCTCGCGCGCCGGGAGGACGACGAGCTCCTCGCGTGCGTCGCGCGAGCGCTGCGAGTCGGGGTCGAAGGCGCGGATGCGCTCGATGCGGTCACCCTCCATCTCGAGGCGGAGCGGCAACGGATCGAGCGCCGGAAACACGTCGACGACGCCGCCGCGAACGCTGAACTCGCCGCGGTCCTCCACCAGCGCGACGCGCTGGTATCCCCACGACGCGAGATGGGCCGCGAGCACGTCGATAGCGATCTCGTCGCCCTGCACGAGGTACCGCACCGCCTCACCGAGGACGGCGCGCGGCAGCACGCGCTGCGCGAGCGCGTCCGGCGTCGCAACGACGATCGGCGCGCGGCCTTGCAAGAGGTGAAACAGCGCCGCGATGCGATCGGTGACGACGGCCGCCGAGGGCGACACCTGCTCGAACGGCGGCACGTCCCATGCCGGCAAGAGATGCACCTTGCGCTCGAGTGCCGGCGTCGACGCGCTCTCGCCGAGGAAGAGCGCGAGATCGGACGCGAGCGCTTCCGCCGCTTCGGCATCGGCGGCGACGACGAGGCACGGCACCGGCTGGGCGCGATACGCCTCGGCCACGAGCAGCGCGCGGCCGCCGCCGCGCAGCCCCTCGACGCGAAGCGGTCGCCCGACGGCAGCCGCCGCCGCGCGTCGCGCCACGTCAGAGAGCGAAGGCCCTTCTTCTTGCGGGAGATGCTGCATACACGACCACCCACACGGGCCGTCGCGGCCCGGTGGGTGAAGGATTCACGCTACCAACGCCGGTCGACCCCCGCAACGTCGCCGTTTCATCGGATACTGGCTGGTTTCGCTGAAAGCCGAACACCGCCAGCGTGCTCCGCACGCCGAATCCGACCACCTTGGCCCGACTCGGGAATCTGCTTCCAGGGCTTCAGGGAAGCCAGTCGATCGTGATGGACTGCCAGTCCTGAACGAGCGCATTCACGTACGGAAGCGCCCTCGATGGATCGTCGAGGACGAGTAGCGTCTCGAGCTGAGGGAGGATGCGGGCGTTCAGTTCATTGAAGCTCGCCGTCTCCATGCCCTGACGGTACTGCCAGCCATCCTCGATCTCCGCGAGAATACCATCGACGGTCGCGGCGATTGTAGGTTGGGTGCGGTACTTCTGTGCGAGCTGGGCTCGGAGAGCAACGACGTTCGGGAGCGTCAGACCGCCCGGAAACGCTGCCATCGCACCCGAAGTTCGCTCTTCGCGAAAACGGCGTCAACGGGCACATCACCTCCGAGTGATTCTCGAATCTTCGCAAGGCCACCCTGTTCCCGATCCACGAGGACAATCACTTGCGTGATGGTGTGGCCGTCCGAGCGGAGGCGGTCAATCGCGTCGAGTGTCGAAGAACCCTGAGTTACGACATCATCGACAACGGCAATACGGGAGTGGTCCGGCAAGTTGCCCTCAACCAGCTTCTTCAGGCCGTGCTCCTTCCGTTCCTTTCGGACGCTGAACCAACGGACAGGGTGTGTCTGATTGCGGCTGAAGAGTGCGATTGCAATCGCGAGTGGATCGGCACCCATCGTGAGGCCACCGACCGCTTGCGCGTCGTCCTTGAGAAAGGGGTACATCACCTGGGCCGCCACCGCGAGCACATCCGGATAGCTGAGGGCCGCCTTGCAGTTGATGTACTCGTCGCTGAGCTGTCCGGACGCGAGCGGGATCTTGCCGGCGGGATCGTAGACGTAGGCATGCTCGACCAGTCGGTCGAGTAACACGTCTCGCGCGTTCTCGGTCGCTACGGCTGCCGGGTGCATTCGAGTTGGCGGACCGCCTACACTGGGGATGCTCTGCTCCGCGCGCCGCATTCTCCACCTCCCCGCCGCTCAGAGAAACACGCCTAGGGCGCTTCGAAGTACGACCAAGAGCGAGTCAACTGATACACTAGGCCGTGCGGATGCGTCAACGTCAATCGCCGCAAGTTGTCAATCGCCGCAAGTAGAATTCACGAAGAATCCTCTCGACGGCCACCCCGCGACCGTGGCACCCTGCGCGGACCAAATCTCGGCTGCCTGCGGGCCGTCACACGCCGCACGGAGGATCCGATGTTCCGCACCGCCATTGCCGCTGCCACACTCATCTTCGCCGCCACTCTCGCCCGCCCTGCGTCTGCACAGACGGTTGACTCATGCGGTGGCGGGTGCCCGAAGCCGCCGAAGAACGCGCGGGCTGTAGCCGCGCACGTGTTCCTTGCAGCCTATCCTCCCGGCAACACGCTTAGCGCGACGCTCGCCAAGGGGAAGAAGAAGACGATTCTCATCGCGGACGGGATGCTCACGGACGGAGCAGTCTCGAATTTCGTTTCTAGAGAATACGATCTCGGCATCAGTGTTAACGGCCTTGCGATGCAACCTGCGTCGGCGGCGGGGCCAGGGAACCCTGAAGCGGACGAAGACTGTGGGTTCCTCCGCTCCGATCCCGACCGGACATGTACCGTCACGGGGCACTGGTGGCTCGACATGGACGACCCCGCCAACGCGGCGCTCCTTGGCGTTCCCATCACGGTAACCTTGGTCGGGGGAGACGTCAGTGGGGGGCCCGCAGTGGGCTCTGGGGTCCAGATCTCGTTGCGCGTGCGGCTGGAGAAGAAGTAGTGACATGGCTTCGCGCTGCCTCCATGCGATTCCAACTACGTTGGTCGTTTTGGTGATTGTGAGCGTAATCCCAAATGGCGTACTCGCCAGGTGCAAGGAGGGTAGTCATTGGACTGTAGGCTGCCGATCTTGTCAGTGTGCTGAGGGGCGCGTCGAATGTTCGGGGCCCGCCGTATGCCCCAAGCCGGCGACTTGCGGTGTCGCGCCACCGGCTTGTACTGCTCATGGCGGTGTGGTCGATGCTACCAGATGTGGTCTGTTCTGCCGTCCCAATCCGCCGGCTATGAACGGGATGAACGGGATCTGTGAAGATTTTCTTCATACCCCGCCCGTTACAACGTCGCGCAAATGCAACGTCGATACCGATTGTCAAAAGCCGGTTGGGGGAATCTGCCTGAATGGACAAGACTGCTCGGCTCACAAATGTACAAACAACCTCTGTCTGAGTTTGGGTCCCACGGACCAGCCCTTTCAAGGTCATAACGCACTGATATTATTGACGAATGTGCAATGCTGACAGTGGGACAGGGCGACTGTCCATGGCAATCGACCGGAGCCATTGGCACAATCTGCACGGGAAGG
>JBGPOW010000342.1:0-3872 GCA_041488235.1 Binatia bacterium
GAGCTCGCGGAGCGGCTGCCGCTCCCGCAAGCCATCCTCGTCGCGCACACCTGCGCCGCGTGGTCCGAGTGGAGCCGCGGCGCGCTCACGGCGGCGTGCGAGCACGGCCAGCGTGCGATCGCCACCAAGCCGAGCGCGCCAATGTCGTTTCCGTCCACGTTCGACCTCATCGGCTACGCGTACGGCACCGCGGCGTTCGCAGAGATGTCGCGCGGCAACCTCGCCGCCGCGCGCGAGCTGTCCGCGCAAGGTCTCGCCTGGTCGCATGAGACCGCACGTCCCGTCGATCGCGCGACTGCCCTCACCCTCGCCGCCCTGCTGCACGCCTTCATGAACGATCCTGTCGCCGCCGCGAAGCACGCCACGGAAGCCGTCGCCGTCGCCGAGGAGCACGGATTCCGTCAGTGGCGAGCGACCGGGCGAATCATCGCCGCGTGGGCCGCCGCCATGGCGGAGCGCAGCACCGACTCACTTGCGGCCGTCGTGGCGCGGATCGACGACTACACGCGCATGGGACTGCGCGCCCAGCTCTCGCCGTTTCTGTGTCTCGCCGCCGGCGCACACGTCGCCGCCGGGAAAAAGCAGGCGCCACTCGAGCTACTCGCTCAGGCCGAGGCGCATGCGCGCGAGAGTGGCGAGCAGTGGTACGCCGCCGAGCTGCACCGGCTGCACGGCGAGATCGCGCAGGCGCGAGAGCCGAGGAAGGCGGAGATGCACTTTCGACAGGCCATCGACGTCGCCCGCGTCCAAGATGCGAAGCTGTGGGAGCTCCGCGCCACCGTCAGCCTGGCGGCGCTGCGGCGCCGCGATAAGAAGCTCGCCGCCGCGCGCGAGCTCGTCGACGTCGTTCTGGCGTCGTTTCCGAACGATCTCGACGCACCCGACCTGCGCGCGGCGCGCGCCTTGCGAGCGCGGCTCGCGTGATCTGGACCCTTACTTACCGTGTCGCATCCAAATGTCTTCTGACGTATCGCCTTCGAGAAACCCGCCCTCGAGCGTCCCTTCGCGGTGCCGTGCGATCGACAGCGTTCGCGTCGACATGACGCCGCCAACCGTCGCCGTAACGTATACGTCGACAAATGGGTGCGTGCCTCCCAACAGTCGGATCTCGATGAGCGACTCTCGGGCTGGTGAGGCGTCGACATCACAAGTGAGAATGCCGCGGATCGATCGATAGAGCGCTCCCGCGCTAATGGGAACCATGGATGGCTCCAACGATCCTCGGACCGAGAACGTCGCACCGTAGCGCCGTCTCACGTATGCGATCGCGCGAGCAAGGACGCAGTGAACGCAGGTCCGAGCGGTATCATCACCCATTGGTGGCGCATAGTACCGCACGAGAAGCGATCACCGCGAGCGCTCTGCGCTGATCGCCAGCGCGCTAGGACGTCACCTGTGACGAGAGCGTCGCTCTCACCCATCTCGGCGGCACTCATCCTCAGCTTTTGCGCGCTCGCTCCTCCGTCGAGGCGAAGGGTTACGCGTCGCCCCGGTGGTAAGTGAAACGTCGCCCCTTCCAGGAGGACACACGCCGTGGACATACGCATCGCCCTCATCCGCATCCTCGCGCTCGCTTGTATGGTGCTTGGCGTTGCGGGATCGGCTACCGCGCAATCACCCGACCTGCTCAGCAGCGATCACGGCGGGCACTACTGGTTCAGCTACTGCCAGGATCAACCCGACGGCACACCCCTTCCGCCCGATCCGCGTTCGCTGGTGACCCCGACGTACGACAAGGCGGTCGTGTTCAACGTCGCCTGGTATGCGTGCTTGGATCGGCAGCCGGCGATGTCAGCTACACGGCACGCACTGGCAGCCGGCGAACACGTGATGCGAGCCGACAGGCTTCGCGTAATCGACGGGTAGACAGCGGCCGGGACAGTTCGCGTCGCCCTGCTGCGCCGAGAGGTCGCAGTCCTCGCCGGCGTCGATGCGGCCATTGCCGCATGCGCACCACGCGACGGCGGCCGCGCTCGAGTCGCTCGCGAACACGTCGATCGTGTCGACCGCGTTCGGGTCGGCGGAAGTCCAGGCGCAGAGCGGCTCGTATCGCGGCGCGGCGTCGTCCCACGGCCGCGCGTGGCGGCTCACGAATTCGGTGCAGATCTCCGTCTTGATGGCGATGCGCTCCGCGTCGCCGGTCGCGACGGCCGTGGCCACTTTCGAGCGCAGCGCGAGCAGATAGCTCTTGTTCAACACGGAGCACCATTCGTCGAATTGCGCACGATGGAACGCCCGCGCCAGCACCGTCGCGGGCGCCGCGGGCGCGATCGGTCGCCGTGCCCATGGGAACTGCGGATCGGCGTACGAGGCGATTCGCCCCGCGTAGACGTGGTTCGGCTGGCTGCCGAGGAACGGCGGCAGACCTCCGCTCGCGAGCGTCGTGCCGAGCGGCGCGACTTTCGACCAATAGTCGATCTCCGCCGCGATCCCCGAGATGCCCGATGCGAGCAGGGCTGCTTCCGTAGCGCTCAGCGGCCCGAACAGCGAGTCATATTTGATCAGGGTCGCGAGATCAGGGGTGAGCGGGACGTGGTGGTGGCCGTCGTCGGGGCTGTCCCAATCGATCGCCGCGCCGACGGCGATCGCCTGGTTCGTCGCGCGCGCGCGGAAGCAGTTGTCGAGGGACGTCGGCAGGACGACGTCCGCGGCCGGGGCGCCGGCGGCGCCGAGCTCCGGCGACGACAGCTTGCCGTACACTTCGCGCACGCTCGCAACAGCGCAGCCGAGCAGCGCCGCCCGCTGCGCGTCGAACTCGGGATGATTCAGCACGAGGGTCAAGTAGTCGTCGCCGGCGCCGCGCTCCGCGGGCGAGAACGGCGCCGTCTTGTACTGCACGCCGTCGGCCGGCCAGCACAAGGGATCGTTCACGAAGCTCGGTGCCAGGTGCGATTGGAGGAACGCGCGCGCGCCGTGGATGATCCCGGTGAAGGCGCCGACGGCAGCCGCGGCTACGGCATTCGAGAAGTCCGATGGATCGGACCCGCCCCACCGCTCCCACATGTGGCCCATCGACCACGAGTCTTGCAGGAAGTGATGGCCGATCGCCTCGAGAATCAGCGCCTCCTGCTCGCACGCGACCAGGTAGTCGTGGAACCGGCTGCGCTCGCCGCCCATGCGCTGCTCGATCGCATCGCACGCCGCCGCGCGGTCCATGGCGAGGCGGTGGTAGTACGCCCAATAGTCTTGCGCCTGCGGCAAGAAATGGTTCGAGTTCAGCGGACCCATGTGGAAGAGATAGTTGTGACAGCTGACGGGGTCCGACGTGAACGACCCGGGGATCTGCTGCTCGGGACATTGCTCGTTCCCAGCCGCCCAGTCCCAGAGCGCGTACGACCAGTCCGGGATCTGCGTGAACTCGCCGATCGTGTTCGGCGGCGGACGGTCGATCGCCTTCACCGCGACGTTGAAATCGACGGGCGCGATCGACGGCTGTGGAGCGCCGTGGATCGCGACGCTCGCGTCGGCGGTGTAGAGGCGCAGCGTGAACGGCGCCGCGTCGGATACCGTCGGCGGGAGGCCGGCGCGTGCCACCGTCGTCTCCCAGATCTGCCGGTGCTCGTCGACCGGCGCCCGCCACGGATGTCGCGCCGAGTCCGGTCCTTCCTCGCAACTGGCGCACGTCCCGGCCTCGCAACTGGCGCACGTCCCGGATTCGTACGCCGCGACGCCGCGCGACGTCGCGAGCACGAACGCCAGCGCGATCATCGCGAATCGCACGGCGATCACGGCGTCCCTCCGAGCGCCCCGGCCGGAACGCAGGCGGGATCCGCGAAATACGTCTGCCGAAGCGCGAGGACTGACGACACGCCGCTCAGGCGGCGCGCCTCATACGCCGGGAAGCAGCCGGCCGGGCAGCAGGCGTCGGCCTC
>JBGPOW010000343.1:0-3870 GCA_041488235.1 Binatia bacterium
CGAGTCGCCGCCGAGCTGCACGCCTGGCACACCGCCGGCGTCGCTCCACACCTCGAGGTGGAACGTGCCTGTCGTGAGCGTGCTGCCGTTCACCGGACCGGCGTTCCAGAAGTACGCGGAGACCGCGCAGATGGTGAGCGGTGCTGTGTTGTGAAGCCGCTGGCGGTCCGAGTCGCGGATGGTGTTGTCGGAGGCGATCTGGCGGAAGTAGTCGCCGGTCGTTCCCGTCTGGCGGAGCGTGCTCGACGCGACGCAGCCCACCGGCGGTGTCGTCGTCGGCCGCGGCGTTGGCGTCGGCGTCGCCACGCCGGCCCCGGCGCTCGCCTCGCTCGAGCGCGCGCTCTCGTCGACGGCGTTCAGCGCGGTAACGACGTAGTAGTACGTCGCACCGGTGGTGACCGCGCTGTCGAAGATGCTCGTGGCGGTGACGCCGCGGAGATACGGCGTCGCGTCCTCGCCCGCAGCAGCCGTCGCGCGATAGACGTTGTACGCCGTCGCGCCGGAGGTGGCGCTCCAGGAGACAGTGATGCCGTTGCCGGTCGCGGTCGCGCGCACGCCGCTCGGCGCCGCCGGCGCGCTCGGCAGTGTCGCGAAGATCGTGATCGTCCCGTCGCGTGCGGTCCCGACGCGGTACCCCGGATCGTCGAGCACGGTCACCCGCACCGTCTTCCCGGCGCCGGTCGAGCGCGGCCGCACGAGCACGTTCTCGGTGGCGAACCCGGACTTGATGGTCGCCTGCCCGGAGAGCGGATCGTAGTCGACGCCGTTCGCGGCGGTCCCCGAGAGCGCGTAGCGCACGACGAGATTGCCGTCCGGCGCGCCGACGCGCGTGATCGAGAGCCTCCCCGCGACCGGTCCGGCGACCGAGGCCGAGGCGTCGACGGCGTCGATCGTGACGACGGGGGGTGTCGCGGCGACGCCGATCGCGACGTCGAGCCGCGTCCAGCTGGTATTGCCCGTACGATCGGTGACGTAGCACGTCACCTGGTAGTAGCCGTCTTGAAGATACGTGTGGGTCACGGCCGCGCCGCCGGCCCGCGTCAAGTCACCGAACGACCACTCGAAGGCGGCGATGCCGTCCGGGTCGGTCGCGGTGGCACTGAACGTGACCGTGCGCCCGCTCTGCGCATCGATCCGCGCCTGCACGGTGGGCGGCGTGTTCGCGCTCGCCGGGATCTGCTCGAGGATCGGCGGCACCGTCGCCGCCTGCGCCGGGATCGTCCACACCTCGTCGTCGCCGCTGCCGCTGATCGCACCGCCGGTCGCGAGCACCGCCTCGCGCGCCAGGTCCTCGCTCAAGCGCAGGATCGTGTTGAGCGTCCACTGCGTGCGCCAGAAGTAGATGTTGGGGTCGAGCCCGACCTTGAACTTGGCGGGAACGCCCGAAAGGCCGAGCCAGTTGCCGAGAATCGCGCCGACGTTCTGTGCGGTGCAGTCCGTGTCCTGTCCGGCGCGGATCGCGATCAGGCCCGAGCGCTCGAGGTCGCCGCCGCCGTACAGCAGGCCGAGAAGCACGTAGGCGCCGTTCGGCAACGCCTTCAGCGTGCAGAACGACGCGCCGTAGCGCGCTTGCACCTGCTGCCACGCGAGCGTCCAGTCGTTCGGATACTGCGCGTGCCACGCGATCACGTCCTCGATCATTTGCCGGTAGGCGCTGCCCGCCGGGACGGCACGTCGTCCGGCGTCGACGATCTCGTCGACGTTGGTCGCGAAGAACGCCGCCGCGTGCATCGCCGCGATCATGATGCCGCCGTAGACGCCCTCGGCGTAGAAGGCGACGTGACCGGTGCGCCAGTTGAGGTCGATCGCGGCGTTCACCTGGCCGGGCACGACCATCCCGGTCCAATCCGACTCCATCTCCCAGCTCTGGTTCTCGGCGTTGCCGCCGGTGTTCGTGTAAAACCCCGACGTCGGCGCCGGGATGCCGTTCCGGAGGTTCTGCTGCGCCAGGACGTTCGCCGAGAACAGCTGATCGAACGTCATGTCGCGGAACGTCGAGCCGAACGCGTCCCAGCCCGCGAAGACGGCGCGATTCGCGAGCGCCTCGAGAAATGGCAGCTCGACCGAGACCTGATCGCCGCTCGCTCCGAAGTCGACGTTGACCGTCGACGCGGTCCACGCGGGAACCTCGCTCTGCGGCGCCATGGTCCCGCAGTGCGCGAACTCGAGTGACTCGCCCCAGCCGCCGATCGCGAGCTCGCCGACCCACGCGCCCCAGAGCTTGTCGCGAAAGCTGCGGAGGGTGAGCGTCCGTGCCGGGCTCTGCGCGCCGGCGTCGCCGCCGGTCACCAGAAAGACGGCGAGAAACAGCGCGACCCGAGCACCGCGCCGCGCGCGACCATGTCGCCATGCTGGGCGTCCCACCAAGACACCGACCCCCGGACGCTCTTACCACGTTCGCCGGCCGTACCGCCTATCATCCGGTCGAGCGCGCCGACGGATCAACCGACGCCGCGTCGGCCGCGTACCCCGAGACGATCGAGGGTGCGACGCACGGCGAGCCTCGCCACCCGCACCCAGACCCTCGCGTCACGGAGCGCGCGCTGGCGCAGCGGCCGATGTTCCGGCCAATGGCTCGCGGTGTCATCGGGCACCACGCCGTCGAGCGCATCGAGCCACGCGTCGTCACGCTCGTAGCCCAGCTCGATGAGCTCGCGCGTGATCGGGCCGTGGATGCGCAACTGACCGGCGAGGCGCTCCTTGTGCGCACGCCACCGGCCGATGCTGGCGGCATCGGGAGGACGGAGCCCGCCGAGCGCCTGTTGCGATTCACGCGAAGTTCGCGCCGTCAGGTGGAACTGCTCGAACGGCGACGTCGGACGGAGGAACGGCAGCGCACGCCCAATCGTCGCCTGCGTCTCCGACGGTGCACGCACCAGGTCCTCATAGTGGACCATGACGACGCGCGGGTGACCGTCCAGCCGCATCGCTGCGCGGTGGTACTCGCGCCACATGCGGAGATTCGTCCAATAGCGTGCTTCGTCTTTGGCGTGCACGCTGACCACGATGTCGCGCGGATCCCGCAGCATCACGATCGCGTGCAGTTCAGGCATGAGGGGCAGCACCCGGCGCATGACGAGCGTATCCTGCGGGTTTTTCGTACACACGATCTGCCCGATCGGCGGCGCCAAGAAGATCGAGCGCTCTTCGGGGCCATACGCATCGACCGCGAAGCAGTTGCGCGTGAGCTCGAGCATGAGGGTCGTCCCGCTGCGAGGGACGCCGACGATGTGGATCCAATGCGTCACCTGCAAACCTGTGCGGCGGCGTTGCCCTGGCGCGCAACGTGCCCTACGCTGTCGCTCGAGCTCCACCTTCGAAGACGGGGCGGACGCGGTGGTATCGTAGCGTTCCGGCATCGCAACGAGAGTTGCCTCTTCGGCCCGCTTCTTCACTGCTTGCTTGCCACTGCGGGTCGGATCCCTAGTGTCGTCCCGCAGTCCTCAGGCGCACCGTATGCTGTTTCTCCGAAGGCAAATCCGAACGCATACTGAACGGTACGGTTGACATTCAGTGCGCGGAAGAAGTCCGATGCGAGGAAAGCGAGCGCGACGTTCAGGAGGGCAAGGCCGACCAACACGGCACCCACTGCCATTCCGCGTCGGACGAGCGTCTTCGTATACCCGGCGAGCTCTTCCTTCAGCTCGATGGTGAGGATACCCACCTTGCTTTCGACGAGTGTGAGCTTGCCCCGAGTTCGTAGACACCCGGGTTAAGCTCAGCGGAATAACGATGGGCCGTGCTGGACTCGAACCAGCGACCCGCTGCTTAAAAGGCAGCTGCTCTACCACCTGAGCTAACGGCCCGCGCGCGGAGAGAGTACGCAGTCCGACGGCGGAGGGCAAATCCGTCGGGACGATTACCACTCGA
>JBGPOW010000344.1:0-3858 GCA_041488235.1 Binatia bacterium
GAGCGGGATCGCAGAAACCAACGCGGCGAGGCCGATGGCGACCGTCGTCTTCGGGTTCCGCAGCGCGACGTAGACAAAGGGCTTGTAGACGCCGATGAGAGCGCGCGAGACCGGGTGGCGGTGCTCGGGGAAGATGCGTCCCCGCACGAGGAAGCTCATCAGCGCTGGCGCGAGCGTGATGGAGAGCAGCGCCGCGAACGCCATGGAGAAGCTCTTCGTGTAGGCGAGCGGCTTGAAGAGCCGTCCCGCCTGACCTGTGAGGGCAAAGATGGGCAGGAACGCCACCGTGATGATGAGGAGCGAGAAGAAGATAGGTGGCCCCACCTCTCGGCTCGCCTCGATGATGACCGCAAGGCGGTTCGCGCCGGGCGGCGCGCGCTCGAGGTGCTTGTGAGCGTTCTCGACGAGGACGATCGCGGCGTCCACCATGGCGCCGATGGCGATGGCGATGCCGCCGAGCGACATGATGTTGGAGGAGAGGCCGAGTGCGTGCATCGGCACGAACGCGAGCAGCACCGCGACGGGCAAGGTCAGGATGGCGACCAGCGCGGAGCGCACGTGCAAGAGGAACACCACGATGATGATCGAGACGACGATGGCCTCCTCGATGAGAGTGTGGCTGAGCGTGTGGATCGCCCGATCGATGAGCTGGGAGCGGTCGTAGACCGGGGCGAGCTCGACGCCCTCCGGGAACGAGCCCTTCACCTGCGCGATCTTCTGTTCGACGCGAGAGATGAGGTCGCGCGCGTTCTCGCCGTAGCGCGCCACGACGGTGCCGCCCACTGCCTCGCCCTCCCCGTTCATCTCCGAGAGGCCGCGGCGGATGTCGCCGCCGAAGCGGAGCGTGGCGATGTCGCCCAGGCGTACCGGCACGCCGCCGTTCCCGACCTTGACCGGCGTGGCAGCGAGATCGCCCAGGTCCTGCAGGTAGCCACGGCCGCGGATGTAGTACTCGCGGCCACCCATCTCGAGGACGCGCCCGCCCACGTCGGCGTTGGAGGAACGGATGGCCGCCGCGACGTCGCGGAAGCCGATGCCGAGGCCGCGGAGGCGCTCCGGATCGATGGTCACCTGGTACTGCTTCTCGTAGCCGCCCACGCTCGCGACCTCGGCGACGCCCGGTACGCTCTCGAGCGCATAGCGCAGGGAGTAGTCCTGGAACGCGCGCAGCTCGGCGAGGTCGTGCTTCCCGCTCCGGTCCACGAGTGCGTACTGGTAGATCCAGCCGACGCCGGTCGCGTCGGGGCCGAGCGTGGGCGCGACGCCCGCCGGCAGGCGCTTCTTCACGGTTTGCAGGTATTCCAGGATGCGCGTGCGAGCCCAGTAGACGTCGGTGCCCTCGTCGAAGAGGACGTAGATGAAGCTCATCCCGAACATCGAGACGCCGCGCACGTCGGCGACGCGCGGCGCCGCGAGGAGCGCCGAGGCGATCGGGTAGGTGACCTGGTCCTCGACGAGCGTCGGGCTCCTGCCCATCCACTCCGTGAACACGATGACCTGAGGGTCGGAGAGATCCGGGATCGCGTCGACCGGCACGGCACGCATGGCGCAGAAGGCCGCCACTGCGGCCGCGAGCGAAGCCGTGAGCACCGTCCAGCGGTGGTGGGCGCACCAGGCGATGACGGCTCCGAGAGCGCGCGTCACGGCTTCCTCCAGGGCTTCGGGATGGCGTTCTTGCAATCCGCCTCCATCGTCCCCATACCGCGATGGATGCGCTCGCACGCCTTGCACTGCCGGTACGCATCCGGCAGGCCCGCGGCATCGAACTCGGTATCGCAGTCAGGCCCGGAGCCCGGCGGCGGCGCCAGCTTCGCGGCGCCGGGGGTCGGCGGGGGCGCTGGCGCCTGAGCGATCGAAGCCTTGAGCCGGCTCTCGGAGTCGATGAAGAAGTTCCCGCTCGACGCCACGCGCTCGCCCTCGGCGACGCCGTTCAAGATCTCGATGCGGTCGCCGCTGCGCTCGCCGGTCACGACCACGCGCGGGTCGAAATGGCCGGGTGACGTCTCGACGAAGACGTACCGGCGGTCTCCCGTGTCGATGACCGCCTCGGAGGGCGCGGTCACGCCCGTCTTCGAGGGCAGCCGGATCTCGACCGTCCCGAAGAGGCCCGGCTTGAGCTCGCCTTGCGCGTTGGGGAATGCGACGCGGACGGGGAGCGTGCGCGTCTCCGCCTCGAGGCGCGGGTAGACGTACTCGATGCGACCATCGAAGCTCTTGCCTGGGTAGGCGTCGAGCGTGAGGGCCGCGGCGAGGCCCGACTTCACCCGGCCGAGCTCGCGCTCGTACACGTCGGCGATGGCCCAGACGCGCGAGAGGTCCGCCACCTCGAACAGCTCGCGGTCCGGGTCGACGCGGTCGCCCTGCACCACGTTCAGCGCGACGACGTACCCCGCCACCGGGCTCCGGATCGTGGCGACCGGGTCGGGCTTTCCGCGCTTGACCATGGCCGCGATCTCGTCCTGCGAGATCCCGAGCACCCGGAGCCGCTGACGTGCGCGTTCCGCGAGCCCGTCGCCCCAACCCTTCGCCTGGAGCAGCTCCTGCTCGATGCGGAAGATCTCATCGCTGTAGATGGCAGCGAGCGGCTGCCCCTTCTTCACGGGCGCGCCCTGCTCCGCGACGAAGAGCTTCTCGACATACCCGCTGAAGCGCACGTGGATCCGCGCGAGACGCGACTCGTCGGCGGCGATGCGCGCGACGGCGCGCAGGGAGGGCGCGAGCTGTGCGCGCCGGGCTGCCTCGACGCGGATGCCGATGGCCTGCACCCGGTCCGCGGGGGCCTCGACGGACGCGAGGCCGGGCACTGCCGGAGCGGTATTCGCCGCAGCGGTCGCCGACGCGCCCTCTTTCATCGGCACGAGCGTCATCGAGCAGATGGGGCACTGCCCCGGCTGATCGGAGACGATCTGCGGATGCATCGGGCAGTAGTACTTCGTCCCGTGCTGGTGGCCGGCGTGCTCGTCCTTCGACGCCGTCGCGCCGGAGCGGGACGGCAGGAACGCGAGGCCGAGCGTGTAGAGCGCCGCGAGCACGACCCCAGCCAGCAGCACCCAGCGGACGATCGCCATCGTGCGGACGCCGGGAGGCGGCCCCTCCTCCCCCTCCGGCATCGGTTCACGCGTCCTGTCGTTCATGGCTTCGCCTCGGCTTTCACTTCTTGAAGGAGATCGATCGCGAGCGCCCGGCGGAGGTCGGCACCCGCGTCCGCCAGCGCGGCGTGCTGGCGCACCGCCGAGAGGCGCGCGTCGAGGAGCACGCTCTCCGCGTCGATGAGGGCGACGAGGTCGGCGTCGCCCGAGGCATAACTCGCGCGCATCGCCTGCAGCGTGCGATCGGCGCGCGGGATGACGTCGTCCTCGAGCACGGCGAGCTGCGCCTTCGCTGCCTTCGCGCGCGCCTGCGCCTCCACCTGCTCGTACCGAGCGGCGTTGACCGCGGCCGCCGCAGCGTCTCGCGCCCGCTGCGCCTCGGCTCCGGCGCGCTCGGCCTCGGAGGCGCGACGCGAAGAAAACCACGGCACCCCGACTTGGATCATGACCGAGTACGCGTCGGGAAAGCCCGGCATGAGCATGTAGTCGAATCCGATCATGAGGTCGGGCGCCCGGCGCGCGCGGTCGGCGAGGCGGGCCAATGTCCGTGCTCCCTCGGCCTGCGCGCGCGCCGCCCCGACCTCGGGCCGCTCGCCGTCGCCTACGGGGAGCGTGACGTCTGGCGCCATCGGCGGTGAAAGTGGCTCGTCGGGCGCGCCCATGGCCGCCGCGAGGAGCGCCTGCGATCCGCGCAGGCTCTCCTGGATGCCGGCGATGTCGGCGTGGAGGCGGTGGAGATCGGTCTGGGCGCGCAGGATGTCGGCCTGCC
>JBGPOW010000345.1:0-3844 GCA_041488235.1 Binatia bacterium
CGCCTCGTCGACGAAGAACGCCTTGCGCTTGAGGTTCGAGCGTGACGCCATGATGACCTCCGCCTACAGGTATACATTCTGATCGAAATAGGCACACGTACGCAAGGCTATTCGGCGCGGGGTCGAACCCTCTTGCGACGTCCGTTCGACCCCGTCTACCGCGGCGCGAGTGCCTGTAAGACGGCGTCGCCCCCGGGATCCTCGGCGGTGACGGGGACGATCGCGACCTCGTCCGCTCCCGCCGCGGCATAGGCGGCGAGCCCGTCGCACAACTCGCCGCGTGTGCCCGCGAGGCAGACCGCGTCGATCAGATCAGAGGTGATCGCCGCGGCGACGGCGCGTGGATGGGCGCCGCCGCGGGCGAGCGCGACGACGTCGCCATGGCCGGCGTCGGCGAACATCTCGCCGTAGCCGGGTTGGCCGACGTAGAGTACGAGCTGGCGCGTGATCTCGGCTCGCGCCGCGTCGCCGGGCGTGAGCGCCGCCGGCACCCACGCGGTGAGCGGCGGCGGCGGTCGCCCGGCCGCACGCGCTGCGGTCGCGAGGTCGTCGCGGATGCGGGCGACCTGCGCCACCGTGACGAGGTTGACGACGACGCGATCGGCGATCGCCGCCGCGGCAGCGAGCATGCGCGGGCCGAACGCCGCGACCGCGATCGCGGTTTCCGTCTGCGCACCGGCGGCGAGACGGAAGCCGTCGGTCGCGACCTCGGCGCCTGCGAAGGCCGAGTGCTCGCCGCGAAGAATCGGGCGCAGCGCGCCGACGGTCTCACGCATCCGCGCGACCGTCGGCCGCCAGCGCCGACCGTGCCAGCGCTCGACGACGGTCGGCGTCGAGGCGCCGAGCGCGAGGTGCGCCGGACGGCCCCCGAGGACGCTCACCGACGCGATCCCGAGCGCCAGCGCCGCCGGGTCGCGGGTGCCGATCGGCAGCGGTCCGACGACGAGCGTGATACGCGCCGTCGTGCGCGCGAACGCACCGGCGAGCGCGAAGGCGTCGAAGGTCATCATCTCGCCGATCCAGAGCGACGCGTATCCCAGCCGGTCGGCGGTCTCGCCGATCGCGACCGCTTCGAGGAGCGGACGATCGAGCCAGTACGGCATGACGACGCCGACCTTCACGCGACGGTCACCGCTCGGTCCTGATCAGCTGATCACCGCTTGTACAGTCCCGTCGTCGCGAGTCCGTATCCACCGTCGACGCGCAGGACGGTCCCGGTGATGTACGCCGCCGCCGGCGAGAGGAGGAACGCGACGGCGGCGGCGAGCTCCGACGGATCGCCGAAGCGCTGCAGTGGGATCGTTTGGCGCAGCTGCTCGGCGACCTTTTCGGGAAGCGCCTTCACCTTCGGCGTCGCGATCATTCCCGGCATGACGACGTTGCAGCGGATGCCGTGCGGCGCCCACTCCGACGCGAGCGTCCGCACCATGCCGACGAGCCCCGCCTTCGCCGCGGTGTACGCGACCTGGCCGGGCAGGCCGGTTGCCACCGCCGCCGACGAGATCACCACGATCCGCCCGTCGCCCGACTTGGCGAGCGCGTCGAACGCGGCTTGCACGACGTGGAACTGGCCCGAGAGATTCGTCTCGATGTCCTTCCGCCACGCGTCTGCCGGAAAGCGCTCGGCGCGGTGGATCGTGTCGACGACGCCGGCGTTCGCGACCAGCGCGTCGCAGCCGCCGAGCACCGCGACGAGATCCGCGACCCCGCGCGCAACGGCGTCCCGATCGCGGACGTCGAAGGCGGCGCGGCCGCGCACGTTGCGCGCGACCTCGGGCGCGAGCGCCAGGTCGCCTTCGACGGCGACGTCGCAGATTCCGACGGTGCATTCGCAGCCGGCGAGCAGCGCCACGATCGCGCGGCCGAGCCCGCCGAGGGCGCCGGTGACGATGACGCGCCGTCCACGCGGCACGAGGAGGTCGCCCGCGTCGCTCGTCACGGCGCGCCTCCGCGCGCGCGGCCGTAGCGCTCCCAGAACCGATCCGGAATGGCGGCCGCGTCTTTGTACCAGTACCACGTGCACGGATCGTGGCCGAAGTCGGCCGGCGGCTCACTCGGGTAGATCGGGTAGCCGATCCATTCGATCGCGAGGATCTCGTTCATGAACGTGCAGTGCGTACAGTAGATGGGAAATCCCGCGCGCCCGTAGGTCCAGTCGTGGGCTCCCGCGGTGACGCTGTAGCCGTCGGGTCCTTCGTAGCGCCCCATGCGCCAGAGCCGCTGGCCCGAGCCGCACGGGTTCATCGCGAAGACGACTTTCTCGTCGTCCTCGGTGACGGTGAAGGCGCCCGGGTGCGGACCCGTGCCGCTGCCGCTGTGCGCGCGCCAGGTGGCCGCGAGCAGCTCGACGATCTGTTTCCGCGCGCGCGACGCGATCGCGACGACGCTGCGCCTCCAGCCGCGCGTCATCGTCCAGCGGTGCGCGTCGGCGACGGCATCCTCGCCCTGCCGTTCCTGGATGAAGCTCAGCAAGCCCGCGATCGATTCGACCATCAGGTCGTGGAGAAAGCGCCACTCGTGCTTCATCGCCTCGCAGAGCGCGCGCGCTTCGGCGAGATCGCCGCGGTCGATCGCCTCGATCGCGCGATCCATCGTCGGGCGCGACATCTGACGCAGCTCTTCGTCCGAGAACCATCGCTCGGCCATGGTCGCGACTCCTTTGCTCTCGACGAGCGTGTGGCGGCGGTCATCGAGTGATCGATGCTACGGTTTCGAGCGCGGTGCGCGGACGTGGATCACGTGGTCGGGATTCGGCTGGTCGTCGCGCGATGCCTGGCTGTAATCGCCGGCGCGGCGGTCGCGCTCCGCGACCGCCGCGCGCACGCCGTCGCGACGCGCGAGCTCGATGAACCGCTTCGCGTCCGGCGTGTTGCGCATCAGGCCGTCGAGGATCGGACCGAGCGTCTGAATCGACGCCAGGCCCATGTTCTCGAACGCCTGATTGACGACGAGCTTCATGGCCGCGAGCTGCGAGAGCGGAATCGCGGCGAGCTCTTCGGCGATACGACGCACCTCGGCTTCGAGCTGCGCGAACGGCACCGCCGTATTGATGAGGCCGATCTCGGCGGCCTGCTTCCCGGAGAGCGGACGGCCGGTCAGCGCGTAGTACTTCGCTCTGGTCAGCCCGAGCCGGTAGATCCACATGCCGGAGAGATACGCGCCCCACATCCGCGAGTACGGGGTGCCGATGCGCGCATCCTCGCTCGCGATCACGATGTCGGCGCAGAGGGCGTAGTCGCTGCCGCCGCCGACGCACCATCCATGCACCTGCGCGATCACCGGCTTCGGCGAGCGCCAGAAGCTCATGAACTTCTGCGTCGGCGCGAACGTGGGCGCCGTCGCGAAGACGAAGTCCTTTCCCGCATCCCACTCGCCGTCGGTCGTGATCGCCTCGTCCCACTGATGGAAGCCGCTGCCGAAGTCGAAGCCGGCGCAGAACGCGCGCCCGGCGCCGCGCAGGACGATCACCTTCACCGCCGGGTCGGCGACGGCGCGGTTGATCGTCGCTTCGATCTCGTCCGGCATCGGCGGGACGATCGTATTGAGCGCCTCGGGTCGATTGAGCGTGATCGTGGCGATGGGACCGTCGGTCTCGTAGAGCAAGGTCTCGTACGGCACGAGTTCTCCTCTCCGTGCGGTTTACGGGCACGCGCGTGAGCGCATCGCATGCTCCACCCAGCGACGTGTCGCCGTCAATGAGGCGGACCGCTTTCGGATCAGTCGGTGACGAGGGGAAGTCGCAGGCAGAACGTCGTACCCACTCCCACCTCGCTTCGGCCCGTGAAGACGCCGTGGTGCGCGGCGACAGCGTTGTGGACGATACGTGTGCCGAGGCCGGTCCCTC
>JBGPOW010000346.1:0-3814 GCA_041488235.1 Binatia bacterium
CATGGGCAGCATGGAAGACGACTGCAAGCAGGCCATCGCGCGGCCGTGGCGGTGAGAGGAGACTCCGATGGTCGAACGCATCATCGAGTTCAGCGCACGCAACCGCTTCCTCGTGCTCTTCGGCGTCGCTTTCGCGCTCGCCGTCGCGGTGTGGTCGATCCGCCACGTCAAGCTCGACGCCATTCCCGACCTCTCCGACCCGCAGGTGATCGTCTTCACGGAATGGATGGGGCGGGGCCCGACGTTGGTCGAGGACCAAGTCACGTATCCGATCGTCTCGGCGCTGGTCGCGACGCCGCACGTGACCGACGTCCGCGGCTACTCGATGTTCGGGATGTCGTTCGTCTACGTGCTCTTCGAGGAGGGCACCGACGTCTACTGGGCGCGGAGCCGCGTCCTCGAGTACATGAACGGCATCCGCAGCCGCTTGCCCGAGGGCGCGAACCCGGTGCTCGGCCCCGACGCGACCGGCATCGGCTGGGTCTTCCAGTACGCGCTCGTCGACCGCAGCGGCACGCACGGCCTCGAGGAGCTGCGCACGTTCCAGGACTTCACGCTGCGCTATGCGCTCGGCGCCGTGCCCGGCGTCGCCGAGGTCGCCAGCATCGGCGGCTACGAAAAGCAGTACCAGGTGACGGTCGATCCGGATCGGCTACGCGCCTACGGCGTCACGCTCGAGGACGTGATCGCGGCGATCCGCGACTCCAACAACGACGTCGGCGGCCGCGTCCTCGAGCTCTCCGGCCGCGAGTACTACGTGCGCGGCCGCGGCTACGTGCAGAGCCTCGCGGACATCGAGCAGGTCGCGCTGCGCGCGCGCGGCCCCGGCGGCACGCCGCTCCTCGTCCGCGACATCGGCAGCGTGCGCTTCGGACCCGACATCCGCCGCGGGCTCCTCGAGTGGAACGGCGAGGGCGAGACCGTCGGCGCGATCGTCCTCATGCGCTACGGCGAGAACGCCCTCGACGTGATCGCGCGCGTGAAGCAGAAGCTCGACGAGCTGCGGCCGAGCATGCCCGCAGGCGTCGAGGTCGAGATCGCCTATGACCGCTCGGGACTGATCGAGCGCTCGATCGACACCCTGCGGCACGCGCTCCTCGAGGAGGCGGTGGTCGTGAGTCTCGTCATCATCCTCTTCCTGCTGCATCTGCGCAGCTCGCTGCTGCCGATTCTGTCACTGCCGGTGAGCGTCGCGCTGGCGTTCATCCCGATGGTCTTCCTCGGCATCCCGTCGACGATCATGAGCCTCGGCGGCATCGCGATCGCGATCGGCGCCACCGTCGACGCCGAGATCGTGATGATCGAGGCGTCGCACAAGAAGCTCGAGCACGCGCCGCCGGGCGCCGACCGCCATCGCTTGCTCGCCGAGGCGGCGAAGGAGGTGACGCCGGCGATCTTCTTCTCGCTGCTCGTCATCGCGGTCGCGTTCCTCCCGGTCTTCGCGCTCACCGGACAAGCGGGCCGGCTCTTCAAGCCGCTCGCGTACACCAAGACGTTCGTCATGCTGGCGGCGGCGATCCTCTCGATCACGTTCGCGCCGGCGCTGCGCGACACGCTCATCCGCGGCCGCATCTTCCCCGAGCGCCGCCACCCGATATCGCGGGCGATCATCCGCGTCTACCGCCCGTTCGTGTACGTCGCGCTGCGCAACCCGCTCTCGACGATCGCGATCGGCCTCTTCGCGATCGCGTCGGCGATCCCGCTCGCGCTCTCCCTCGGCCACGAGTTCATGCCGCCGCTGAACGAGGGCGACGTGCTCTACATGCCGATCACGTTTCCGAACATCTCGATCGAGCAAGCGAAGGTGCAGCTGCAGCATCAAGATCGCATCCTGAAGACCTTCCCCGAGGTGGAAACCGTCTTCGGCAAAGTCGGTCGCGCGCAGACGCCGACCGACCCGGCGCCGATCACGATGGTCGAGACGACCGTGCGGCTGCGGCCGCCGAGCACGTGGCGCCGCGTGCACCGCGATCGCTGGTGGTCGTCCTGGGCGCCGACCTGGCTGGCGCGCGCGCTACGCCCGGTCTGGCCAGACGAGCGGCCGATCTCGTCGGAAGAGCTCGCCGCCGAGATGAACCGCACCATGCAGTTCCCCGGTTGGACGAATGCGTGGACGATGCCGATCAAGACCCGCATCGACATGCTGACGACGGGCATCCGCACACCGATCGGCATCAAGATCTTCGGCACCGATCTCGGCGAGATCGAGCGCGTCGGCACGGAGCTCGAGCACTTGATCGCGCCGATCCGCGGCACCCGCAGCGTCCTCTACGAGCGCAACCTCGGCGGCCTCTACGTCGACGTCGTGCCCGATCGCGCCGCGCTCGCGCGCTACGGCCTCACCGTCGGCGAGGTGGAGCGCGTCGTCGAGGCGGCGATCGGCGGCGCGCCGATCGGCACCACGATCGAGGGTCGCAACCGCTTCTCGATCAACGTCCGCTACCCGCAAGATCTGCGCGGCAACATCGACGCGCTCCGCCGCGTCCTGGTGCCGGTCGGGAGCGGGATGGACGTCGGCGCCGCGCCGGCGGCCGGTGGCGCGCGCAGTGCCGCCGCGATGAGCGGCGCGCGCGCGCCGGCCGCATCCGCCGGCGTGCCGGAGCGCATCGCGGCGTCGATCCCCCTCGGACAGCTCGCGGACGTGCGCATCAGCGGCGGGCCGCCGATGGTGCGCGACGAGGGCGGCCTCCTCGTCGGCTACGTGTACGTCGACGTCGACAGCAGCCGCGACATCGGCGGCTACGTGAACGAGGCGAAGGCGGTCGTCGCCGATGCGCGGGCGCGCGGTAATCTGAAGTTACCGTCGGGCTATTTCCTCAAGTGGACCGGCCAGTACGAGCTGCTGGAGGCGATGGTCGCGCGCATGAAGATCGTCGTGCCGCTGACGCTCGTCGTGATCGCGTTGCTGCTGTACCTGCACTTCCGCAACTTCGTCGAGGTGCTGATCGTGCTGCTGTCGATCCCGTTCGCGCTCGTGGGCAGCGTGTGGCTGATGTGGCTGCTCGACTACCGGCTCTCGACGGCGGTGTGGGTCGGCGTCATCGCGCTCGCCGGTCTCGCCGCGCAGACCGGCATCGTGATGATCGTCTACATCGACCAGGCGTACGAGCGCCGCAAACGCGCGGGCAAGATCCGCGACCTGAACGACATCATCTGGGCGCACATGGAAGGTACAGTGATGCGCGTACGGCCGAAGCTCATGACGGTGGCGACGATGCTGACCGGTCTCGTGCCGCTCCTCTGGGCGACGGGCTCCGGCGCCGACGTCATGAAGCGCATCGCCGCGCCGATGGTCGGCGGGCTGCTCACCTCGGCCTTTCTCACCTTGGAGATCATCCCCGTCATCTACACGTACTGGCGGCGCGAGCAGCTCCTGTGGGAGCGCCTCCAGGCGAGCGACGCGCTGCCGGCGGGCTTGCGTGCGGGTGCGACGTTGGTGAGCGTCGGCTGCGCGGCGCTGCTCGCGGTCGCAGCGTCATCGGTCTACGTCGACGCGCCGACGGCACGGCTCCTCGCCGCGACCGCCGCGGTCGCGACGGCGCTCGGCGGGGCGGCCTGGTACCTCGCCGTGCGCGCCCCGGCGGCGGCGCGCGTGTGGCCCGTCGACGCGGCCGCGGCGAGTGCGGCTGTCGTCGGCGCCCGCTGACGCACCGCCGCGGCTCTCGACACCGTACGCCATCGAAAGCGAGTCGACGCGCGCGGCGGGAGCACGAGAACGGGGTGCGCGGGGCCCGACCGGGCCCCCGGGGTCCCCCGCCCCCCCCCCGCCGCCGTCCCCGCCGGGCGGCCCCGCGCGCCCCGGGGGCGGCCCGCC
>JBGPOW010000347.1:0-3798 GCA_041488235.1 Binatia bacterium
AGAACGACGAGGTAGCGATCGCCGATCGTGTCGGCGAGCGCGCGGCGCACGAAGGGGTTGGCGAAGAGGCTCGGGCCGAGGAGCGCCGCCGCGGACGCGGCGCCGGAGCGCTGCAAGAACTGTCGTCGTGTGATCGCCATCACATCTCCTTCGCGAGTCTCGTCGCGATCATTGAAGCTGGTACGCCGGCGACTCGAGCACGAGCGCGAAGAGGCCGTGGAGCTTCACGTTCACGACGTCGGCGTTCGTGAGGTCGATCGTCGGCTGCAGGCCGCCGTCGGTGAGATACGCCGTCAGCACGTCGCGCTCGCCGCTCGTCAGCTGGTCCGAGACGCCGAGGAGATCGGTCACGGCGTCGACGATCGCCCCGGGGTCGGTGAGCTTCAGATCGACGAGCTTCTCCGGATGGAAGCCGCTCTTCCCTTTCACCCGCGCGCCGACGACGTCGCGGACGAAGGCGAAGCGCGCGAGCAGCGTGGCGCTGCTGATCCACGCCGTCTCCCAATCCCAGCCGAAGACGCTCGGCGGCTCGAAGAGGCTCTGCCCCATGTCGCCGAGGCGATTGCGGAGCGAGTCGCCGCCTTGGATGCGAAGATCGTCGCGGCGCTTGCCGACGGGCTTCACGGCGAGCAGGCGGAGCGTGCCGACGACGTAATCGATCGGCCACTTCACCGACTTCTTCGTCGTCGGGCCGAACGGCGGCGTCACCGCGGTCTCGTAGAACGCGTCGTGGACGAGGATGGCGCGCACGAGCGCGCCGACGTCCCAGGTCGCCGCGAATCCCGAGGCAAGGACCACGTCGTCGATGACGCCGAGGTCGGGATCGGCGTGCGCGAAGTACTCGAGGAGCCGGCGCGCCATGCGGCGTGCGATCGTGCTCTTCCCGTCGGTGTCGGTGTGCGCGAAGAGGATGTCGATGACGGTGTCGATCTCGGCCTCGCCTTCGCCGTTCGCGCTGAACGAGCGGCCGGCGGGGCCGAAGCCGCCGCGCGTCGTGAAGATCGTCTTCGGGCCGCGCTCGGGGAAGTCGGCCATGAAGTCGTGATGGTCGGGATCGAGAAACGCGTTGCCCTTGTCGTCGTAGCGCCAACCGCTGAACGCGCGCGCGATCTGCACGATGTCGTCCTGTGCGTAGTTGGGGTTGCCGGCGCTATCGAGGACGCCGAGCGTGAAGAGCTCCTGGAGCTCGCGCGCGTAGTTCTCGTTGGGGTGATGGCGCCCGCTGCGCACGGTGTCGAGGAACTCCAGCATCGCCGGGTTCTTGTTCATGGCCTTCACGAGGTCGCGGAAGTTGCCCTTGCAAAAGAGGCGGAGCAGCAGGTTCTGCTCCGCCATCAGCGCCGTGTTGCCGACCTTGGCGTTGCTGGTCGCGAAGTGGTCGTGCCAGAAGAGGACGAGCTTCTCCTGCAGCGGGAACTTCGCCTTGAGCATGAAGTCGATCCACTTGTCGTGGCTTTCCTGCAGGCTCGGGTCCTTGCCCTTCCCTCCCGGTTGGAACTTCTTCGGCGCAAAGCCGAGCACGCGGTCGACCGCCGCGCCGCGGGTGTCGCCGCGCTTCAGGATCTTCGCCACCGCCGCCGGCGTCGCGCCGAAGCCGGTGCGCTGCAGCAGGTGGCGCGCCTCGGCGGCGTTCAGAACGGTGCTTGCGTCTCCCATGCGGTCTCCTGTGTCAGTCGGTTCCCGGAACCCAACCGGTCGCCGGCGCGCCGGCGGCGATCCAGAGCTCGACGACGTCGATCAGCCCGCGATCGAGCGGCTGGCGGTTGAACGGCATGCGGGCGCCGAACCCGGCCGGCGGCCCGAGCAGCTTTTGCAAAAGCAGGCTCGTCTCCGGATCGCCGCTCGTCGCGTCGAGCACGTGCACGCGCTGCCATCCCGCGGCGTTGGCATTGAGATTCGCCGGCGCGACGCCGACGAGGTTCGTGTACGCGGCGCCGGGCTCGAGCAGCAGGTCGCCCGTTCGGCTCTGCGAGTCGTGGCAGCCGCTCACCGCGCAGCTCTGGTTGAAGATCTGCCGCTGAATGCGATCGAACGTCCCGGTGAAGAGCGCCTGCGAGCTGCATCCATCGGGCGCCGGATCGCAGCGCACGCGCAGCCGGTCGACATCGCGGTAGACGCTGCCGTCGATCACCGTCGACAGCGCGACCATGTCGACGACGGCTTTGCGCGGCTTGCAGACGCCGTTCGCGTAGGGGCCGCGGATCGGCACGCGCAAGATCGTGCTGCTGGTGCACTGCCCGGTGGCGGTCGTCGGCGGATCGATCTCGCCCTCGATCCGTTGCTGCAGCGCCTGCAGCGCCGGATCGAAGCGCGGATCGCCGTCGTCGCGGGCGTGCGCGATCGTGATCGACTGCACGCCGGCGAGCGTGCACAGCGGGCTGAAGTTGCTGTTCGCGCAGACGGCGACCGCCAGCTCGCAGACGCCGTTCACGACGCCGTCCGTGTCGCAGGTCGGGTCGCCGTCGGTGCAACGGATGCTCCGCGGGTGACTCGGCGGCGTGTTCGCCGCCGCTTGGAATACCGCGAGACAGTCCATCCGCGGGCTGCCGCCGCCCCCGATCGTGACCGCCGCCGCGGGACGAATGTCACCGACGATCGTCGCGGCGACGAGCAGCAGCGCCCACGCGCCGCAAGTCAGAGAACCGACACGGTGACGCGCCACGCCCGCCAGCGACGCAATCGTGACGCTCGGTGCCGTCGTGACGTGCCTGCGAGCGTCACTCGCGTACGAATCACCTGACGTCGATCGTACCGGCACGTCGGAAATGTCATGACCCGGTGACACGCGGCGGGAGAGGAGCAAGGAGCGCGCCCGCGCCGTGCGCTCGGCGGAACGCATGCGGCTCGCAGGTTCGTACGCGCAAGCGGGTGCGAACGACCGCGCCGACGGTCGCGGATCCGCAGTGCGACAGTCGTCAGCGTCCGCTGCGAAACGTCGTCAGCGAGCGCGTCGGCCGTGCGCGCCGCTCATGGCGAGAGCTGCGCCGCCGTCCATTCGCCGCGCAGCGCCTACTCCCGCAGCGCGCGCAGGAACGCCTCGCCGTAGCGCGCGAGCTTCGCCGGGCCGACGCCGGAGATGGCGAGGAGGCCGGCCTCGTCGGTCGGGTGCGCGGCGGCCATGCGGGCGAGGACGGCGTCGCTGAAGACGATGTACGCCGGGACACGCTCGGCGTCGGCGAGCGCGCGGCGGACGGCGCGCAGACGCTGGAAGAGCGCGTCCGCGTCGGCGTCGAGGTCGGCGATGTCGAGCACTGCACGGTCGCGCGCTCGGACGTCGATGCCGTCGAGCGCGGCGGCCCGCGTACCGCGCAACGCGACGCCCTCGCGCGACACACGGCCGCCGTTCGTCGTAGCCGCCTCCCCCTGCTCGACGCCGCGCCGCGCGCCGTGTCCCACCGGCGCGTGGAACAAGTCGAGAACCGTCGCGCCGCGGCATTGGTCGCACGCCGCGCCGCACGGCTCCATCGTCTCCTCGAAATACGCGACGAGTCGCTGCTGGCGGCAGCCGGGAGCGTCGGCGAGGTTGAACATCGCGCGCGTCTTGTCGCGCGTCGCGGCGCGGAGATCGGGATCGTCGATCTGGTCTTGAAACCGCTCGTGGCTGATTACGTCGGCCCACGAGTAGAGCAGGATGCAGTCGCTCGCGAGACCGTCGCGGCCGGCGCGGCCGATCTCCTGGTAGTAGCTCTCGATCGAGCGCGGCATCTCGCGGTGGATCACGTACCGCACGTTCGACTTGTCGATCCCCATACCGAAGGCGATCGTCGCCACGACGACGTCGACCTCGTCGCGCGCGAA
>JBGPOW010000348.1:0-3785 GCA_041488235.1 Binatia bacterium
TCGGTCATCCGCGGCCCGGGGCCGACGTCGTAGGTGCCGTCGATCGGCACCCAGGCGCGCACCCGCTTCAAGTTCTCGAACATGCGGCTGCGGTCGACGGCGAGGTCGCGTACGACCGGAAACTTCTTCATCGGCTCGAGGACGATCGGGCGCGCGAGCGTGTCGACGAGCGCCGAGCACGCCTGGCGGATCTGCCCGTTCACGAACATCGTGCACGAGCCGCAGACCTCCTCGAGGCAGTTCGAATCCCAGACGACGGGCGACGTCCGCGCGCCGTCGACGAGCACCGGATGCAGCTGCACCTCCATCAGGAGCGAGTGGACGTTGTGCCCCGGCCGGTACGGGATCCTGAACTCCTCCCAATACGGCTCGGAGTCGGGGCGCGCTTGCCGCTTCACACGGAGGAGAATCGGGTCCATCAGCTCGCGCTCTTGTCGACGTCGTACTTGCGCGGCCGCGGCTTGATCATCGACACGTCGACGTCCTCGTAGGAGAGCGCCGGTCCGTCCGACGTCCAGCGCGCCTTCGTCGTCTTGAGAAACCGGGTGTCGTCGCGCTCGGGGAACTCCGGTTTGAAGTGGGCACCGCGGCTCTCGTCGCGCGCCAGCGCACCGAGCGTGATGACGCGCGCCAGCTCGAGCATGTTCCACAGCTGGCGAACGAAACTCACCTCTTGGTTCAACCAGCGGCCGTGGTCGTTGATACCGATGCGGTCCCAACGGTCCATCAGCTCCACGATCTTGTCATCGGTGTTTTTGAGATCCTTGTTGTGACGCTCGACCGTCACGTGCTGCGTCATCCACTCGCCGAGCTCGCGCCAGAGCGCGTACGCGTTCTCGCTGCCGTCCATGGCGTAGATGCGCTCGTAGGCGTCCTCATCGCGCCGCCGCACGCGCTCCACCTGTCCGTTGGCGACGTCGGCGGCGGCGCGCTTCAAGCCCTTGGCGTAGGCGAGCATCTTCGGCCCGCACACCATGCCGCCGAAGAGGCAGGAGAGCAGCGAGTTGGCGCCGAGGCGGTTGGCGCCGTGGTACTGGTAGTCGACCTCGCCGACGGCGAAGAGCCCCGGGACGTTCGTCATCTGGTCGTAGTCGACCCAGAGCCCGCCCATCGAGTAGTGCATCGCCGGGAAGACCTTCATCGGCACGACGCGCGGGTCGGCGCCCTTGAACTTTTCGTAGATCTCGAGGACGCCGCCGAGCTTGCGCGTCAGCTCCTCGGGATCCTTGTGCGTGACGTCGAGATACACAGCGTTCTCGCCGTCGACGCCGAGGCCCATCTCGAAGACGACCTTGAAGACGGCGCGGCTGGCGATGTCGCGCGGCACGAGGTTGCCGTAGGCGGGATACATCTCCTCGAGAAAGTACCAGGGCTTGCCGTCGCGCAGCGTCCACATACGGCCGCCCTCGCCGCGCACCGACTCGGAGATGAGGCGCAGCTTGTCCTCGCCGGGGATCGCCGTTGGGTGCACCTGAATGAACTCGCCGTTGGCGTAGTAGGCGCCCTGTTGGTAGGCAGCGCTCGCCGCGGTGCCGGTGTTCACGACGGAGTTGGTGCTGCGTCCGAAGATGATGCCGGGGCCGCCGGTCGCGAGCGCGACGGTATCGCCGAGGAAGGCTTCGACCTTCATGCTGCGCAGGTCGAGCGCGGTGAGGCCGCGGCACACGCCGCCCTCGTCGATGATCGCGCCGAGGAACTCCCAGGTCTCGAACTTGCGCACGAGACCCTGCGCCTCGTAGCGGCGCACCTGCTCGTCGAGGGCGTAGAGCATCTGCTGGCCCGTCGTCGCGCCCGCGAACGCGGTCCGATGATGCTTGGTGCCGCCGAAGCGGCGGAAGTCGAGGAGGCCCTCCGGGGTGCGATTGAACGGCACGCCCATGCGGTCGAGGAGAAAGATGATCGACGGCCCGGCGTCGCACATCGCCTTCACCGGCGGCTGGTTGGCGAGGAAATCGCCGCCGTAGATCGAGTCGTCGAAGTGGATCTGCGGCGAATCGCCCTCGCCTTTCCAATTGACGGCGGCGTTGATGCCTCCCTGGGCGCAGACCGAGTGCGAGCGCTTCACCGGCACGACCGAGAAGAGATCGACCTTGCCGCCGCCCTCGCAGATCTTGATCGTCGTCATCAGGCCGGCGAGGCCGCCGCCGACGACGAGATGCCGCTGCTCAGCCATGCGCCGTCACCCCGCTCACCGAAACGCCGCCAGGATCGTCACCGCGCCGAGCGCGAGCACCGCGAAGAGCGCCAGCGACACGCGCTGCACCAGCGCTTGCGAGCGCTCGCTCACCGTCAGCCCCCAGGTGATGCAGAACGTGAAGATGCCGTTGCAGAAGTGGAAGACCGCCGCGACGACGCCGAGCACGTAGAATCCGAACCACCCCGGATCGGAAAGGATCGCGTGCATCAGCTTGTAGTCGATTTCGGTGTGATGGAAGTAGAACGACAGCCGCAGTGAGTAGACGTGCCAGGCGATGAACACGAACGCGACGACGCCGCTGATCCGCTGCAGCACGTAGAGGAGGCCGTTGCGATACGCGAAGTGCGTCGCGGTGCCGAGATCGGCGCCCGCCATGACGACGAAGCCGTACAGCGCGTGATAGATGATCGGCGCCCACAGCACCGTGATCTCGATCGCGAGCAGGATCGGGATCGGGATCGTCGCGATGCCGGCGACGAGTTGGTCGAACTTCGCACCGCCGCCGAGGATGAAGGCGTTCTCGAGATAGATGTGCAGCAGCATGTACGCGCCGATGGGCACGATGCCGGTCAGCGAGTGCAGCCGTCGGAGAACGAAGTGCAAGCGGTCGCGATCGATCGCCGCCGCCCGACCCGTCGCCGTCGTGTCGATCGCCATGCCGTCAGTCTATGGACCGGTGAGTGCTGCCACCAATCAATAACGTTCGCGTCGCCGATTAGCGCGACTATCGGACGCCGGCGGCTGCATCAGCCCGGCTGTCCGGCACCGGCGATGACCTTGTCCATCGCCTGCACGAGCTCCTCGACGTGGCCGACGGAGATGCGGAACTGCTTGTGCTCGTCGTCGGTGAGCGCGATCTCGATGACCTTCTCGACGCCGCCGGCGCCGATCTGCACCGGCACGCCGACGTACACGCCGCGCACGCCGTACTCGCCCTCGAGGTATGCAGCGCACGGCAGGATGCGGTGCTGGTCGCGCAGGTACGCCTCCGCCATCTGCACCGCCGCGCCCGCCGGCGAGTAGAACGCGGAGCCCGTCTTCAAGAGATTCACGATTTCGCCGCCCGCCTTCCGCACGCGGTCCTCGATCGCGTTCAGACGGTCGGGCTTGATCAGTTTCTCGATCGGCGCGCCGCCGACGCTGCAATAGCTGCGCACCGGCACCATGTCGTCGCCGTGGCCGCCGAGAACGAGCGCCGCGACGCTCGTGACCGAGACGCCGAGCTCCATCGCGACGAACGTCCGGTAGCGCGACGAGTCGAGGACGCCCGCCATGCCGACGACACGCTGCTTCGGGAACCCGGTTACACGCTTCATGAGCGTGACCATGGCGTCGAGCGGGTTCGAGACGACGATGACGAACGCCTGCGGCGCGTGCTTCTTGATACCCTCGGCGACGGCGGTGATGATCTTCGAGTTGGTCGCGAGGAGATCGTCGCGGCTCATGCCCGGCTTGCGCGCGAGCCCGGCGGTGACGATGCAGACGTCGGCGCCGGCGATGTCGTCGTAGCGCGTGGTGCCGGTGATCTGCGCGTCGTAGCCCTCGATCGGGCCCGACTCCATGAGGTCGAGCGCCTTCCCTTGCGGCA
>JBGPOW010000349.1:0-3783 GCA_041488235.1 Binatia bacterium
ATCGCCAAGCCGTCGGCCTCGCGCACGATCGGCGCGCCGACGACGTCGATCTCGAGGTGCAGGTCGCGCACCATGCGGCGGATGAGCGCGAGCTGCTGGTAGTCCTTCTCGCCGAACACGGCGACGTGCGGCTGCACGGTGTTGAAGAGCTTCAAGACGACCGTCGCGACACCGCGAAAATGGCCGGAACGATGCGCCCCGCAGAGCGGCTCCGACAACCGTTCGACGGTGACGGTCGTCTGCGCATCGTCGGGGTACATGTCGTCGGCGTGCGGCGCGAAGAGCACGTCGACGCCGGCGGCGGCGAGGAGCGCGCCGTCGTGCTCCAGGTCGCGCGGATAGCGCGCAAAATCATCGGCGCGATCGAACTGCGTCGGGTTGACGAAGACCGACGCAACGACCAGGTCGGCGTGCCGGCGCGCGATCTCGACCAGCGACAGGTGCCCGGCGTGGAGCGCACCCATCGTCGGCACGAGCGCGATGCGCGCGCCGTCGCGGCGACGCGCCTCGTAGCTCCACGCCTGCATAGCTCCCACCTGCTCGATCGTGCGCATGTTCGTGCCCCGCCCTCAGCCGATGGCGCGGCGGCGACGCGGGCGCGCCGGCTCGCCGCCGATCGGCGTCGGTGGCGTGTGCTCGAGCGCCGGCTGGGGCGTCACGTCGATGGTCGCGGCGCTCGGCTGCTCCGCTCGCAGGAGGAACGAGTGCGCGTCGTCCGGGAAGACGCCGCCACGCACCTCGCCGGCATACGACGCGATCGCCTCGACGGCGGCGCGGCCGAGATCGGCGTAGCGCTTCGCGAACTTCGGCGCGAAATCGCCGCAGAGGCCGAGGACGTCGTGCAGCACGAGGATCTGACCGTCGCAATGCCGGCCGGCGCCGATGCCGATGGTCGGGATGTCGACTTGCGCCGTGATTTCTGCGGCGAGGTCGAGGGGGATGCCCTCGAGCACGACCGCGAACGCGCCCGCCTCGGCGACGGCGCGGGCGTCGGCAATCACGCGCTCGCGCTCGCCGGGACCGCCCCCGCGGCGACGCCCCTGGACGCGATGGCCTCCCATACGGTGCACCGATTGCGGCGTCAGGCCGACGTGTCCCATCACCGGGATGTCGACGGCAGTGAGCGCGGCGATCGTCTCCGCCATCGCGATCCCACCCTCGAGCTTCACCGCCTCCGCGCCGCCGTCTTTGATGAGCCGGCCGGCGTTGCGGAGTGCGTCCTGCACGCTCACCTGGTAGGTGAGAAACGGCAGGTCGGCGACGAGGAGGGCGCGCCGGCGCGCGCGCGCCACCATGCGACAGTGGTAGATCGTCTCGTCGAGCGTGACCGGCAAGGTGGTGTCGAGGCCCTGCACGACCATGCCGAGGGAGTCGCCGACGAGGATGACGTCGACGCCGGCGGCGTCGACGATGCGGCCGAAGGAGAAGTCGTAGGCGGTGAGCGCCGTGATCTTCGTTCCCGCATCCTTCATGCGCTGAAGGTCGGGCACCGTGATCTTCCGCTCCATAAAAAAGCCTCCCGGACCGATCCGGAAGGCTTCGAGCGTCTGAGCCGGCCTGCCCCGCTCCCCGCGTGGTTCCGATGGCCGCTCACGTCGACCTCGTCGCGGGTTGCGGCGCGCCGTCTCCAGCGCACCTCGCGCTCCGTCTCGGTCCCTCTCGCCGGCGAGGCCGGCTACTGAGATCCAAGCGGTATGTAGTGCTGCACTCCCTGCTTCACGCCCCGAATCTCGCGGATCAGGTCAGCGAGGTCGCTGCCCTGCTCGACGAAGTCGATCGCCGAGCAGTTGACCACGAGAAGCGGTGCCTCCGAATACGCATGGAAGAACTTCCGGTACGCTTCGATCAGCCCTTCGAGATACTCCGGTGTGATGCGCCGCTCGAATTCCCGGTTGCGCTTCCGTAAGCGGCGCAACAATACCTCAGGCCGCGCCTCTAAGTAAATGACGAGGTCCGGCGCCGGAACGGGGTCGGTGAGCAGGCCCTGGATCTCCCTATAGAGGCCGAGCTCATCCCCCGCGAGGTTCATCTCGGCGAAAATCCGGTCCTTGGCGAAGAGGTAGTCGGCGATCGCGCCGCGGTCGCGCGGCGTCGCCGCGAGGCTGCGCTGCTGGCGGTATCGCGCGAGCAGGAACGCGAGCTGCGTCTGCAGGCTCCAGCGTGGCGGATCGTCGTAGAAGCGGCCGAGAAACGAATTCGTATCGGCGAGCTCCTCAATCAACGTACACTCAAACGCATCCGCCAGCCGGCGCGCAAGGCTGGTCTTGCCGACACCGATTGGGCCTTCAACGACAATGTACCGCCTCTCCACAGCAGGCCGGTAACATGGCTCCGTTAGGCTGTCGAGCGGTCGGCGGCCGATGGCGGGCCATCTGCTGCGTTGCTCGGGCGCTCACTTGCTTGCCCTCGTAGGGTGCGGCGTAGCTTCCGCTACGCCTCCGCGTTCGCTTCCTCGCGCCTTGCAGCTGACCCACCCTCGACCGCCGACCTCCAGGGCGCGGGCAGCGCTGTGCCGATGTCGCGCGCAGGATTGTCAGACGTCATCGCGCCCCAGGATTGAGCGTCGGGGTGGCGCTTGCTAACGCTCGCGCCACATGGCGACCGAGAAGATTCGTCGCGGGCGCGTGCCCGCGCTTCGCGCGGCGATCGCGCGGCTCTTTTTTGCCGGCATTCCGGCGACGACGCTGGACGACGTGACGGTCGCGCTGCACGCGGAGATGCCGTTCGGCGGTGTGGTTCTATTTCGTCATAACGCGGCGGAGCCGGCGGTGATGCGGCGGATGACCGACGCGATTCATCGACTCGATCGCCTGTTGCCGCCGCTCGTCGCGATCGATCATGAGGGGGGGCGTGTGCATCGGCTGGATCCGCCGTTCACGCGGTTCCCGGCGGCGGCGGTCGTCGCGGCACACGGCGCGAGTGCGGTGCGCGCGGTGGCGACGGCGATGGCGCGGGAGCTGGGGGCGATTGGGGTCGATCTGACGTTCGCGCCCGTGCTCGACGTCGCCAGCAACCCGGCGAATCCGGTGATCTGGGATCGGGCGTTTGCGTCGGAGCCGGAGAGTACTGCGGTGCTCGCGCTTGCGGCATTCCGCGCCACGCGCGGCGCGGGACTCCTCACCTGCGGCAAGCATTTTCCCGGGCACGGCGATACGGCAGCCGACTCGCATCTCGAGCTGCCGATCGTCGAGAAGAGCCGCCGGGAGCTCGGGCGGACGGAGCTGGTGCCATTTCGGCGCGCGATCGCCGCCGGGATTCCGATGCTGATGTCGGCGCACGTCCTCTACCCCGCCCTCGACGCCGAGCGGCCGGCGACCCTGTCACACGCGATCCTGACCGGCCTCCTGCGGCGGCGCCTCGGCTTCGGCGGCGTCGTCTGCAGCGACGATCTCGAGATGCGCGCGATCGCCGACCATTACGGGCCCGGCGACGCCGCCGTCGCCGCGATCGCCGCCGGTGCCGATCTCCTCCTGTACTGCCATCGCCAGGATGATCTGCGCACGGCGATCACGGCCGTGGAGCGGGCGGTCGCGGACGGACGGCTCGACGAGCAACGGATCGCCGACGCCCATCGCCGGGTCGTCGCGCTCGCGCGCTGGCGGGCGCGCCACCGCCGCACAGTACCGCTGTCGGCGATCGGCGCCCGCGCGCACCTCCGGCTCGCTGAGAGGCTCCGCTCAGAACACGAGTGAACGTGCTGCCCGGCGAGGCGGAGACGCGCGGCGGTCGCCCGCAGCACTCGTTGTGCGCACTGAACCTTTTGCGCACGCGGAGTGCAGCGGG
>JBGPOW010000350.1:0-3762 GCA_041488235.1 Binatia bacterium
CTCGTTCGGCATCATCATGTTGGCGATCGTCGAGGGCCGGCCACGCCTTCTCACGTTGAAGCAGGTCCTCCAGTACTTCGTCGCCCACCGCGTCGAGGTCGTGACACGGCGGACGATCTTCGAGCTCCGCAAGGCCGAGGAGCGTCTCCACATCCTCGAGGGTTTACGGATCGCGCTCGACAACCTCGACGCCGTGATCAAGCTGATCCGCGCCGCGGCCGATCCAGCGACGGCGCGCGCCGGCCTGATGACCGGCTTCGGGCTTTCGGAGCCGCAGGCACAAGCGATCCTCGACATGCGTCTCCAGCGCCTCACCAACCTCGAGCGCGACAAGATCCTCGCCGAGCACGCGGAGACCGTCGCGGTGATCGCGCGCTTGCGCGAGATCCTCGCCGACGAGCGCGAGGTCTACACAATCATCGTCGCGGAGCTGCACGAGCTGAAAAGGACGTTCGGCGACGCGCGCCGCACGGAGATCGTCGACGCCACCACCGAGATCTCGATCGAGGACATGATCGCCGAAGAGGACATGGTGGTCACGATCTCGCACGAGGGCTACATCAAGCGGAACCCCGTGTCGCTCTACCGTGCGCAGCGGCGCGGCGGAAAGGGCAAGATCGGCACGACGACGCGCGACGAGGACTTCGTCGAGCACCTCTTCGTCGCCTCGACGCACAGCTACATCCTGTTCTTCACGACCGTCGGCAAAGTGTACTGGATCAAGGTGCACGAGGTGCCGCAGGCCGGGCGCGCCGCGCGCGGCAAGGCGATCGTGAACCTCTTGACGCTGCGGCCGGACGAGAAGATCTCCGCGTTCCTACCCGTCCGCGAATTCCAGGAGAACCGCTTCGTCTTCTTCGCCACGAAGAAGGGCATCGTGAAGAAGACCGACCTCATGGCGTACTCGAACCCGCGGCCTTCGGGGATCATCGCGATCGGACTCGACGGCGCCGACGAGGTCATCGGCGTGCGGCTGACCGAGGGGAAACAGGAGATCATCCTCTCGACGCGCATGGGGCAGTCGATCCGCTTCAAAGAGGAAGAGGTGCGGAGCATGGGCCGCGGCGCCGGCGGCGTGAAGGGGATCACCCTCGAACCCGACGACGAGGTCGTCAGCATCGAGATCCTGACCGAAGGCGCGAGCGTCCTGACTGTCGCCGAGAACGGCTACGGCAAACGCACCGAGACGGGCGAGTACCGGGTACAAGCGCGCGGCGGCAAGGGCATCATCACGATGAAGACGACGGAGCGTACCGGGCTCGTCGTCGGCGTCCAGCAAGTGACCGACGAGGACAACCTCATGCTGGTCACGAGCAACGGAAAGATCATTCGCTTGCGCGTCGGGGACATTCGCGTGATCGGCCGCAACACGCAGGGCGTGCGTCTGATCGACACCGAGCCGGGGGAGCGAGTCGTCAGCCTGGCGCGGCTCGCCGAGCGCGAAGAGGACGACGAGGAGCCCGCGCCGGCGGCGTCCTGAGCGGGACGAGCGGGTCGCTAGCGTAACCGCCCACGTGCAGCGCGCGACCGAAGCGCGGCGCCGTCGACGTTCGACCTCGAACCGGGCGCCTACGACTGTCGTCGACGGGCGTGGCGCACGTGCGGCGGGTGCTGCTCACCACCGTGTTGCAGCAGTGCGATCGCCTCGTCGCACCAATCGATGTAGCTGCTGGCATGACGAATGCCGCGCAGCAGCGTGAGATAGCCACCGAGACGCAAGCGGTTGGACATCACCGGTCCGCTGCTCAGGAACCGCTCCAACTCCTGATACTTCTGCAGTCTCGCGCGGTAGATCTCGCGGTGCTTCGTGATCAGCTCCGTCGCCTCGTCGTTGCTCAAGAGACCGCTCGAGAAGGTCTTGAGCATCATCTCGTCTTTTACCCGCTGCGGACGGGCGGGAATTCGCAGCCACGCGAGCAGAGCTTTGCGACCGCTCTCGCTGAGCGAGTAGATCTTCTTCGTCGGCCGGCCGCGTTGCTCGACGCTGCGATGCGTAACGTCGCTGTTACGCTCGAGCCGGGCGAGCTCCTTGTAGATCTGCGGATGGCTCGCGTGCCAAAAGTATCCGACGGAACCGTCGAAGAGTTTCATCAACTCGTAGCCGCTCAGTGGATCGTGGGCGAGCAGGCTGAGAATGGCGTAGCGGAGCGACACGACGGACGCGCCTCCTTCGGACGAGAACCCCCCTAACAGGGATGGCGCTCGCGCCGCAAGTGAATAGTGACGCACGTCCCCATGATTTCGGCAGCCGGCGTCGACGAGTCGTTCCTTGCGGCCGCGTCGATGATGTGCGAGACCGCGGGCCGTTGTGGCGACCATCGGAGTGATCGGCGCCGGCAGCTGGGGCACGGCGCTCGCGAAGATGCTCGCCGAGTCCGGTCACGACGTCACGTTGTGGGCGCATCGCCCCGAAGTGGCGCGTGACATCGCGGCCAAGGGCGAGAACACGACGTATTTGCCGGGGTTTCCCTTGCCGGTGACGCTTCGCGCCACGGCCGATCTCGCGCAGACGGTGCGCGGCAAAGACGTGGTGCTTTCGGTCAGCCCGTCGCACGTCGTCCGCACCGTGATGACGGAGGCGATCGACCATCTGACCGGCGATCCGTACGTCGTCACCGCATCGAAAGGGATCGAGGAGACGAGTCTCCTCACGATGGCGGGTGTGCTCGAGGAGATCGTCGGCACGGCGCGAGCGAATCGTGTCTGCGCGCTCTCGGGACCCAGCTTCGCTCGTGAGGTCGCCGGGCACATGCCGACGGCGGTCACGATCGGCGCCCGTGACCACGAGGTGAGCGCCGCGGTGCAGCGCATTTTCACGACGGCCTATTTTCGCGTCTACTCTTCCGACGATCTGATCGGGGTCGAGATCGGCGGCGCGGTGAAGAACGTGATCGCGATCGCCGCCGGCGTGAGCGACGGACTCGGCTTCGGGTCGAATACTCGCGCCGCCCTGATCACCCGCGGCATCGCCGAGACCGCACGTCTCGGCGCCGCGATGGGCGCGAACCCGATCACGCTCTCGGGGTTGGCGGGCCTCGGCGATCTCGTCCTCACGTGCACGGGGGAGCTCAGCCGCAACCGCAACGTCGGCCTTCGCCTCGGCCGGGGCGAGGCGTTGGCAGACATCCTCGGAGACATGAAGATGGTCGCCGAGGGGGTCAAGAACACGCGTTCGGTGCGCGCGCTCGCAGCGAAGCTCGGCGTGGAGATGCCGATTACGGAGCAGATGTATGCGATGCTGTACGAAGCGAAAGCTCCGCGGGAGGTCGTGACCGACCTCATGGGACGCGGTCTCAAGGCGGAGTTCAGCCCAAGACACTGACGAGGAGAGACGATGCCGAAGGGATCATGCAAGGCGGACGGCTGCGAGAAGCCAGCCGCGGGTAAGGGATATTGCGCGCGTCACTACAAGGAGTGGCGTCGCGGTGCACTGCCGAAAGCGCGCTACAAGACGTGTACGCACGAGGCCTGCCGGAAACCGCGCAGCATCGGCTCGAAGTGCGAGGAGCACGGACGCAAAGCTCCGGTCGCCGCCGGAGAGGCCGCGCCGTCGTAAAGCTCGGCGGCCGGACCGCAGCGCCGCATCCGGTAGTGGCGTTCTTCGGGGCTGAGTGGCGTCGTCTGCATCCGCCTAAATTGACAGCCGGGGGCTGCTGTGATGGATAGGCGCGATTCCGTATGAAGCGAACCTTTCAACCGAGCAATCTCCGACGTAAGCGAACGCACGGCTTCCTCGCCCGGATGGCGTCGCCCGGTGGGCGC
>JBGPOW010000351.1:0-3759 GCA_041488235.1 Binatia bacterium
GCTGCACGAGGAACTCGCGCTGCTCGTCCTCCCCGAGCGCCGACCCCGCCGTTTCCCGCGTGTGGTCAAGATCAAAATGAGCAATTACCCGCGTAAACGCCCGCGCCCGAGGAGATCTCGCGTTAAGTGAACGGCATTGGCTCTAAACCGTGCCCGGCATCCCGCGCGAGCGATCCTCGCGCGGAGCCAACCGTCGCGCCACCGCACCCGCGCGCGATAACCTAGACATGCGCGGGCGAGTCGTTTCGCAAAGCTACGCGACGCGCTCCGTGATGAGACGATCGAGCTCCGCGCGCAAACGCGGCAGAACCTCGACGTAGCTGTACGTCCCGACCTTCACATCCTTCTTCTTCAAGTTGACCGTCGACGGACCGCACCAGAGGCCGAGGTCGGCGTCGTCGGTTTCGCCGGGGCCGTTCACCCGGCAGCCCATGACGGCGATCGTGATCCGATGCGATGCCGCGTACGCGGCGATTTCCTTCACCTGCTGCGCCAGCTCGACGAAGCTCTCGTTCTCGACGCGCGAGCAGCTCGGACACGAGATGATGTTCAAGCCCTTCCCGAAGTCGGGGACCGAGATGAACCGTCCCGCCTCGACGTCCTGGATGATCTTGTGCCCGACCTCGACTTCTTCATGCTTGCGCTCGTTCGGCAACGTCAAGGAGACGCGCAGCGTGTCGCCGATCCCGCGCGCGAGGAGCTTCTCGAACGCGAGGCGCGTCTTGATGATGCCGTCGGGCGGCAGGCCGGCCTCGGTGACACCGAGATGAAGCGGCACGTCGGGCCGTACCTCCGCGAAGCGCGCGTTCGCTGCGACCACCTTGTCGGGATCGGAATCTTTGAGCGACACGACGAAGCGATCGAAGCCGACGCGCTCCATGAGCTCGCAGTGGTAGAGCGCCGACTGCACGATCGCCTCGAGCTGGTTGCCGGGGTAACGCTCGAGAAACTCCGGCGCGACGGATCCGCAATTGACGCCGATGCGGATCGCGCAGTCGTGATCGCCCGCGATGCCGGCGAGCCAGGCGACCTTTTCCGCGATCGACTTGCTACGCTCGATGTGGTGCAGGTGACCCGGGTTGTAACGGATCTTGTCGACGTACGGCGCCACCGTCGCCGCGACGCGGTAGTTTTCCTGTAAGTCGACCGAAAGCGTGACGCCGTCGGTGAGGGCGCGAATCTCCTTCAGCGCCTCGACCTCTTTCTCGTTGTCGACCGCGATGCGTACGATCGCGGCGCCCGCACCGGCGAGCTGGTGCACTTGCTCGACGGTGGCGTCGATGTCGCGCGTCTTGGTCGCGCACATGCTCTGGACGGCGACGGGGGCGCCGCCGCCGACTTCGACCCTGCCGATCCGCACCCGTCGTGTCGCGCGCGGTTGCGCGATGTCGCCATGCTCCATGGGGCGCGACAATATCGGATGCCTGGCGGACCCGCAATTCACCCGCGCCGGCGTTCGGCGACTAGATGATCGTCGCGCGCACCGACGCGCCGAGCGCGTCGGGCAGGGGACGCGCTTCGCTGCGTCGCGCGTCGACCCACGCGTAGCGGCTCACGGCGCGCGCCAGCGGCCGCTCGCCGTCGCGGCGCACGATCAGCGTACGGCGCTCGACCGTGTCGCTCGCGACGGCCGACGGCCATGTGACGAGGACGAGCTCGTCGCCGAGCAGCGCGCCATCGAGATACTCCACGTCGTGACTGACGGCACGGAACCGGCCGCCGGCCGCGAGTTGCGCCGCGAGCGGCCACTGCGCAGCCGTGTCGGCATCGTGCGCTGCCTGCTCGACGTACTGCACGTACGTCGCGTTGTTCACGTGTTGGAGTGCGTCGAGATCGTGCAGCTCGACGCGGCGGCTGCTGCGCGCCGCGCTCGGCGGCGGCGCCGTCTCCGGAAACGGGAGACGCGCCAGGGACGGCGTTCCATCGTCGCCGAACGCGGCTTGCATTTCCGGCGGAATGCGCCGCGGCCGCAATGTGGCGCGGTCGACGAACACCCAGTCGGTCGACGCCTGCCCGACGCACCGCTCGCCCGCGTGCACGACGTAGTCGCGGCGCGAGCGCACGCGGCGAAAGTCGGCGATCCACGTCGTCGCCTCGAGCTCGTCGCCGTAGCGGATGGGCGCGAGGCGCGTGAGCGTCGTGCGGCGGATGAGCCAGAGCGTCCCCGTGCGCGCGTAGTACGCGGGATCGAAGCCGGCGTCGGTCGACGCGCGCGTCGCCGTTTCCTGCAGGAGGCGCAGCAGCGTCGCGCTGCGAAGCTCGCCGAACGCGTCCACGTCGGCTTGCCAAGCGACGGTGCGAAAGCGGAACTGGTGGCGCACGGGGACTCGAACCATCGCGCGGCACGCGAGTCAAGCGACCTGGCTCGCGCGCCCGCGTGCGCGGGGCTACAATCGCGCGCGGAGTGGGGATGCGGCTCGTCTATACCGGCACCGACGGTGCGCTCTACGCCTGGGAGCGCGCCGGCGCCGCGGCGACGCGGCTCACGTGGGCGTGGGAAGAGCCGGTCGCCGACGGCCCGCCGGAAGGTCTCTGTTACGGCTGGCCGACCGCGAGCGGCGACGGCCATCGCATTCTGACGCTCGCGCGTCGTGGCCGCGATCACCATTTCGTCTATCTCGTCGACACGAGCGGCGTCGTCGCCGAGGAAATCGTCGCGCTCGGCGACGCTGCACCGATCTACGCCAATTGGTCGCCGGACGGCTCGCGGATCGCGATTCTCGTGCAGCGCAACGACACGCTGGCGCTCGAGATCGTCGACCTCGACGGCGAGCGCCGTCCGCGCGCGGTCGCGCACGGCGCGCCGCTCTTCTGGTCGTGGGCGCCCGATGGCCGGCACCTCGCCGTCCACTGCGGACAGAGCGCGCGCGACATGAGCGCCGGCGGCACGCTTTTGATCGACGCCGACGGCGGCCGGGTCGACGAGGTCCTGAGCGGCGTGCCGGCGCTGTATCGAGCGCCGGCGTGGTCCGCCGACGGCCGCTGGTTGGCCTTCGCGCGCGTCGCTGAGCGCGGCACGCGCCTGGTGATGCTCGACGTGGCGAGCGGTGAACGCTGCACGCGCGAGCTCGACCCCGGCCCGGTCGCGTTCATCTGGCATCCGTGTCTGCCGCTCCTCGCCTACGTCGTCGCCCCGCTCGACGCCCCACACGTGTACCATCGGGTCGTCCTCCTCGACCTCCGTGCCGATCGCGAGCAGGCGATCACGCGGCCGACGCTCGCGTGCGCGTGGCATCCACGGGACGCGGTGCTCTTTCGTCTCGCGATCGACGACCGGCGCGAGGCGCTCAGCTGGGAGCGCCATGACGCGCCGGACACGGCGGTGCCGATCACGCACTTCGTCCCGACGCGCGAGATCGTCTTCGCGGCGTCGTTCTTCGATCAGTACGCGTCGTCGCACGGCCCTGTCGCGCCCGACGGCAAGTCGCTGGCGATCGCCGGGCGCCTCATCGACGATGCCGAAACGAAAGATCCCCGTGTCTACGTCATCCCTGCGGACGCGAAGGGTCCCGCGGTAGCCGTCGGGCCCGGCGTCTACCCGGTGTGGGCACGGTAGGCTGACGGGCGCTTGCCTTCGCGCAGTCGATTGCCTACGTAGGGCCGTCGCGCCCGCGCGACGCCGCAGGCCACGCCGATGCCCTACAGCACGTTGTCCCTCACGTTCGACGGCCCTCTCGCGCGCCTCACGCTGGTGCGGCCGGAGCGCCTGAACGCGATCAACCGCGAGATGCCGCGCGAGCTCGCCGCGGCCGTTGCGGA
>JBGPOW010000352.1:0-3697 GCA_041488235.1 Binatia bacterium
CGCCCGACGATCTCCTGCGTCACCTGCGTATAGAAGCGCTCGGTATCGAGAAGGACGCCGTCCATGTCGAAGATGACGTGGGTGACGGGGCGGCGAAGCCGCGCGCGCGCCGTCACTCGTCGAATCCGCGCCGACGCGTGTGCTCGGGCATCAGACGCGCGGCCGGCGCGGCACCGTGTGCTCCCAGTCGGCGAGGAGCGCGCGCAGGGCGGCGATGAACGCGAGCGGCTGGTCGAGGATCAGATGATGGTAGGCCTGCGGGATCTCGACGATCGGGGCGTTGCGGTCGAGGAGCTCGTACATGTATTCGCCGGTCTCCGGCGGGACGAGGTCGCTGAACTCGGCGCGAAGGACGGCGACGCGGCAGCGCGCGCCGGCGAGGTAGTCGCTCATCGGGATCATCGAGTCGCGGATGAAGACGCGCGGATCGAACTTCCACGTCCACCCGCCGTCGACCTGGCGCAGCGAGTGGCGCGCGACGTGCCGAACGATGAACGGGTTCGTCACCGGCTGCGGCGGCATCAAATGAAAATGCTCGACCGCAGTCTCGACGGCTGCGTACGTCTTGGGATTGCGAAACATGCGGCCGCGCGCGCCTTCCTGACTTTCGGGATCGGGGGCGCGCACCGGCGAGTCGACGATTACCGCGCCAGCCAAGCGATCGCCGTAGAGCGAGGCGGCGACGATGCTCACGAGGCCGCCGAGGCTGTGGCCGACGAGGACGGGCGCGCCGACGATCCCGGCGTCGGCCGCGACCGCCATCGCCTCGCGTGCCCACACCTCGCGCGGGTACTCCGGGCGCCGGCCGCTATCGCCGTGCCCGCTCAGATCGAGCGCGACGACGTGGTACTGCCGCGTCAGGAGCGGCGCGATGAAGCTCCACCAGTGCGCGTGCGCGGCGCCGCCGTGCACGAGGACGAGGCCAGGCTTGGCGCGATCGCCCCAGCGCAGGTAATGAATCGAGCAGCCCTCGACGTCGACGCGGCGATCGTCGAAGGGCGCGGCGAGCGCCTCTGCGAACCACTTCGGCGCGGGAATATCGTGCGACGCATCGTTCACGGCCACCATCTCCTCATGCGGACCCCGACCGACGTCCGGTGCGGACGAGTTTATACAGCGCGCGGACACGGGACCAGCCGATGAATACGCGGACGATCTTCCACGCCGACATGGACGCGTTCTTCGCCGCCGTCGAGCAGCGCGACGATCCGGCACTGCGCGGCCGTCCCGTCGTCGTCGGTGGCAGCTCGGCGCGCGGCGTCGTCGCCGCCGCGAGCTACGAGGCGCGCGTCTTCGGCATCCACTCGGCGATGCCGTCGGTGCATGCGCGCCGCCTCTGCCCGGACGCGATCTTCGTCGCCGGCGACATGCGCAAGTACCGCCGCGAGAGCCGGCGCATCTTCGCGATCTTCGCGCGCTACTCGCCCGCCGTCGAGGCGCTCTCGCTCGACGAGGCGTTCCTCGACATGACCGGCAGCGCCCGTCTCCTCGGCGACCCGATCGCGGTCGCGACGCGTCTCCGCGCCGACGTGCGCGCGGAGACGAGCCTCGCCGTCTCCGTTGGGATCGCGCCGGTGAAGATGGTCGCGAAGATCGCGAGCGACCTCGCCAAGCCCGACGGGCTCCTGCGCGTCGAGGAGCACGAGGTGCGCGCCTTTCTCGCCCCGCTGCCGGTCGGTCGCATATTCGGCGTCGGCCCGGTCGCGCGCGCGCGCCTCGCGACGCTCGGCATCGACACGATCGGCGACCTGCTCACGATCCCCGAGGCGCGCCTCGTGAAATCGCTCGGCGCGTGGGGACACGACCTCGTCCGGCTGGCGCGCGGCGAAGACGCGCGACCGATCGAGCCCGATCGCGAGGCGAAGTCGTACGGCGAGGAGCAGACCTTCGCCCGCGACGTCGTCGCGCGCGCGCGTCTCGTCGAGGCGATTCGCGGCCACGCCGAGGCGATCGCGCGCCGCTTGCGCCGCGATCAGGTGCGCGGCCGATGTGTGACGTTGAAGCTCAAGCTCGCACGTCCGCTCGGCGCCGGCCGCTATCCGCTCGTCACGCGGGCGCTCACCCTTCCCGACGCGACCGACGACGGCAGTGCCATCGCCGCCGCGGGACGGGCGCTCCTCGCGCGCGCTGCGACGTGCGAGCCGATCCGCCTCCTCGGCGTCGCCGTGAGCCGCCTGGAGCTCGCCGGCACGGTTGATACCGGCCTCTTCGCGATCGACGGCGACGCCGCGCGCCGCACGCGACTGAATCGCGCCGTCGACGCGATCCACGCCCGCTTCGGCGACGCCGCGCTCCGCCGCGGCGTCGGCGACGACCGCCGCGCCGGTCTCTCGCACGGCATCAAGCGCGGCGAGGACTGACGCCGCCGGTCAAAACACGTCGCGGCGGACGATGACCTCGATCCAGCCGTGCGGGCCGATGTACCACGCAGCGATCCAGCTCGTGATCGAGATGACGAGCGAGCCGAAGACCGCCGGGAAGAAGCCGTGCAGCACGAAGCCGTCGAGGAGCGCGGCGACGATAGCCAGCATCGCGGCGTTCACCACGAGCAGGAAGAGCCCGAGGGAGAGCACCGTGATCGGCAGCGTGAGGATGACGATCAGCGGTCGCACGAACGCGTTCACGATGCCGAGCAAGAGCGCCGCCAGGAACAGCGTGCCGAGGTCGCGGATCTCCACCCCGGGGACGATCGCCTGCGCGATCCACAGCCCGAACGCGGTGATCAGCAAGCGGACGAGGAATCCCGACATCGTGCGCCTCCTTCTCGCGCTGCGACAGTTCCGTCGTCAGGGTTGTAACAACGTGCGGCGCCAGCCGCCACGGCGCCGCACGTAGAGGATGCGGTGGTGCAGGCGGAACTCGCCGCGCCGCCAGAACTCGATCTCCGCCGGCAGCAGACGATAGCCCGTCCATCTCGGAGGCCGCGGAATCGGCGCGCTGCCGACTTGCCGCTCGAGACGCCGCCATGCCGCGAGCAGCTGCGCGCGGCTCGCGAGCGGCGCGCTCTGCGTCGACACCGACGCCGCGAGACGGCTGCCGAGCGGGCGCGTCGCCCAGTACGCGTCGGCCTCCCCGGCATCCACTTCCTCGATGCGTCCTTTGACGGACACCTGTTTTCCGCTCTCGTGCCAGTAGAACGCGACCGCAGCCTGCGGATTGGCGGCGAGATCGCGGGCCTTGCGGCTGCGGCCGTCGGTGAAGAAGACGAAGCCGCGCGCGCTCGCCTCCTTCAAGAGCACCATACGCACCGCCGGCCGGCCGCTCGCATCAGCGGTCGCGAGCGCCATCGCCTCCGGCAGCTCGATCCCGGCGCGACGCGCCTCCGCGAACCAGCGCCGAAACATCGCGAGCGGCTCGTTCGCGGATCTCGCCGCCATCGTCCCCGCCGCAGCTTTCACCACGTCGAGCGAGGCCCTATCATGCCGCGCTCGAAAAGCCAGGAGGGGCCCATGTCAGAACCTGTGCTACGCATCGAAGAGGACGACGGCGTCGTCACGCTCACGCTGAACCGTCCGCAGGCGATGAACGCGCTGTCGCGCGAGCTCCGCGCTGCGCTCGCCGACGCCTTTGCCGCCGTCGCGACGAACCGCCGCGCGGAGGTCGTCATCCTGACCGGCAGTGGGCGCGCGTTCTGCGCCGGCCTGGACCTGAAAGAGCTCGGCGACGAAGGTCTCGGCGCCGGCGCCGCCGAATCGGC
>JBGPOW010000353.1:0-3675 GCA_041488235.1 Binatia bacterium
ATCGGCATCTTCAAGCGCGAGTTCGGCAAGGACGCGCGCGTGTGGGACCGCGAGAAGGTGGTGATCGTCCCCGACCACTACATCTTCACCGCCGACGACAAGTGCCACCGCAACGTCGACATCCTGCGCGACTTCGTGCGCGAGCAGGAGATCCCGCACTTCTACGACGTCGGCTCCGATCGCTACAAAGGCGTCTGCCACATCGCGCTCCCCGAAGGCGGCCACACCCGTCCGGGAGAGGTGCTCTTCGGCACTGACTCGCACACCTGCACCGCGGGCGCGTTCAACGAGTTCGCGACCGGCATCGGCAACACCGACGCGGCGTTCATCCTCGGCACCGGCAAGCTGCTCGTGAAGGTGCCGCCGACGATGCGCTTCGTCTTCGAGGGCGAGTTTCCGTCGTACGTGCTCGCGAAGGACGTCATTCTCCAGGTCATCGGCGACATCGGCGTCGACGGCGGCACCTACAAGGCGATGGAGTTCGCCGGCGAGGCCGTCGAGCGCCTGTCGATGGAAGAGCGCATGACCCTCTGCAACATGGTGATCGAGGGCGGCGGCAAGAACGGCATCATCGAGGCCGACGAGACGACGTTCGCCTACCTGCGCGCGCGCACGACGCGCCCGTTCAATCCCGTCAGCCCCGACGCCGACGCGTCGTACGTGTTCGAGCGCCGCTACGACGCGCGCGCCTTCGAGCCGACGGTCGCGCGGCCTCATTCACCCGACAACCGCTCGGCGGCGCGCGAGCTCCGCGACGTGCGGCTCACGCGCGCTTACATCGGCTCCTGCACCGGCGGCAAGATCACCGACTTCATCAACGCCGCGCAGGTGATGCGCGGCCGCAAAGTGACGGTCGACACCTTCCTCGTCCCGGCGACGACCGAGATCTCGCAGCAGATCCGGACCGAGCGCCTCGACGGCCGGACCTTGCTCTCGATCTTCGAGGACGCGGGCTGCACGATCTCGCTCGACGCCTCGTGCGCCGCCTGTCTCGGCGGCCCGAAAGACACCTTCGGCCGCATCAATGGACCCGAGGTCTGCATCTCGACCACGAACCGCAACTTCCCCGGCCGCATGGGCGCGAAGGAAGGGCAGGTCTATCTCGCGTCGCCGTACACCGTCGCGGCGTCGGCGATCACCGGCCGCATCACCGATCCGCGCGAGTTTCTTCCGGGAGCGCCGTCATGACCGGGCGCGAGACAGGCAGAGGTGCGTGACATGGCGGACACGAAAATTCGCGGCAAGGTGTACGTCGTCGGCGACAACATCGACACCGACCAGATCATCCCGGCGCAGTACCTGACCTTGGTGCCGACGATCCCCGACGAGTACGAGAAGCTCGGCACCTATGCGTTCTGCGGCGTGCTCGACGCGCCGCGCTTCGTGCCCGAGGGCGCGACCAAGACGACGTATCCGATCATCGTCGCCGGCCGGAACTTCGGCTGCGGCTCGTCGCGCGAGCACGCGCCGATCGCGATCGGCGCCGCCGGCGGCCGCGCCGTCGTCGCCGAGTCGTACGCGCGCATCTTCTTCCGCAACTGCGTCGCGACCGGCGAGCTCTACCCGATCGAGACCCCGGTCCGCCTCGTCGACGAGTTCGTCACCAGCGACGAGGCCGAGCTCGACCTCGACGCCGGCACGCTCACGAATCTGCGCTCGGGGGCGCGCTTCGAGCTGCGCCCGCTCGGCGACGCGCGTCCGGTGATCGACGCCGGCGGTTTGTTTGCGTTCGCCCGCCAAACCGGCATGATCCCGCCGACCGTCGAGACCGACGCGAGAGAACGCGTCCCTCTCAATCGAACGATCGAGGACTGACGACATGCACAAAATCGCGGTGATTGGCGGAGACGGCACGGGGCCGGAGGTGACGGCGGAGGCGGAGAAGGTGCTCGCCGCCGCCGCGAAGAGCTGCGGCTTCACATACGAGTCGACGCGCTTCGATTTCGGCGGCGACCGCTATCTGCGGACGGGCGAGGTGCTGCCGGAGAGCGCGGTGCGGGACCTGCGCGGCTTCGACGCCATCCTCCTCGGCGCGATCGGCCATCCCGACGTGAAGCCCGGCATCCTCGAGAAGGGCATCCTCCTCCACCTGCGCTTCGAGCTCGACCTCTACATCAATCTGCGCCCGGTGAAGCTCTATCCCGGGGTCGAGACGCCGCTGAAGGACAAGGGGCCGGAGCACATCGACTTCGTCGTCGTCCGCGAGAATACCGAGGGCCTCTACACGGGCTCCGGCGGTTTCTTGAAGAAGGGCACGCTGGACGAAGTGGCGATCCAGGAGTCCATCAATACGCGGCGCGGCGTCGAGCGCTGCTTGCGCTACGCCTTCGACTACACGCGCACGCGCAACCGCACGAAGACGCTGACGCTCGTCGGCAAGACGAACGTCCTCACGTACGCGTTCGATCTCTGGGAGCGTGCCTTCCATGAGGTCGGCGCCGCCGAGTACCCGGACATCAAGCGCGACTACGCGCACGTCGACGCCACCTGCATGTGGATGGTGAAGAACCCCGAGTGGTTCGACGTGCTCGTCACCGACAACATGTTCGGCGACATCATCACCGATCTCGGCGCGATGATTCAGGGCGGCATGGGCATCGCCGCCGGCGGCAACATCAATCCGACGTCGGTCTCGATGTTCGAGCCGATCGGCGGCTCGGCGCCGAAGTATACCGGTCAGGGCGTCATCAACCCGATGGCCGCGATCGCCGCGTGTCAGATGATGCTCGCCCACCTCGGCGAGAGCGCCGCGGCCGAGCGCGTCGACCGCGCGATCGCGACCGTGCTGTCGACGAAGCTGAAGTCGATGGCGGCGGGGCGTATGGGCTACTCGACCGCGCAGGTCGGCGACCTCGTCGCCAACGCCGTCGCGAGCGGGTGAGCGGGCGGTGGCGGAGCGTCAGTACAGCGTCGCCGTCGTCGGCGCCACCGGCGCCGTCGGCAGCGAGCTCTTGAAGATCCTCGAGGAGCGACGCTTCCCGATCGGCGAGCTCCGCCTCTTCGCCTCCGAGCGCACCGCCGGCGCGCTGATCGACCTCGAGCGCGGCGAGGTGCGCGTCGACCTGCTCGATCCCGAGGGCTTCGCCGGCGTCGACCTCGCATTCTTTTGCGCTGGCGGTGCGATCAGCGCCGAGTACGCGCCGATCGCGGTCGACGCCGGCGCCGTGGTGATCGACAAGAGCAGCTACTTCCGCCAGGACCCCGCGGTGCCGCTCGTCGTGCCGGAGGTGAACGCCGACGACCTCGCGGCGCGCGAGCGCGGCATCATCGCGAGCCCGAACTGCACGACGATTCCGATCGTCGTCGCGCTGAAGCCGATCGCCGACGCGGTGGGCATCGCGCGCGTCGTCGCCGCGAGCTACCAGGCCGTGTCGGGCGGCGGCAAGCGCGGCGTCGAGACCTTGTCGCGCGAGACCGTGAACATCCTCAACCTGCGCGGCCCCGAGGAGGGCGGCACCTCGGTCTTCCCGCATCGCATCGCGTTCAACTGCATTCCGCAGGTGGATGACTTTCTTCCCGACGGGGCGACGAAGGAGGAGGCGAAAGTGATCGCCGAGACGCGCAAGGTCCTGCACCTCGACGATCTGCCGGTCGCGGTCACGTGCGTGCGCGTGCCGACCTTCTATGGCCACGCGGTTGCGCTCACGGTCGAGACCGAGGCGAAGCTCGACGCCG
>JBGPOW010000354.1:0-3675 GCA_041488235.1 Binatia bacterium
GGTCGGTTGCACGACGGCCGCGACGTCGCGGTGAAGATCCAGTATCCCGACGTCGCGCATCTGATCGATCTCGACCTTCGCAACTTCGCGTTTCTCGTCCGCGTCCTCGCATGGCTCGAGCCCGACCTCGATTTCCAAGTATTGATCGAGGAGGTCGAGCGCTACGTGCCGCTCGAGCTCGATTTCGTGAACGAGGCGCGGAGCGCGACGCGCATGCGCGAGAGTCTCGCCGGCCGCGCCGACGTCGTGGTGCCGCGGATCGTCGACGAGCTCAGCACCCGCCGGGTGCTGGTGATGGAGTACGTCGAGGGCGTCCGCATCACCGACGTCGCGGCGATTCGCGCGCTCGGCGTCGATCCCGCGGACGTCGCGCAACGGTTGATCGACGTCTTCTGCGAGCAGGTACTGGTGCACGGCTTCTTCCACGCCGATCCGCATCCGGGGAACGTCCTCGTACAGCCCGGTCCGCGTCTCGTGCTGCTCGATTTCGGCCTGGCGAAAGAGCTGCCGCCGGAGTTCCGCACCGGCATCGCGCGCCTCACCGGCGCGATCCTCTCCGGCGACCGCGCCGCCGTCGCCGCCGCGTTCCGTGCGCTCGGCTTCCGCACGCGCGAGGACTCCGATGAGAGTCTGTGGTGGCTCGGCGAGGCGTTTCTCGGCTGGGCGATCCGCAACCGCCGCTCCTACGCCGATCGCGAGATGGTTGCGCGTCTCGGCGCCGACATGCCGCGCATCATGCGCGCCAACCCCGTCGTGCAGGTGCCGAGCGACGTGCTGCTGGTGGGGCGGGTGCTCGGCCTCCTCTCCGGCGTCGGCAAGCAGCTCGGCGCGCACGTCGACCTCGCGGCGACGCTGCTGCCGTATCTCGCCCGCGCGGCGACGCCGCCGGCAGCCGGCACCGTCACGTCGGTAGACGCCGGCGGCGCGACGTCCATCGACGCGGGCGGCGCCCGCCGCTGAGCACGGTGCGCGTCACCGAGCGCGTCGCACGGCTTCAGCGCGCCCTTCCGTGGCTCGGCGCGGTCAGTAACGGATCTCGAAGCCGACGAGATCGTCGCCTTCGGGCTGGGGCTGCTCGACGACGTCGTGCACGCGCGCGCCCGGCGGCCCCGTACGCGCCCAATCCGTCACCACGCGGACTGCGGGCGCGTCGCCCTCGATCACGGCCTCGACGCTGCCGTCGACGCGATTGCGGACCCAGCCACGAACGCCGCGTCGGCGTGCCTCGGCTTGCATCGCGCCCCGGTACCAGACGCCTTGCACGCGACCGGTGATGTGGAGGTGCAAACGCACGCGCGGCGTCATCTTCGCTCGCCGGCGCGCGCGACGCTACTCGCCGAGATCACCCGCTCGCGAGAGCCGGAACGTACGGCCGCCCGTTTACGCCTTCGGCACCGCCGGTCTATAAACCCCACCGTCGCGTCCGATCGGAGCGGCGAATGGTGGAATCCTACAGGAGGACGTCGTGGCTGCGCAGGTGGTGTGTATCTCCCTGGCGACCGGAGCGTTGGGCGAGCAGATCGGTACCCTCGTCGCGGAGCGCCTGAGCTTTCAGTACGTCGACGAGCAGGTGATCGAGAGGGCCGCGCGGCTTGCGCAGGTAGACCCCAAGCTCGTCGAGGCGGTGGAGCACCGCCAGCCGCCGCTGCGGAGGCTGATGGAGAAGCTCGCCGCGGCGCGCGACCTCGTCGGTCCCACGCTCGCGGTCGGCGCGCCCGTGTTCGCCGTGTCCCCGGAGCGGCAGGGTTCCCGCGTGACGCCGGACGATCTGCGCCTCCTCATCCGGGCCGCGATCCACCAGCTCGCGAGTGACGGGCATGCGGTGATCGTTGCGCACGCCGCCTCGATGATGCTGGCGACGCGCACCGACGTCGTGCGTGTGCTGGTGACCGCTTCGACCGAGACCCGCGCGCGTCGGCTGGCGGCGGCACAGGGAATCGCCTCGGAGGCGGCTGCCGGCGCCATCGCCACCTCCGATCGCAACCGGCGAGACTACTTCCGCCGCTTCTACGACATCGGTCAAGAGCTGCCGACGCACTACGACCTCGTGGTCAACACTGATGTGCTCACACCCGAGCAGGCGGCGGACGTGATCGTGTGCGCCGCCCAGGGCCGGCCCTGAGGCGTGATCACGGATCGTTAGCTCCGGCGCGAAGGCACGGCGGAGCTTCGGGCAGGCGCCGGCGACGGGGCGACGTGACCCTACGGCGTGATTTCCTGCAGCAAGCTGCTCGATGTGATCGTGCGGAGTCCGCTCTTGTTCATGTCTTTCAGGAAGCTCTGAAACTCGGGGTCTGCGGCGCCCTTCGCCTGCGCCTCGGCGAGGGCCGCCATGCTCGGATACTCGATCGCGAGGTAGACGGTGCCGGTGTTCTCACCGGCGTGCGTCGCGCGCCACAGGCGGAACGTCGGGACGCCCAAACGCTTCGCGATCTCCTGCCCCTTCTTCACCTTCTGAAGATACGCATCCTGATCGCCCGTGAGCGCAGTGCGACCGAGCCACGGATGTGCCAATCGTGGCTTGGCAGGCAACCTCGCGGTTGGTCGGGGACGTGTCCTCATGTACAACGAACAGTACAACGAGGAGGATGCCATGGAAGTCGTAGGCTACAGTGCAGCGCGGCAGCGGCTGGCGAAGCTGATGGATTCGGTCGTCGAGGACCGCGGTCCCGTCATCGTGACACGACGCGGGGCGAAGTCGGTCGTGATGCTGTCGCTCGAGGAGTACGAGGCGATGGCCGAGACCTTGCACCTCCTCCGCAGTCCAAAGAACGCGCGCCGCCTTCAAAAGGCGATCCGGGATGCTGAAGCGCGGCGGTTCGTGCGCAGTCCGCGGGCGTGACCGAACGCTGGACCGCCTCGGCGGCTCAGGATTATCGCTGGTTCCGCGAGCGCGACCCCAAGACCGCGCAGCGGATCGACCGACTGGTCGAAGACATCAAGCGGCGGGCGTTCTCAGGCATCGGCAAGCCGGAACCTCTGCGGGGAATCCTCGCGGGATGGTGGTCGCGGCGGATCACCGCCGAGCATCGCCTCGTATACCGGGTCGTCGGCAAGGGCGCCGCGGCCGAGCTCCAGATCGCGCAATGTCGCTACCACTACTGAGGTCGATTGACGGTGACGTTGCACCGTGAACCGATGAGCTGCCAGTCCTGCGGCCACGAGAACCGCCCCGGCGCGAAATTCTGCGAGGCGTGCGCCGCGCCGCTGAAGCCCGTGTGCGCGCGCTGTGGCGCGGAGCTGCGACCGACCGCGAAGTTCTGCGACGAGTGCGGCGCATCCGTCAGTGTACCTGCGGCACCACAGCCCGCCGCTTCACCTGAGCTGGCACCGGCGGCACCCAGTCCCGCTCCGGCAGGTGAGCGCCGCCAACTGACGGTCCTCTTCTGCGATCTCGTCGGTTCCACATCGCTCGCCCAGGATCTCGACGCCGAGGACTGGCGCGACGTTCTGGCGCGGTATCACGCCGCCGCCGCCGTGGCGCGCTGGGGCGGGCACGTCGCCAAGAACCTCGGCGATGGGCTCCTCATCTACTTCGGCTGGCCGACCGCGCGCGAGGACGATCCGGAACGCGCGGTCCGCGCGGGCCTGGCGATCCTGGACGCAATGACGCCGCTCAACGCCACCCTCGCCGGCGACGGCACGCACCTCGCCGTGCGCATCGGCCTGCACACC
>JBGPOW010000355.1:0-3673 GCA_041488235.1 Binatia bacterium
ACGACGCGCAGCGAGCGCCCGTAGCGCTCGATGACGCGGTCGAGGAAGCGCTCGGATGCGCGGGCGAATCTTCCTTCCTGCCGCTCCGAGCGGCGGCGCAGCAGGCGCGCGCACATCATCGGCGTCAGGGTCAGGGAGACGACGGCCGAGACGAGGATCGTCACGCTCAAGGTCACGGCGAACTCGCGGAAGAGCCGGCCGACGACGTCGCCCATGAAGAGGAGCGGGATCAGCACCGCGATCAGCGACACCGTGAGCGACACGATCGTGAAGCCGATCTGCTCCGATCCTTTTAGCGCCGCCGCGAGCGGCGACTCGCCTTGCTCGATGTAGCGCGCGATGTTCTCGATCATCACGATCGCGTCGTCGACGACGAAGCCGGTCGAGATCGTGAGCGCCATCAGCGACAAGTTGTCGAGGCTGTAGCCGAGCAGGTACATCACGCCGAACGTGCCGACGAGCGAGAGCGGCACGGCGACGCTCGGGATCACCGTCGCCGAGAGGCTGCGCAGGAAGAGGAAGATCACCATCACCACGAGCGCGACAGTCAGCATCAACGAGAACTGCACGTCGTGAACCGAGGCGCGGATCGTCGTCGTGCGGTCGGTGAGGATCGACACCTGCACCGCGGCCGGGAGACTGCTCGTGAGCTGCGGCATCAGGCGGTGGATGCGGTCGACGACGCCGATGATGTTGGCGCCCGGCTGGCGCTGCACGTTGAGGATCACCGCCGGCACGTCGTTCATCCAGGCCGCTTGCTGGACGTTCTCGACGTCGTCGACGACGTCGGCGACGTCGGCGACGCGGACCGGCGCGCCGCTGCGGTAGGCGACGACCACCTGACGATAGTCGTCGCTCGAGAGCAATTGATCGTTGGCGCCGATCGTGTACGCGTGGCGCGGGCCGTCGAAGTTGCCCTTCGCCTGGTTGACGCTCGCCTGCGACACGGCGGTGCGCAGGTCCTCGAGCGCGAGGTCGTAGCCCGCGAGCGCCGTCGGGTTGGCGCGAATGCGGACCGCCGGCTTCTGCCCGCCGCTGATGCTCACCAGGCCGACACCGGGGAGCTGCGAGATCTTTTGCGCGAGACGCGTGTCGGCGAGATCCTGCACCTTCCAGAGCGGCAACGTCTCCGACGTCAGCGCCAACGTGAGCACGGGGGCGTCGGCGGGGTTGATCTTGCTGTAGACGGGCGGGTTCGGGAGGTCGCGCGGCAAGTACGTCGACGCGGCGTTGATCGCCGCCTGCACCTCCTGCTCGGCGACGTCGATGTCGAGCTCGAGCGTGAACTGCAGCGTGATGAGCGAGCTGCCGAAGGAGCTCGACGACGTCATCTGCGTCAGGCCCGGCACCTGCCCGAACTGCCGCTCGAGCGGCGCCGTCACCGACGACGCCATCACGTCGGGGCTCGCACCCGGATAGAAGGTCAGCACCTCGATCGTCGGGTAGTCGACCTGCGGCAACGCCGCGACGGGAAGCTGGCGGTACGCGAGAAAGCCGGCGAGGAGAATCGCCGCCATGAGGAGCGACGTCGCGACCGGGCGCAGGATGAAGATCCGCGACGGGTTCACGCGCGCGCCTTCACCCCGGCGCCGCCGTCGGCGCCGCGGCCGGCCGCCCGCCGTCGGCAGCGGCGCGCGGCGGCGAGACCTCGACGGTCGTGCCGGCGCGCAGCTTGTCGATGCCGTCGACGACGACGACGTCGCCGACGGCGATGCCGCGATCAATCGCAGCGTCGGCGTCGTTTTGCGGGCCGAGCGCCACCGGCCGTACCTCGACGGTGCGGTCAGGCTTCACCGCGTACACGAACGTCCCCTGCGGGCCGCGCTGAATCGCCGCGGTCGGCACCAGGACCGCCTCTTTCCGCACGTCGAGCAGCAGGCGCGCGTTCACGAACTGGTTCGGAAACAGTGCGCCGTCGTCGTTGGGGAAGACCCCCTTGAGACGCGTCGTTCCGGTGCTGCGGTCGATCTGGTTGTCGATGGCGTCGAGCCAGCCGGTCGCGATCTGCGTGCTGCCCGACCGGTCGTACGCCTCGACGGGCAGACGCTCGCGTCCGCGCAGCTTCGCGAGCACGGCGGGGAGGTCGTCCTCCGGGATCGTGAACATGACCGCGATCGGCTGGATCTGCGTGATCACGACGAGCCCGGTGTCGTCGGTCGCGTGGACGATGTTGCCGGCGTCGACGAGGCGCAGCCCGACGCGGCCGCCGATCGGCGCCGTGACGCGGCTGTAGGTCAGCTGCAGCTTGGCGTTGTCGATGAGACCCCGGTCGACCTTGATCGCCCCTTCGAAATTGCCGGCGGCCGCCACCTTGTCGTCGTAGTCCTGCTTGGAGATGACTCCATGGCCGAGGAGGTCGCGGTAGCGGGCGAGCGTCGCCTTCGCGTCGTTCAGCTGCGCGACGTCGCGCGCCATCTGGCCCTCGGCCTGTGCGAGCTGCACTTGGAACGGCCGCGGGTCGACCTCGGCGAGCACGTCGCCCTCGTGCACGAGCTGCCCCTCGGTGAACGCGACGTTCACGAGCTGCCCGTCGACGCGGCTCTTCACGGTGACCGTGTTGTACGCGGTCACGGATCCGAGCCCGGTGAGGTAGACGGGCATGTCGCCCTGGCGCGCCGCGACACCGACGACCGGCACCGCACGCGCTGCGCCGCCCGAGGCAGCCGGGTTGGCGGCAGCGGCGGGCGCATCGCCGGCGCGCCGTGCGCCGTACAGTCGCCACGCGAGGACGACGAGCGCGACGAGCAGCACTGCCCACATCCACCACCGCGGACGCGCGCGGCCTTCGTCTTCCGTCACCCTGGCCTCCATCGTGCGCTCCGGGGCAATTTCCGACTGCCCAGTCGATAAATGGCGCGTGGGGCGACCGAGTTCAATACAGGTGGTGCGCGATCGCCGTCAGCCGGTCGTCGACGCCGGCGTGACGTGCGCGCCGTCGTCGGCGAACGCGGTATACATCGTGCGCTGCGGCGCCGCGAAGAGGCGGCGCACCATCGGCTCGAAGAATTCGAGCGGCAGGATCTCGCCCTTCGGGTCGAAGGCGGGACCGTCGTAGCGCTCGCAAAACAGCGCGGTGCGCTCGAACCACGGATGGCCGCGGAACGCCTCACGCACGTCGCGGTCCATGCCGACGTGATGGAAGAAGTAGTAGCCCTGGAAGACGCCGTGCTTCTCGACCATCCAGTGGTTGGCCTCGGACACGAACGGCTTCAGCACCGCCGCGGCGATGTCCGCATGATTGAAGGAGCCGAGCGTGTCGCCGATGTCGTGGAGGAGCGCACAGACGACGTATTCTTCGTCCTCACCGGCGCGGTGCGCACGCGTCGCCGTCTGCAACGAGTGCTGCAGACGGTCGACGGCGAACCCGCCGTAATCGCCGTCGAGCAGCCGCAGGTGCGCGAGGACGCGGTCGGGAAGCCGGCGCGCGAACTCGACGAAGTTCACGCCGATGATCGCCCAATCGTCGGCGGTGCACTGCTCCATGGTGGTGAACGCTGCGCGCGGTGCGTCGGTTTTCATCGCCGGTCCTCCGGTGACGCAGAGAGTAGCGGGTACGATGGACTCACGCCACGCGGCGGCCGCGGCGCTACGTCGTCGCGGTGACGCTGTGATCGACGCCGACTCGGGTTCGTCCTGAACCCGGCCAAACTGTCGCTTTCCCCGTCACAGTAGG
>JBGPOW010000356.1:0-3654 GCA_041488235.1 Binatia bacterium
CGCTGCCGCGACGCGTGCGCGTCGCCGGCGGCACGCGCGGCAGCGAAGCGCGCCGAGCCGCCGCCCTCGTGCCGTGAGGCGTGCCAGGCGGACTTCGACGGCTGTCTCCGACGCGACAACGGCAAGCACAGCGACGCCTGCGCGAAGTCGGTCATCGTCTGCCGCAACGGCTGCCCGGAAGCGCCGCCCGCCGCTGCGAGCGCGCCGGTCCCAGCCCGCGTCGACGAACCGCAGCATGCGGCGCCGACGGCGCCCGCCGCCGGTGCGAACGCCGCCGTCGACGAGCCGCAGCACGCCGCCCCTGCGACACCGCCGGCGGTAGGCAACCGCGCCGCCGACGCGCCCGCAATCGGCCCAGCAGCGGGGAAAGTCCCGCCGAGCGCGCCTCCCCGCAACGGCGGGAAATCGCCGAAGGCGGCGCGCGGGGTTGGCAAGGCCGCCGACGGCGCCCGTTCGTCGACGTCGATCGCCGCCACCGCCGATCCCGCACCGTCGAGCGCGGTCGCGGTTCCGGCGAGCGGGCGCCGTCCGAGTGCCCTGTCGCGCGCATGGTGCGCGCTCACGGGATCGTGCGGCACGCGCGCGGCGAAGGGTCCTGTCAGCTGCGACGACGCGTGCACGGAAGCGTACGACACCTGCATCGCGCACGAGGATCCGAAGCGCGGCGGCGAGTGCGCGACGTCGTCGGTGCGCTGCCGCCAGGGCTGCGCCGAGCACCCGACGACGAAGGGAACCGAACGATGAGTGACGAGCACCCCCCGACGCCCGACGTACCCCCCGCGTCCGTGATGCTACAGATGATCGTCGGCCGCTGGGTGTCGCAGGCGATCGCGATCGCCGCGGAGCTCGGGATCGCCGACGTCCTTCACGACGGCCCGCTCGCGCCGGCCGCGATCGCGGCGAAGATCGGCGCGCACGCGGACTCGCTGCACCGCTTGCTACGCGCACTCGCGAGCGTCGGCATATTCGCCGAGGACAGCGACGGCCGGTTCTATCAGACGCCCCTCAGCGAGCCGCTGCGCGCCGGCATCCCGGGGTCGATCCGCGGGTTCGCGCGCTACGCCGGATCGCGCGCGGCGCTGCTCGCGTGGGCCGATCTGACGACCAGCATCCGCACCGGCGAGCCCGCGTTTCGGCGCGTCTTCGGCAAGAATTTGTTCGAGTACTTCCAGACCGCCCCCGCGGAAGCCGCCGCGTTCGACGAAGCGATGCACGGCATCTCGTCGACCGAGATCCCCGCCGTACTCGCGGCGTACGACTTCGGCGACTGCGGCACCATCGTCGACATCGGCGGCGGCGACGGCACGCTCCTGGCGGCGATTTTGACCAAGCACGCCAGTGTTCGCGGCGTGGTCTACGACCTCGACCACGTCGTCGCCCGCACCCGCGAGCGCCTCGCCGGCACGCCGCTCGAGAAGCGGATCGCCGTCGCGGCCGGGAGCTTCTTCGAGTCCGTGCCCTCCGGCGGCGACACGTATCTGATGAAGCACATCCTCCACGATTGGAGCGACGAGCAGTGCGTGCAGATCCTCCGCCACTGCCGGCGTGCGGTGCCCGCCGCGGGCCGGCTGCTGATCGTCGACGCCGTGATCGCGCCGGGGAACGACCCGGGGTTCGAGAAGCTTCTCGACATCGAGATGATCGCCGTCACCGAGGGCGGTCGCGAGCGTACCGAGCAACAGTTCGCCGCGCTCTTCGCCGCGTCGGGGTTCCGTCTCCAGCGCGTCGTCGCGACCGCCGGGCCGCCGCGTGTCGTGGAGGCGCGTCCCGTCTGAGGTCGCGCGCCCGCCGGAGCGGACACGGGCGATCTCAGCCGCGGCCGCCGCTGCCCGGAAAGCCCGTCGTGCCGTAGTCGGGCGTGCCGCCGAGCGTCGGCGCCGCCGAGTCGATGCCGTGCAGCTCGTCTTTGTGCGAGCGCTCGAGGAGCGCACGCACCGCCTCGGCGAGCGGCCTGCCGCGGTGGAGCACGTGGTAGACGTTCTCGGTGATCGGCATCTCGACGCCGATCTTGCGCGAGAGATCGTACGCGGCGGCGGCGGTGTAGTACCCCTCGGCGACCGAGCGCTTGCTCGCGAGATACTGCTGCGGATCGGCGCCGGCGGCGATCTGCTTCCCGAGCGTGCGGTTGCGGGACAGCTCGCCCGTGCACGTCAGAATCAAGTCGCCGACGCCGGCCATCCCGAGGAACGTGAGCGGGTTGGCGCCGAGGCGAACCCCGAGCCGGGTCATTTCCGCGAGGCCGCGGGTGATGAGGGCGGCGCGCGCATTCGTGCCGAAGTCGAGCGCATCGCAGGCGCCGGTCGCGATCGCCATGACGTTCTTGACGGCACCGCCGACCTGCACGCCGATCGGGTCGCCGCTCGCGTACACGCGGAACATCGGCGCGTGCAGCAACGCCTGCACCTCGCGCGCGGCGGTCATGTCGCGCGACGCGATCACGACGTCGGTCGGCTTCCCACGCGCGACCTCGAGCGCGAACGTCGGTCCGGAGAGAAACGCGATGCGCTCCGGCGGAATCGTCGGCAGCGCTTCGGCGAGCACCTCGGACATGAGCTTCAGGCTCTCCTCTTCGATGCCTTTCGTCGCGACGACGACGGTCGCCGCGGCGGGGACGCAGCGCGCGAGGCCGGCGGCGACCTTGCGCAGGTGCTGTGACGGCGGCACCAGCAGGACGACGTCCGCGCCGGCGACGACCGCGGCGAGATCCGTCGCGGCGTGGATCGTTTCCGGGAGCGCGATGTCGGCGAGGTAGATCGAGTTGACGTGCCGCCGCGTGATCTCGTCGGCGACTTCGGGCTCGAGTGCCCAGAGCCGCGTCGCGTGCCCGAGGCGGGCGACGTGGGAGGCGAGCGCGGTGCCCCATGCGCCGGCGCCGATGACCGCGAACGTCGTCATTCGATGTGCCTCATGAGAGGCGTCGAGCAGGTCGCCCGACGCGAGAAGCAAGCGCCGCGACGACGTCGACCCGCGTCGTCGTCGCGGCGCTGCCCGGCTATCGCCGGCTCAGTCCTCGTACTTGAAGGACAGCTTCACCTTCGTGCGATAGGCCACGACCTTGCCGTCCTCGAGAGTCATGTCCAGCTGGCTGACCTCCGCGACCCGCAGGTCACGCAAAGTCTTCGCCGCTTTCACGACCGCGGCTTTGGCCGCCGCCTCCCATGAGTCCGTGCTCGTGCCCACGAGCTCGATGATCTTGTACACGCTGTCTGGCATGTCGCTCTCCTTTCCTCGTGCCGATGGTGGCGGCGTCGGCGCGCCGCCGGCGTCTCCGGCATAGCCCGTGCGTCTTTTCAGCGAAAGGCCCGGCGGCGCGCGCTCGTGATCGTTGCCGTCGTGCTCATTTTCGACAGAGGGTCCCGTGGATCTCCCCGGTCAACGCCTCGATCCGTTCGCTGAGCTCCTGCGTCATCTTCGTCAGCGCGGTGTTCTGCTCGAGCAGCTCGAGGATCTGCGTCGATTGCCGCGTGGCGAGATCCTGGCGCTCGAGGCTCGCGGCGGCGAGCGCCTCGCGGTGCTGCACGTCGGCGTCGGAGAGCGCCTTGTCGCGATCCGCCTGGCGCGTCTGCGCGAGCAGGATCAGCGGCGCGGCGTAAGCGGCCTGCAAGCTGAACGCGAGGTTCAGAAGGATGAACGGATACACGTCGAACTGCGTGA
>JBGPOW010000357.1:0-3651 GCA_041488235.1 Binatia bacterium
ATGCAAGGCGTCGCCATGCACCGCCCGAACGCGCACGGCTTCGATCATCCCGACGCGTACGTGATCGCCGACTGGCGCTAGGGAACCTAGTGTCCCGAATCTGAAGTTCGTTGCCAAAGTCGGGGGTGATTCGGCGGCGCTGACAAGGCGCGACGACGAGGAATAGTTGTCGCTTTTCCGAGGAGGAGCAACGTAGGCAGCGACGTCGAGACGCCCCGAATTTGGTGACGAACTTCAGACTCGGGACACTAGGTTCCCTAGCGCCAGTCGGCGATCACGTACGCGTCGGGATGATCGAAGCCGTGCGCGTTCGGGCGGTGCATGGCGACGCCTTGCATGACGGTGTGGAACCCGCGTGTACACGCGCGGCGGTACGCGTCCTCGCGGCCGAGGTTCACACCGAGCGCGACCGACGCAGACCGTGACGCGGCATAGCGCTCGATGGCGTCGAGCAGGCGCTCGAACCGTGGCGCCGCATCGGCGCCGGGACGAGAGGCCGCGAATTTGACGTAGCAGGCGCCGCTCCCGGCTTCGGTCCCGGCGCCGGCGTGACAGACGGCGACGCCGACGAGCTCCGCGCCCTCCCACACGAGCAGCGTCTCGCCGAGGTGCTGCGCGGCGACGGCACGAATGTCGCGGCTGACGTCGAGGCCCACGAACACCTCGTCGGTCAGCGCGCGTACCGCGGCGAGATAGTGTCCCTGATCGCCCGCGGCGACGTCCGAGAAGCGCGTCACCTCGACGTCGCCCGATGAGTCGGGCGCTGCCGCCTCCGCCGCCGTGCTCAGCGGCGTCTTCATCATGATCGCGGTGAGGAAGCGCGGGTAGAAGCCGAAGCGCTGGTAGAGCGCGACGTGCTTCGCGCTCTCGGCGAACGTGTAGAGCCCGGCGTGGCGCGTGCCCCAGCGCGTGAAACATTCCATCACCGGCTCGAGGAGGCGACGCGCGACACCGCGATTCCAGAGATCGGGGCGGACGGTGAGCGGACCGAAGAAGCCGACGCTGCCCCAGCTCGTCGCGAAGACGGAGCCGGCGAGACGCCCGTCGACGTCGGCCGCGAACGCGCCGCTCGCGTCGGCGCGCCAGCGCGTGGCGATCCAATTGCTGTCGCCGGCGAACGTCGCCGGCTCCGAAAGACCGAGGAACGTGCCGAACGCGAGACGAAAGATGCGATCCGCGTCTGCGAGATCATCCTCTCGGAGCGACCGAACGACGATGTCCATGTCGTATGCGCTCGTGACGAGTGCCGCCTCTAGGTGACGCTCTACGGCGTTACTGCTGCGCCCGTCACGACGTGCCCGGAATCGGTGTCCGTGACGGTGCGGGGGTCTCCGGGCTCGCAGTGGGCGTCGGCGTCGCCGTCAGCGTCGCTTCCGGCGTCGGTGTCGAGCAGCCGTCGCACAACGACAGATTGTCACCGCCGCAGCCCGCGACGACGAGCGCGAGCGGCACGAGCAACACCGCAGCCGTGATGAGTCGCATGAGGCGAGCTTATACGGACGACGGCGCGAGACGGCAAGCATGCTCATGTCACGTATGCGCGTGACGCGAAGCACGCGTCGATGCAGTGCGAGAGCGGCGCTGCGAATTGACAGTCCATACTGCATTCGTTACTGTCCGCGCCTTCGTTCCGCGTCTGACGATGCGAATCCGACCGAGCGCGCTCATCGGCGAGCTCGCGATGAGGCACGCATGAGCACGTACCAGCACGTCACGGTTCCGCGCCAAGGCGAGCGGATCGTGATCGGTGCCGACGGCCGCTGGCAAGTTCCGGATCAGCCGATCCTTCCGTACATCGAAGGTGACGGCACCGGCCGCGACATCTGGCGCGCGTCGCAGATCGTCTTCGACGCCGCGGTCGAGAAGGCCTACGGCGGCCGCCGCAAGATCGCATGGATGGAGATCTACGCCGGCGAGAAGGCGACGCAGGTCTACGGCGACGGCGCGTGGCTCCCGGACGAGACGAACGCGGTCATCCGCGACTTCAAGATCGCGATCAAAGGCCCGCTCACGACGCCCGTCGGCGGCGGCATCCGCAGCATCAACGTCACGCTCCGTCAGGTGCACGACCTCTACGCGTGCGTACGGCCGGTGCGCTGGTTCCAAGGCGTGCCGAGCCCGGTGAAGGAGCCGCAGAAGCTCGACGTCGTCATCTACCGCGAGAACACCGAGGACGTGTACGCCGGCATCGAGTTCCAGGAGGGCACGCCGGAGGCGCGTGCGCTCATCGAGTTCCTCGCGACGCGACTGCACAAGAACATTCGCCCCGACTCCGGCATCGGCATCAAGCCGATGTCACGGACCGGCGCGCAGCGCCTCGTGCGGCGTGCGATCGCGTACGCCATCGCGCACAAGAAGCCGAGCGTCACCTTGGTGCACAAGGGCAACATCATGAAGTTCACCGAGGGCGCGTTCCGCGATTGGGGCTACGAGCTCGCGCGCAGCGAGTTTCGCGATCAGGTGGTGCTGGAAGAGGAGCTCGGCAGCGGCAAGCCGCCGGCGGGGAAGGTGCTGGTGAAGGATCGCATCGCCGACTCGATGTTCCAGCAGGTGCTGCTGCGTCCCGACGAGTACAGCGTGCTGGCGACGCCCAACCTGAACGGCGACTATCTCTCCGACGCGTGCGCAGCGCAGGTCGGCGGCCTCGGCCTCGCGCCCGGCGCCAACATCGGCGATCACGCGGCCATCTTCGAGGCGACGCACGGCACCGCGCCGAAGTACGCCGACCAGGACAAGATCAATCCCGGCTCGGTGATCCTCTCGGGCGCGATGATGTTCGAGCACCTCGGCTGGCCCGAGGTGGCGACGAAGATCATCCAGGGCATCGAGCGCACGATCGCGGCCAAGACCGTGACCTACGATCTCGAGCGCCAGATGCCCGGCGCCAAGCTGCTCCGCTGCTCCGAGTTCGGCCGCGCGATCGCGGCCAACATGTAAAGGGACGCCATGGGACGGAAGAAGATCGCGCTCATCGGAGCGGGGAACATCGGCGGCACGCTGGCGCACCTCTGCGCTCTGAAGCATCTCGGCGACGTCGTGCTCTACGACGTCGTCGACGGCTTGCCGCAAGGGAAGGCGCTCGACCTCATGGAGTCGGGCCCGATCGAGGGCTACGACGCGCAGATCACCGGCACCACGCGCTACGACGACATCGCCGGCGCCGACGTCTGCATCGTCACCGCCGGCCTCGCGCGCAAGCCCGGCATGAGCCGCGACGATCTCCTCGCTACCAACTCGAAGATCATCACCGCCGTCGGCGAGGGTATCAAGAAACACGCACCGCAGGCGTTCGTCATCGTCGTCAGCAACCCGCTCGACGCCATGGTCACGCTCATGAAGCGCGTGACCGGCTTCCCGAAGCACCGCGTCGTCGGCATGGCGGGCGTCCTCGACTCGTCGCGCTATCGGACGTTCGTCGCGATGGAGCTCGGCGTCTCGGTCACGAGCGTCGCGGCGCTCGTCCTCGGCGGCCACGGCGACGACATGGTGCCGGTGCGCAGCTACTGCAGCGTCGGCGGCGTGCCGATCGAGAAACTGATCAAGCCCGACCGTCTGAACGCGATCGAGGACCGCGTGCGGAAGGCGGGCGGCGAAATCGTGAATCTCTTGAAGACGGGCTCCGCGTTCTACTCGCCGGCGGGCGCGGCGGTG
>JBGPOW010000358.1:0-3627 GCA_041488235.1 Binatia bacterium
AACGCCTCGGCGAGGAAAATCGCGTCGGGATGCACGCGCCGTACCTCGGCGATCAGCCACTCCCAGAACGCGAACGGCTTCGTGTGCGGATTGTCGACGCGAAAGAGGCACACGCCGCGTCGCACCCAGAAGAGGACGACGTCGCGCAGCGCCTCCCACAGCGTCCGCCACGCCGCGCATTCGAAGTCGAAGAAGTGAATGTCCTCGAAGACGTTCGGCGGGTTCTCGGCGCACTCGATCGTGCCGTCGGGACGGTGCCGGAACCACTCGGGGTGCTCGCGCAGCCACGGATGATCGGGCGAGCACTGCAGCGCCAGATCGAGCGCGACCTCGAGTCCGTGCGAGCGCGCGGCGGCGACGAAGGCGTCGACATCGGCGAGCGTGCCGAGCGCCGGCTCGAGAGCGGTGTGGCCGCCCGCCGCGGCGCCGATCGCCCACGGACTGCCGGGGTCGGTCGGCGCGGCGACGAGCGCGTTGTTCGGGCCTTTGCGATGCGTGACGCCGATCGGATGGATCGGCGCCAGATAGACGACGTCGAATCCCATCGCGGCGATGTCGGGAAGCCGCGCCGCGGCCTCGTGCAACGTCGCCGAGCGCGTCGGGTCGGTGCCGGCGGAGCGCGGGAACATCTCGTACCAGGCGCCGAACCGCGCCCGCTCGCGGTCGACGCGGACGCGCAGCACCGGCGACTCGACGGCGTCGGCGCGCGCGTCGACCGCGGCGATCGTCCCGGCGAGCGCTGGATCCAGCGCGACCTGCACCCGCTCGTCGTTCGACGCTCCCGCCGTGCGCGCGCGCCGTTTCGCCGACCCGCGTGCGGCGTCTTGTGACCGATCGTCGGCGCGGCGCTCGCCGATCAGGATCGCCGCGGCGCGCTCGAGCGCTCGACGCGCGTCGCCACCGGCGCGCGCCGCCGCGTCGCGCACGAGCGTCGCACCTTCGAGAAGCTCGCTCGCGACGTCGCGGCCGGCCTCCGTCTTCGTCGCGAGCCCGGCGCGCCACGAGCCGAAGCGATCGACCCACGCGCGGACGGCGTACTCGTACGTCCCGATACGATCGAGGCGGAACGTCGCGCGCCAGAGATCGTTGCCGAGGGGCTCCATCGCCGTCTCGTTCCACTCGGCATCGCCCGCGACGCGGTGGCGCAGGACGACCCCGAGCGCGTCCTGCCCGTCGACGAGCACGTCGGCGAGCACCTCGACCGCCTGGCAGCGGGTGCGCTTCACGGGATGGCGACCGTCGTCGACGCGCGGCCGAACGTTCTCGACGACGACTCGCGGCGGGCCGACGCGCGGCGCTGCGCCCGTCGCCGCCGGGTGGCTGGCGCGTGCCGCCTTCGTGTCCGACGGTGCGTCCATCAGCGGCGTCCGAGCCGCAGCACGACGAGCGACCGCGCGCCGACGGCGTAGCGCTGCCCCGGGCGAATGTCGGTCAAGTAGCCGTGCCAGACCATGTCGGTCTGCTCGGGCAGCGTGATCCGCGCCGACTCGCGTATGCTCTCGACCGAGTCGAAGAGGCAGAGCTCGACCTTGGTCGCGTGCTCGGAGAAGAGCGCGAAGTTCACGCCGACGCCGTCCCACATGGCGCCGAGCGGATACGGCTGGCCGGGCCGAATCCTCATCCGCGGCGAGCTCGCGGCTGGGTGTCGCGCATGGGTACCACCGTGCGCGAGCGGCGGGCGAAACTCAATCAGTGACGCGCAGCGCCGATCCGCATGACGTCGTGACCGCGCCGCGCCCGTCGTCGCGGCGGGGCCGCGACGGGTTATTCGAACGCCCGCGCGCATCGACTGTCTCTCGTTCCGCACGTACCGCGCTCCGGCGCCGCGCGCGGTCGAGCAACGTGGGTGCCACGCTGCCGGTTGCGAGCGCGAAGAGACCGCTCCGCGTCGCGCCACGTCGAAGGAGGTAGAGCGCCGCCCGTTCCGCCGGCGTCTCGAGCGCCTGCGTCGCCGACTTGCCCGACGCATGCGTTCCGCGCTCGTTTTCCGCTGGACGTGCGCCGTGCTCGCCGCCGTGGCGCCGCCCGAGCCGCTCTCCGCCGTTACCCTGTACCGTCATCGCGTCACGCGCACGTCGTGAATCGGCGCGTCATTCGACGGCGTTTCGACCGCCCACATCCGCGCGAAGGCGCCGCCCACCTGTTTCGCGCGTCCCACTGGCACGCTGCTCGGTGCGGAAACATGGGGTCGGCGCCACGCGCGAGAAGCGGCACCCCGTGACGCCGCGGCGCGTATCAGGTCGTCGCCGCGCCCGCGGTACGACGATAGATCCAGAGCAAAACGATGGAACCGATCACCGCCATCACGAATCCTACGGGATCGCCTTCACCATAAATGCCCAGCACGCGACCAAGGAACCCGCCGATGAGCGCCCCGACCACACCGATCGCGATCGTGACGACGAAGCCGCCCGGGTCGCGTCCGGGCATCAGCAGCTTGGCGACGACGCCGACGATGAAGCCGAAGACAATCCAGCCTAGAATCGACATGCAAGGTCCCTCCCTCTTGGGATGTTCTACAGCAAGTCACGTGCCCGGCGCATTAACGTGGCGATGTCGCCGGGCTCGGCGCTGGGCGGCAAGCTGCTCGATCCCGTCATGGCGACGATCCATCCGTCGGCGATCCTGCGCGCACCCGACGACGTGAGCCGCGCGCACGCACGTGCGGAGCTCGTCGCCGATCTGAAGAAGATCGCCCGTCGCATACGCGGACGCGAGCCCGCGACGCCGCGTCGCTCCGGTCGCGCGTCGCGCGCCGAGTAACTCGCATCGCACTTGTCACGCGATCCGCGTCGCGCACGATTGCGCGTCCCCGCCTCAAGTCGCCGTGGTATCGTGTCGACTCACAGTGAAGATGCCTGCCGATCGCGACTCCCAGGGGCGGACCTCGCGCGCCGCCTATGCGGTCGAGACCATGCCCGCGCTACGGCAGCGGATGTCGGTCGCGATGGCGCTCTTCGTCTTCTTCATGGGCATCGGCACGATCTTCGAGGTGAGGAACTACCCGGCGCGCGCCGCGTTCTCGATACTGCTCTACGGCGTCGAGGCGCTCGCGGCGGCGCTCGGCGCCGTCGCCGCCTGGGTGCCGCGCATACGCGAGCACCCGAAGCGGGTCGCGGCGCTCACCGCCGTGGTGATCCTCGCGTGCATCAACGTCTACCACGGTAGCGTGCACGCCGAGGCGGAGCGCCTCGCGATCGTCCTCGGCTGCGTGTTGAACTTGGTATCGGTGCTGCTGCCGTGGGGGTGGGTCGCGCAGACGGTGGTCGCGACCGGCGGCATCGCGAGCTTCGCCGTCACCGCGCCGTATCTCGTCGCGCACGAGGGGGTGGCGTACGCGGCGGTCGTGCTCGCCGCCTCGGGAACGATGTCGATCTGCAGCGCGTACTTCCTCGATCGCTACCGCTTCGAGGCCTTCCAACGCACCGCCATGCAGGCGAAGGAGGCGTCGATCTCGTCGGCGCTCGCGCACGTCGGCGAGACGCTCAGCAAGCACCTCGGCGAGCCCGACATCCTCGAGCGCGTGAATCACCTCGCGGTCGATGTCATCCGCTGCGACTTCAGCAGCCTCTTCCTCTTCGACGAGAAGCGCGGCGTCTTCTGGTTGGCGTCGAACGTCGGCTCGCG
>JBGPOW010000359.1:0-3626 GCA_041488235.1 Binatia bacterium
CCCGCTCTGTGTCGACCTCGACGGCACCCTTCTCAGGACCGACACCCTGCTCGAATCGTTGCTCGCCGTCGTCAAGAAGCAGCCGCTCACGGCGCTCCTGCTGCCCTGGTGGCTCGTTCGCGGGCGAGCGCACCTGAAGCGGCAAATCGCGGCGCGGGCGGAGCTCGACAGCGCCGGTCTGCCGTACAACCTCGAGCTCCTCGCCTACCTCCGCGCGGAGCACGCGGCCGGGCGCGCGTTGGTGCTCGTCTCGGCGGCGGACGAGTCGATCGTGCGGCCGATCGCCGCGCACCTCGGCATCTTCCGCGACGTGCTCGCCAGCGACGGCGCGGTGAACCTGAAAGGCGAGCGCAAGATGGCCGCCCTGCGGGCGCGGTACGGCTCGGGCGGCTACGACTACGCGGGGAACGATCGCTCCGACATCCGCGTGTGGAGCGACGCCCGCGCCGCGATCGTCGTCAATGCCTCCGACCGCGTCGTGAACCGCATCAGGGTGCCCGTCACCCGGACGTTTGCGCGCCCGCGCCGACGGCTCCGCAGCCTCGCGAAGGCGTTGCGTGTCCAGCAGTGGGTGAAGAACGTCCTGTTGTTCGTTGCGCTGCTGATGGCGCCAGAGGCCCGCAACCTCGCGCTCTTTTGGGACGCGTCAATCGCATTCGTGGCGTTCAGCCTCTGCGCCTCCGCGGTGTACGTCGCCAATGACATGCTCGACCTCGCGGCCGATCGACGGCACGCGACGAAGCGGCAGCGGCCGTTTGCGTCCGGCGATCTGCCGCTCGCATTCGGATTCGTGCTCGGACCGGTGTGCATGGCGACGGGGATCGGTCTTTCGCTGCTGCTCCCGCGCGCGTTCCTCGGCATTCTGCTCGTCTACATGACGGTCACGACCGCGTACTCGTTCCGTCTGAAGCACGTCCCGCTCGTGGATGTGCTGGTGCTGGCGATGCTCTACACCGGTCGCGTGATCGCCGGGGCGGCGGCGACGCGCGTGTGGCCGTCGCCGTGGCTTCTCGGTTTTTCGCTGTTCTTCTTTCTGAGCCTGGCCTTTGTGAAGCGCTACTCGGAGCTCTACGCACTCCGCCAGCAGCAGGAGTCGCTGAAGGTTCGGGGCTACTATCCCGCCGACCTCGAGCTGGTCGCGACCAATGGCGCGGTCAGTGGATACCTGTCCGTTCTCGTCGCCGCGCTGTACATCAACAGCGATCGCGTCGTGGGGCTCTATTCGGAGCCGGCGCTGCTGTGGTTGATCTGTCCGTTGCTGCTGTACTGGATCAGCCGCGTCTGGTTGCTCGCGCACCACGGGGAGATGCACGACGACCCGGTCTTGTTCGCGATCCGCGACCGGGCGAGCTACGTCGTCGGCGCGTTGCTCGCGCTCATTCTCTTGCTGGCGCGCTTCGTCGGCCCGCTCCACTGAGCGACACGCCGACGACGACCACCGTCAGGAGGAGCGTCGCGATCGTGATCGCCGCGCCGACGCGGAAGCTGCGCGGAGCGTACTGGAACGTGATCGTGTGGTGGCCGGCGGGGATCGCCACCGCACGGAAAAGGAAGTTGGCGCGCTCGATCTCCGCGGGCTGGCCGTCGAGCTCGGCGCGCCATCCCGGGTAAAAGGTGTCGGTCAGCACGAGATGGCCGGCGAAGAGGATGTTCGCCTCGACGACGACGCGGCTCGGCTCGTAGTCGACGATCTTGGCGGCAGTGATGAGTGGTATCGCCCCGGTTAACGGTGTCTCGGAGAGGGTGATGTCCTCGATCACGACGTCACGCCGCGGGTCGAACGTCGCGCCGCTGACGGCCGCGAGCGCCTCGTCCTCGTTGCCGGCCGGAATGGCACGGTGCGCGACATAGGCGCGCGGTAACATGTCCGTGTTCTCGTAGAGCACGTAACTGCTTCTGACGGAGGGAACCGGGCGCCACTTGCCAGGATCGCGTGCGAGCCCGCGCTCGTAATCGACCAGGCCTCGTTGCAGGACGATGTAGCGCAGGCTCAGGAGGTCGATCAGCGGGAAGAGCGGAGCGTCGGGATGCGCATGAAGGTGACCCGTGAACGTCACGATATCGGGGCGCCGGTCACTCTCTCGTTCCAGCAGGCGGTAGAAGCGATCGTAACGCGCGACGCTGAGGGGCTCGTAATCGGTGATCGCGTAGATCCCTCGCAGGCTGCCTTGCTTCGACATCATCTGCGGCGTCTCCAACAGCAGGTCGAAGTACGTGCGTCCCAGCCCCTGATGCGAATGAATGAAGTCGAGGAGGGGTGCCTCGCGGTCGAAGGTCTCCGGCTGGTGAAAGGGATGGAAGTACGGGTTGCTCACGCTGTGAAAGAGGTCCCAACCGGCGACCGCGACGATCGCGATGACGGCGAGCCGGCGCGCGACGCGCGGGCGCGCCGCGACCGCGACCCAGACCAGCCCGACGCCGATCGCCACGTACACGCGGCTCTGCTCCGGCATCGCGACGGCAAGCGCCAGCCAAACGCCGACGCTCGTCACGAGCGCGAGCACGCCGACCGGCCGTCGCGCCGGCAGCGGCTCGGCGCGGGCGATGACGTCGAGTCCGACGCCGCTCAGGACCGCTGCTGCGAACGCGTACAGGTACAGGAGCCGAGGCGGCGCGCGAAACCAGGCGCTGCCGGGCACGAGACGATAGAGCGCGAAGAGCGGCGTATACACGCTCAGGACGACGCCGACGCTGAACAGCCCGAGCGCGAAAAAGTACAGCGTCCGAACGCGCGTGCAGGCGCGCGTGAAGAGCGCGACCGGTATGACGAGAAGCGCCAGCATGCCGACGTAGACGAGCCGTGGATGACCCGCCTGCGAGTCGACCATTTGCGCGCGCACCACATCCGGTGCCGGTGCGAGCGCGACCGCCTGCCGCAGCGACAAGCCGCCGACGCGCCGCGGACCGAGTCCCTGCAACTCGAGCCCTGGCAGAAGCTGTGCCGCCATCAGACCGCCGCCGATCAGCAGGCCCGCGGCGACGAGGAGTGCGACGGCCGCCACCTCACGGCGGTGCCCGCGCCTCGTGATGGCGAGCGTCGAGAGCCGAACGGCGACGAACCCCGCGAGCGCCCACATCGCGTACAGCCACGTCTGCGGCCACCCGGCGAGGAACGACAGCGCGACCGCGACCGCGAGCACGACGCTCCAGTAGGCACGCCGGGTCGCGATCAGCCGCTCCACCGCGATGAGCGCGAGGGGCAGCCAGGTCGCCGCTCCGATCGCCGGCGGAAACCAGGCCGCTTGCGCGACCATGAAGCCGGAGAGCATGAACGTCGTCGCGGCGAGCGTCGCGGCGGTGTGGCTGAGCCCCATCACGCGCGCGAAGGCGTACGTGAGCACGCCGGACGTGGCGAGGTGCAGGACGATGATCACCTCGATCGCCACCGCCGTCGGCAGGACGAGGTAGAGCGCGTTGGGGGGGTAGAGCACCCCGTAGAGGCCGGTCGCGAGAAAAGGCAGGCCGCAATACTGGTACGGGTTCCAGAGCGGCAGCGTGCCGGCGCGGATCCACTCGGCGGCGCGATGCGACATCGGGTAGATCTGCGTGAAGAAGTCCTGGTTCGCGAGGATGTGGTACTCGACCGTCGCCGGATCGATGATGCGGAGCTTCCACACGAGCACCGC
>JBGPOW010000360.1:0-3599 GCA_041488235.1 Binatia bacterium
CGGCGTTCAGTTCGCGAAGCACTCCCGGAGCTTCCAACACGCGAACTTGGCCCCGGTTGTCAATGAGTCTGCGTTCGAGCGGCGATTGGCCGCAAACTCCGAACTACGGCTGCCGTGGATGTTCCGGGAGCATGCGATTGATAGGAGCCGCGGCGTCGTTCAGGGAGGTGGCGGGATTCAGGCGTGGCACAGGTTCCAGGGAACGAACGATAGCGGAGAAAGCGTCACGGTCGATGTTCGGTTCACCCTAGACTGAACATCGAGCCCATCCGTTTCATCGGACACCGTGCTACAAACGACGCATGATCGTCGTCACGAACCGCATTCCCGTCTCGAAGGGCCACGAGATCGACTTCGAGGACCGCTTCAAGCGCCGCGTCCATCTCGTGGATCGCGCGCCCGGATTCCTGCGCAACGAGGTGCACCGCCCGCGCCCGATGACGTTCGACCACGAGCACGGCACCTGGCGCGAGGACCCCGAGGGCGAAGGCTACTACGAGATCAAGACCTGGTGGCGCACGTTCGAGGACTTCGTCGCGTGGACGCAGAGCCCCGCCTTCAACGAGGCACACTCGAACCGTCCCCCCAAGGAGATGTTCCGCGGCGCGAACGTCCTCGAGGTGCACGAGATCGTCACCAGCACCGACCTCGACGCGCCCGCCCGCTGATCGCCACCGCCTGCTTCGAGCAGGCGCGACGCGCTGTAGCCGGCATATTCGTGGTCGCAATACTCCGCGCCAAAGCACGGCACATGGACGATTCCGCACCGGGGTCGGCTCGGTCGGCGTTCGGCGAGCCGGCGTCGGCAGCGCTCACGTCCCAAGACGCGGCGAGCGCCGCGCCCCCTCGACGCGGACGTCGAGCGGGCGCGGCTTTCGGAACGCGCGCGCGTCGCGCGGCAGATCAGCGTCTGCGCGGCGCACCACCTCCACGGCGTGCACACCGGCGCGATCCGTCTCGCGGGAATGGCGCCGCACGGCGTCCACTGGCAGCTTGGCGCCCGCTCCGACGCGGCGCCGCTGCTCACGTTCATCGGCGATCGGCTGACGTTCGAATGCGACCGTCCGGTGTCTACGGACGGGCTTCGAGCACGAGGTTGAAGGGCGTCGCCGTCGCGCGGCGCACGTGCGTGAACCCCGCCTCCTTCATGACGGCGCGCAGCCTCGCCTCCCCCGCTTGCGCGCCGAGCGCGAGACCGACCTCCTGCGCGAGCGACGCCGGCGTGCACACGAGCGTCGAGACCGAGTAGAAGACGCGGCCGATCGGGTTCAGGTTCTGCTCCACCTGATCCTCGGCGAAGGGCTCGACGATGAGCCAGGTGCCGTCCTTCCGCAGCGACTGGCGCACGTACCGCGCGACGCCGACCGGGTCGCCCATGTCGTGCAGACAATCGAAGCACGCGACGAGATCGTAGTCGTGGCCGGAGAAGTCCTTCGCCGACGCGACCTCGAAGCGCACGCGATCGCCGAGGCCGGCGTCGCGCGCCGCGGTACGCGCACGCTCGATCGACGGCGGGTGGTAGTCGAAGCCGACGAACGTCGAGCGTGGGAACGCCTTCGCCATGATGATCGTCGAGGCGCCGTGGCCGCAGCCGATGTCGGCGACGTGCGCACCGGCCTCGAGCTTCGCTTGCACGCCGTCGAGCGCCGGAATCCATTCGTGCACGAGGTGGGCGTCGTACGCTGGCCGGAAGAAGCGCTCGGTGCCGTGGAACAATGCGGGGTCGTGCTCGTGCCAGCCGACGCCGGCGCCGCTGCGGAACGCGTCGACGATCTTCGGCACGATGCGCGTCGCCGCGAACATGCCTTCGAACCCGCCGAGCATGCACGCCGGGCTGTCCTCGTCGACGAGAACGACGGCGTGCGCGGACGGGAGCGCGTAGCGGCCGGTCGTCGCGTCGTACGTGAGGTACTCGGCGGCGGCTTGCGCGGCGCACCACTCGCGGATGTAGCGCTCGGCGGTGCCGGTACGTTCCGCCAGCTCCGCAACAGTGAGCGGTCCCGCCGTATCGAGCGCCTTGTAGAGGCCGAGCTGGTCTCCGATCACGACCATTGCGGCGACGAGCATGCCGCCCAAATCGCCGAAAGTTTTTTGCGCGAACGCCTGCACCTGGGGGTCCGTCGGCGCCGGCCGCGTGCGGCCGCGCGACGCCTCAGAATCGCTCGTCATCGGTACTACCTCCTTCAGGGTCGGCGGGGGCACTTGGTCATCGCGCAGCGCTCGATCCGACGCAGGCGCGTCACGAACCGGCGGGCGGGGAAACGACCCCGAGGCGGACGTAGATGGGACGCACGCGGCGCCGGAGCTCCGGCAGCGCGCGCATGAAGAAGACGGCGCCGATGATGCATACGACACCGCCGACGAGAATCGTGTCGGGCGCACCGATGCGCTCGGCGAGCGCGCCGGCGAGGAGGCTTCCGAGCGGCACGGTGCCGAAGAACGCCATCGCGTAGAAGCTCATCACGCGGCCGCGTTTGTCCTCGTCGACGATCGTTTGCAGAATCGTGTTGCTCGCCGCCATCTGAATCATCATCGCGCAGCCGGAGATGAGCATGAGCGCGAGCGACAGCGGCAGGACGCGCGAGCGCGAGAACGCGACGAGGCCGACGCCGAACGCCGCCGCCGCGATCGCGTTCACGCGCCCGAGACCGACGACGCTGCGCCGCGATGCGAGGTATAGGGCGCCGACGAGCGCGCCGAGGCCCGAAGCGGCCATGAGAAACCCGAGCGTGTTGGCGTCGCCGTGCAGCACCTCGGTCGCGATCACCGGCATCAGCACGGCGTATGGCATGCCCATCAGGCTCACCAGCGCGAGCAACAACAGGACGGCGCGGATCGGCGCGAACCCGACGACGTACGCGAGCCCCTCGCGCAGCGCCGCCAGCGCGCGCGGCGTCGAGCGCGCGGCGACGTGGCGCTCGACGCGCATCGCGAGCAGCGACGCGATCACCGCGAGGTAGCTCACGGCGTCGATCGCGAAGCACCAGCCCTCGCCGACGGCGGCGATCAGCACCCCCGCGAGCGACGGGCCGATGAGACGCGCGCCGTTCACCATCGACGAGTTGAGCGCGATCGCATTCGGCAGGTCGTCGCGGCTCTCGATCATCTCGACGAGGAACGCTTGGCGCGCCGGCATGTCGACGGCGTTGATGATGCCTTGCATGGCGCTCAGCACCGCGACTTGAAAAACCGTAATCGTCTCCGCCAGCGCGAACGCCGCGAGCAGCGCCGACTGGATCATCGCCAACACTTGCGTGACGACGAGGACGCGGTGCCGGTCCCAGCGATCCACCCACACGCCCGCGATCGGCGCCAGGAAGAACGTCGGGATCTGGGCGGCGAAGCCGACGACGCCGAGGAGCAGCGCCGAGCGCGTGAGCCGGTAGACGAGCCAGCTCGTCGCGACGCGCGTCAGCCACGTCCCGATCAGCGAGATGCTCTGGCCCGCGAAGAAGAGGCGGTAGTTGCGCGAGCGCAGGGAGCGGCCGAGCGCGCGGATGGCGCTCGTCACGGCGACACGGCCGTCCGCAGGAGCGGATAGGGATCGATCGGCGTGCCCTCCCACCACTTCCGTTCCGCACCGAGCTTGAAGATCGCGA
>JBGPOW010000361.1:0-3584 GCA_041488235.1 Binatia bacterium
GCGGTCGACGAGGTCGTCGTCGGCACGGCCGCCGATGCGCTCACGCTGCGGCTCGCGGGCGGCGAGGTCGGCGCGATTCGACAATCGATCGACGGGATGCCGGAGTTCGTCGCGGGCGAGCGCTACGTCGTCTTTCTCGAACGCGAGCAGGATCCGCCGCTCGTGAGCCCGATCATCGGCTTCAATCAGGGACTCTACCGCGTCGAGCGCGCCGCGGGCGCCGACGTCGTCCGCGATCGCCTGGGGCGTACGCTCCCCGAGAGCGCGACCGCCGCGCTCTTGGCCACCCGCGGCGGCGCCGCGGGTGGAACGCCGGGGACGCAGACCGCCGAGCCTCCCCTCGCCGACTTTCTCGCCGTCGTGCGCGCGGCGCGGCCGCGCTGATGCCGAAGACGGCGAAGAGGCGCGGCATGGTCGCGCTCGCGATCGTCGTTCTCGCGACTGTCGCAACACGAGCGGCGGCGCAGTGCCCGACGCTGCCCGGCAACGCGTTCGCGTTCCTGTCGCTCGGCAACGTCACCTGTCCCGCGACGCCGCTCGTGCACTGGGCGACGCCGGAGGTCGTCTTCGACTGCCGGTTCTTCGCCGACGGCACGCACGAGGTGGCGTGCGGCGAGACGACCCAGACCGCGTGCGTGCAGCACTGCCGCGAGGCGGCTGCCGCGTGGAACGACGATCTCAGCGGACGCTTTCACTACGTCGAGGCCGACGCGGCGCACCCGGTCGCGTTCTGCAACGCGGAAGACGGGCGCACCTCGATCGGCGGCAGCACGCAGTTCTGCGGCGGGCAATCGTTCGGCTCGAACATCGTCGCCGTCACCTTACGCGTGACCGTGACGAGCGGCCCGCAGCGCGGCGAGCAGCTGGACGCCGACGTCGTGCTCAATCCCAAATTCAACGACCTCTTCACGCCGGCGTTCTTCCGCGCCGTCATCGAGCACGAGCTCGGGCACGTGCTGGGTCTCGATCACCCGGATCAGTGCGGCCGGGACGCGAACGTCCTCATGCGCTCGGCGTTCAAATTCGCCGATGACGATCCGTGCTTCGTGAGCGCTCCGACCGCCGACGACCTGGCCGGTGCGACGATGATCTATCCGCTGATCAACCCCGGACCGACACCGACGCCGGCGCCGCTCTGCGGTGACGTCGACGGCAACGGCACGGTGAGCCTCAGCGACGCGGCGGCCGTGCTCGCGTCCGCCGTCGAGCTGCCGAGCGGCTGCGACCTCGTCCCGAATCGCTGCGACGTCGAGGGCGGCGACGGCATCGACGTCGTCGACGCGGCGAACGTCGAGCGCCGCGCGTTCGGCTTGTCGGCGGCGAACGCCTGCGTGCCCTGACGGCTGTGCACGCCGTCCGAGACGGCGTGGCGCCGGACGCTCAACGCACGTCGAGCCGCGAGGCGTCGCCGGCGACGACGACGCCGCTGCCATCGACGACGCCGATCTTCTTGCTTGCGACTCGTAAGTCGCCGCTCGTGACGCTGCCGCCGGTCTCGTCGAACGAGCAGGTGAGCGTCGTCGGCAGCGCCAAGATCGGCGCGCGCGTCGGATCGGCCGGCAGGATCGCGACCTTCAACGTCCCCGCGTCGTCGTCGTTCACGGCGAGCGTGTCGTTGGAGCCGAGATGGCACTGTGTCTGCGCGCCGCTGCCCGTGAAGCTGCCGCGACCGGCCTCGTAACCGACGGCGAAGCTCGCCCCCGCGACACCGACGGACGACGACAGCGTCAGCACCAGGTTCACGGTGGGAATCGGCGTTGCGGTGGCGATCGGCACCGGCGTGCTCGTCGGCTCGACTTGGTTCGTGTCGCCGTGGCCGCCGCCTCCGCCGCCGCAGCCTGCGAGGAAGAACGCGATGGCCGTGAAGGTGCCGAAGGCTCGCATGCGTGCGTTCCTCCTACTCCGGATCGACACGGAAGACGAGGCCCGTCGGCCCGTCGACGACGTAGAGCTCGCCCGCGGCGTCCTCGCCGAACGACGTGACGCCGCCGAGCGCGTGGGTCGGATCGAGGTCGTCGGTGAGCTCGACCTGACTCGTGAGGCGAGCGCCGTCGCGCACGAAGGACCAGATGCGGTTCGAGCAGAAATCGGCGTAGAGATACCGCCCGACGAGACCAGGGATGCGCGTGCCGCGATACACGTAGCCGCCGATCACCGCGCAGCCGTCGTCGTGCCCATACTCGGCGACCGGGAGCGTGACGCCGGTCAAGTTGCAGCCTGACGGCGGATCGAAGCAATGCGTTCCCTCGGTGATACGCCAGCCGTAGTTGTGCTTGCCGGTCGCGGGCGGCTCGAAATCGATCTCCTCGAAGCGCTCCTGGCCGACGTCGCCGATGTAGAGGTCGCCGGTGTCGCGGTCGAAGCTGAAGCGGAAGGGATTGCGGAGGCCGAAGTCCCAGACGTCGGGATCGCCGCCGATGACGTTTCCCGCCGGTGGCGTCGGGTACGCGTCGACGTCGATGCGCAGGATCTTGCCGAGCTTGGTGTCGAGGCGCTGCGCGTTGTTCATCGGATCGCCGCCGCTGCCGCCGTCCCCGAGTCCGACGTACAAAAGGCCGTCGGGCCCGAACGCGAGCATGCCGCCGTTGTGGTTCGCGAAGGGCTGCGTGACCGTGAAGAAGATCCGCGTTGCGACGGGCTCGCCGACGTCGGGATCCGCCGCCGAGCGGCGGTACTCCGCGACGACGGTGTTGCCCGCGCGGTCGGTGTAGTTCACGAAGAAGCGCCCCGTCGTCGGGTACTGCGGGTGAAACGCGAGCCCGAGGAGACCGCGCTCGCCGCCCGCCGAGATCGCGCCGGAGAGGTCGAGGAACGGTGTCGCGGCGACGGCGCCCTCCTTCACGAGGCGGATGCGGCCGCCCTGCTCGACGACGTAGAGGCGCGAGGTGTCGCCCGGCGCGGCGCCGACGAAGAGCGGGTGGTCGAGATCGCGGACGACCGCGGTGAGCTGCAGGCGCGGCAGGCAATCGCGCGTCGGCGCGAGACCGACGGTGCGCCGCAGCACGTCGAGCGCATCCTCGCGATCGATTCCTTGCATGCCGTCGAGGTCGCACGCGGCAGGCGCGCTCGCGCACGTACTCGGCAGTCCGACCGCCGCACGCAGGACGTTCGCGGCGTCGATCACGTCGACGCCGTCGCCGTCGGGATCGGCGCAGGACGGGACGCCGGCGGCGGGCGCGCTGCCCGCGCAACCGACGACGGCGACGACGAGGAGCAGCGCGCGCAGCCGGGCGACCGTCGTGCGATGCCGTCGCGGCGGCGAGCCGGCGAGCGAGCCGGGAACGATGAGAGTTCGGCGCATGGAGGGCCACTCTTGATCTACGCCACCGCTGCCGACGCGCCAAGATAAGAACCGCCGGCGATCGTGATTTTGCAAACGCGCAAGGGATTCACTATCGTCACACAGCGATGGGCTATCCGACGCATCGCCCGCGTCGCCTGCGCCGCACCGCCGCGCTGCGACGCTTCGTCGCCGAGACGCGGCCGAGCGTCGACGGCCTCGTGCTGCCGCTCTTCGTCACGCCGGGAACCGGGCGCGCCCAACCGATCGCGGCGATGCCGGGCGTGGCGCAGCTCTCCGTCGA
>JBGPOW010000362.1:0-3539 GCA_041488235.1 Binatia bacterium
AGGAGGCGAAAGTGATCGCCGAGACGCGCAAGGTCCTGCACCTCGACGATCTGCCGGTCGCGGTCACGTGCGTGCGCGTGCCGACCTTCTATGGCCACGCGGTTGCGCTCACGGTCGAGACCGAGGCGAAGCTCGACGCCGGCGACGCGGAGCGCCTGCTCCGCGAGACGCCGGGAATCATCCTCTACGATTCGGCGAGCGAGCGTCCGTACGCGACGCCCGCCGACGCCGGTGGCACCGACGCGGTGCACGTCGGCCGCGTACGCGATGATCCCTCGCATCCGAGTGGACTGCAGCTCTGGGTCGTCGCCGACAACGTCCGCAAGGGCGCGGCGCTGAACGCGGTGCAGATCGCCGAGATCGTCGCGCGCGAGCTCTGATCGGCGCGGCGCCGGATCACCCGTGCAGTACCGACTGCTGCTCGAGTACGACGGCACCGACTACCACGGCTGGCAGCTGCAGCCGAATGCCCGGACCCTGCAAGAGGTGCTGGAGACGGCGCTCGCGACCGTGCTGCGTCATCCCGCGCGGCTGCACGCCGCCGGACGCACCGACGCCGGCGTGCACGCACTCGGGCAGGTCGCGACCTTTCAGACCGAGCGTGACGTCGACGTCCGTGAGCTGCGGAAGGCCCTGAACGCGCTCACGCCTGCAGACCTCGCCATTCGCGAGGTCGTGCCGGTGCCGGAGAGCTTCGACGCGCGGCGCAGCGCTACGTCGCGCGTGTACGAGTACCGCATCTGGAACCAGCCGTGGCGCTCCGCGTTTTGGCACCGCTACACGTGGCATGTGCCGCGAGCCCTCGACGTGCGCGCGATGCGCAACGGCGCTGCGCTCCTCGTCGGTGAGCACGATTTCTCCGCGTTCCGCGCCTCCGACTGCGAGTCGGAGAGCCGCATTCGTCGTGTCCTCCACAGCGGCCTCACCGAGACCGAGAATCTCTGCACGTATCGCGTGCAGGCAAACGCGTTCTTGAAGCACATGGTGCGCACGATCGTCGGCACGCTCGTCCTCGTCGGTTTCGGCGAGCTCTCCGTCGACGACGTCGCACGCATCCTCGCGAGCCGCGACCGTACGCAAGCCGGCGCGACGGCGCCGCCGCAGGGGCTCTGCCTCGTCGCGGTCTCGTACGACTGAAATCGCGGCGATCCAGCGGGGCGCGGGGGCGCGGAGGAACGCTTGATTGCCAATCAAGCGCGTTCGCGAGCGGATTCGCGATTCGACAAATGCTGGTCGTCGCCGCCGAGCCGACGTCGCCCTGTTCTGCGACCCGGTCCGAGGCGGGGGACATACAGACGACAACGGGGGGCTCGGATCGCTCCGGCCCCCCGTCTTCACTCATCGTAATGCCGAGGCTGTCCCGATGGCTATGGGGTGCACGGGTTCGGATCGCATGTGCCGGTGCCAAGATTCGCTCCCCCGTCGGCCGTGCACTCGTCCGCTGTCTCCTCGTCGCATTCGCTCACGCCGTTGTCCGCGCGGCAGCACTGAATGTCGTTGGCAGGCGGCGGCGACGGACAGGGGTTCGGGTCGCAGGTGCCCGAACCGAGATTGGTGCCGCCAAGCGCGGTGCATTCGTCCGCCGTCTGCTCTTCGCATTCCACCTCGTCTTCATCGGGCACGCAGCAGGCGATTTCCGGCGTGGACGGTGGGGTAGGCGCGCACGGGTTGGGATCGCAGGCGACCGCGCCGAGATTGACCCCCTGCTCCGCCGCGCACTCGTCAGCGGTCGCGCTCTCACACTCGGCCCCATCTTCATCATCGTCGGGTCGACAACAGGCGATCTCGTCGGTGGACGTACTCGGACACGGGTTCGGCAGACACGACCCGGCTCCCATATTCACTCCACCGTTCGCCGTGCATTCGTCGGGCGTGGTCTCCTCGCACTCGGCTTGAGCCTGGTCTCCACCCTCGTTGTCGCCCTGATCGCCGCCGCCCGGACAGCACTGAATGTCGCCTGCGTCCGCAGTATCCGGCGGCAGCTCGGTTTCGAGCACGTCATCACCGTCGTCGTCACGCACCTCGACCAGTTGCCCTTGTGGATCGACGCCTAGCGCTTGCGCACGCCCGCGCTGCGGCGCGGAAAATTTCGCGACGCCGTTGCCGCTGCCATTGGTCGTCAGCGTTCCGATGGGGACTGTGTGCACGATCACTTGGAACGTGGCGTTTGGGGCGAGGTGGCGCCCCACAACCTTCAACTTTCCTTTGCTGTGACGCCCGACGACGAGGCTGGTTTGGCCGTGTGCACCGGGTGCTTTGCCCGTCGGGCTGAGGGCCTTCGTCACACGAACCGTCGCCGATGCCGGCGCGGTCGTGCCGAGCGCCAGCAGACCCGCCGCGACGAATGCGATTGCCGGGGTCCCTCTCCAACGTGGATGCGTCGTCATAACGTCAGCTCCTTATCGGTTGTGGGATGGTGCTTGGTTTAGCGCTGCGCGCCTTCTCACCAGCAAGCGGCGCGCCGCCTCGCACGCCATCTACCACCGCACCCGGTCCTGCGATCCTGCCGTGTCGTGCAACGCCGCGCCATAGTGTCACCTGCAGCGTCCGAGCGACACACGCTGATCGGTGCGTCACAGCGCTGCCGACACCACATCCGGGTGGCCGGTCGCGTCTCGCCCCGCGCCTGCTCCCGGATCAGCCGGCTATGGTCCCCGCGAGACCTTCGCGAGAAGTGGACACGGCGGCAGAGATTCGGACGGGAACGGTCAACGCTCCGCGCTCCGCGTCAATCTGCGCTATTTGGCGCACTCGACGCCGCCGCTGGCCACCTTCGGGATGTGGCAGAGGCGGTAGACGCCACAGTGCCGACCGGGAATCCGGAAGCTTCGTGGCGAGCGATCAGGGTTTGCGGCTCCCGCGAGACTTGTCGGCCGTTTGCGCTCGAATGGCCTGCGCTGCCCACATGGTCGGTCAATGCGTCTCGGTCCTCGATGATGTCCACTGGGACCTCGTAGTAGGTGACCAGCGTCTGCTTCGGGTTGGGGCGAAACGGCCCCATTCCCTTCTTCACATAACGGGCGCGACTCGCGGCATCGGTCTTAAGATAGAGCCGGCCATCGGCAATAATACCGAAAAACACCTCCCCACAGTACAAGCCCCAGTCACCGAACATGTACCTGGGCTCGACTTCCTCCGGCAGGCTCAACTGCTCCAGCACAAACTCCTTGAACGAGTCTGATTTCATGCGAGCGCGTCTTGGGATGACCTGATCGAAGCGCAGGTCGTCGCCGAGACCGGGTCTTCTAGTCGATCGTGGACGCGTCACCTCTGGAGTCCCCATGTGATCGTGGACAGATTTCCGCGGCGGTCATCTGCCCGTTCAGCCTGCCGCATACTGGCCCGTGGGGTGCTCCTACGCCAGGACGTACTTCTGGGCCAGGGGTATCCACGTCGCCAGTGCCTGGGACTTTCCCCGCACGGCGATCGTCGGAGCCGGCTCGAAGCGTATCCGCTCGCCGACGCGCCGGCGCGTCTCGTCAGAGACGAGGACCGGAGCGCCGTGCGTCTTCGTGAGCTGCTCGATTCGAGAGGCCACG
>JBGPOW010000363.1:0-3535 GCA_041488235.1 Binatia bacterium
AGCGAGTACGTGCTCACGCTCGACGGCGGCGCCACAGCGGTGCCGCGGCCGCCGCTGCCGTGGGTGAACGTCGTCGCCAACGAGTCGTTCGGGTTTCTCGTGAGCGAGAGCGGTGCCGCCTGCACGTGGAGCCGCAACAGTCGCGAGAACCGCATCACGCCGTGGCATAACGATCCCGTCTCGGACCCGCACTCCGAGGCCCTGTACGTACGCGACGACGAGACCGGCGCGTTCTGGTCCCCGCTGCCTGGACCCGTGACCCCCGAGCCGCCGTCCGCGACGACGGACGGCGCCGCGGATGCGGCACACGAGTCGACGTTCGAGGTGCGTCACGGCCTCGGCTACACGGTCTGGCGCCGCCGCTCGTCCGGACTCGAGCACGAGGTCACCGCGTTCGTGCCGCAGCGTCCGGCGGAGCCGGTGAAGATCAGCCGGGTGCGCCTCACCAACATCGGCGACACACCGCGCCGACTCTCGCTCTTCGCCTACTACCGCCTCGTCTTGGGGGGCGTTTCGAGCGCGAGCGGCCGCTTCGTCGTGAGCGAGCTCGACGACGCGTCGCAGGCGCTCTTCGCGCGCAACCGCTTGAACGACGAATTCGCCGACGCGGTCGTGTGCATCGCCGCGGTTGCACCGCCGGGTTCGGCGACGCGCTTCACCGCCGATCGCAGCGCGTTCCTCGGCCGCCACGGCTCGCCCGCCGCGCCGGCGGCGATCGCCACGGGCGGCGCGCTCGATGGGCGAACGGGAGCCGCGCTCGACCCGTGCGCCGCCGTGCAGATCCGGTTCGAGATCGCGCCGCACGCGACGGTCGCGTGCGCGCTGCTGCTCGGCGAGGCAGCCGACGAGACGACCGCGCGCGCACTCATCGCTCGTCATCGCGTGCCCGGCGCAATCGACCGCGCCGAGTGTGACGCCCGCGCGTTCTGGGACGACCTCCGCGGCGGAGTCCAGGTGACGACGCCCGTGCCGGCGATCGATCACATGGTGAACGCCTGGCTGCCGTATCAGATCCTGAGCTGCCGCATCTGGGGGCGGTCGGCGTTCTACCAGTCGGGCGGCGCCTTCGGGTTCCGCGACCAGCTGCAGGACGCGGCGGCGTTCGCGGTCACGCGGCCGGAGCTGACGCGCGCGCAGATCCTCCTCCACGCGGCGCACCAGTTCGTCGAGGGCGATGTGCTGCACTGGTGGCACCCGCCGCTCGATCGCGGCATCCGCACGCATTTCTCGGACGACCTGCTGTGGCTGCCATGGATCACGGCGCGCTACGTCGCGACGACCGGTGACGCCGGCGTCCTCGACGAGCGCGTCGGGTTCGTCACGGCGCGGCCGCTCGCGGCGGGCGAGGACGAGGCGTACCTCCTGCCGACAGAAGCCGACGACGTCGCCGGCGTGTACGCGCACTGCTGCCGCGCCCTCGACCGGTCGCTGGCGACCGGCGCGCACGGCCTACCGCTCATGGGCACCGGCGACTGGAACGACGGGATGAACCGCGTCGGGCGCGAGGGCCGCGGCGAGAGCGTCTGGATGGGATTCTTCCTCTTCCGCGTGCTCGACGACTTCGTGCCGCTCTGCGAGCACCGCGGCGACGGCGCGCGCGTCGACCGCTATCGCGCACACCAGCCACGGCTGCGCGCGGCGCTCGAGACGGCGGGATGGGACGGCGCGTGGTATCGGCGCGCGTATTACGACGACGGCTCCGTCCTCGGCAGCGCGGCAAACGAGGAGTGCAAGATCGATGCGCTCGCGCAAGCGTGGGCCGTGCTCTCGCACGCGGTGCCGCGCGCGCGCGCCGCGCAGGCGATGGACGCCGCTCTCCGCCTCCTCGTCGACGAGGCGCACGGTCTCGTCCGCCTATTGACGCCGCCGTTCGATCGCGACCCGCGCGATCCCGGTTACATCAAGGGCTATGTCCCCGGCATTCGCGAGAACGGTGGCCAGTACACGCACGCGGCGCTCTGGGTCGTCGAGGCGCTCGCCGAGCTCGGCCGCCGCGACCGCGCCGCCGCCCTGCTCGAGATGCTGTGCCCGGCGACGCACGCGGCGACGCCGGCGGGGGTCGCGACGTACTGTGTCGAGCCGTACGTCATCGCCGCCGACGTGTACGGCGTCGCGCCGCACATCGGGCGCGGCGGGTGGACGTGGTACACGGGCTCCGCGGCGTGGATGCACCGCATCGCCGTCGAGTCGATCCTCGGCGTCCGCCTCGTCGGCGGCGACACGCTCGTCGTCGCGCCGCGTATCGCGGACACGTGGCCGGGGTTCACCGTTCGACTGCGCGTGCCGCACGCCGGCGAATACGAGATCGTCGTCACGAACCCGAGCGGTCGCGCCGAGGAGGTGCGGGCGGTCAGCGTCGACGGAGCGCCGGCCGTCGTCGTGGACGGCGAGGCGCGCATCGCCGTCGAGCGCGATCGCGAGCGCCACCGCATCGAGGTCGTCCTCGGGACAGCGAGCGGCTCGCGCTGACGTCGTGATCGCGGCTGCCTGACGTCGTTCTAGGCGTCCGGCCACCAGCGCGCGGTGTCGATCTCGGCTTCCTCGAACGGCGCGGCACGAATCGCGGCGCTTCCGGCGTGCGTCGCAACCAGCGTCCACTGCGCGCCGGCGAGCCGGTGGATCTCGAGCGTGCGTGCGATCGGATCGACCATCCAGAGATGCGCGACACGCTCGCGCGCATAGATCCGCATCTTTCCCGTGCGGTCGATGCGCGCGGTGCTCGGCGAGAGAACCTCGCACGCCCAGTCCGGCGCGACCGTGAACGCGGCGGTGTCGGGAAAGCTCGGCATCCGTTGCCGGCGCCACCCGGCGAGGTCCGGCACGAGCACGTCATCGCCGAAGTGCAGCTCCGGCTCGTCGAGGATCCACCACCCGCCGGGAGCGTCGCGATCCCCGGGCGGACGATTGAAGCGGTCGAAAAGAACGCTGCCGATCGCCGAGGCCGCGAGCGCGTGCGGCGACGCGGGACGCGGGCTCGTCACGAGCTCACCGTCGATGATCTCGGCGACGAGCGGCTCGGGAACCTTCAACAGATCGTCGTACGTGGCCTTGCGACGCACGGATTTCACGCGTCGACGATACCACGCGCCGCGCGCGTGCGGCCACGGCTACTCGGGCATGCGGCGCATCCCGTGCGCATCCAGCGCCGCGCGCCCGGCCGCGTCGGCCCGCGATGCGGCGGCGTTGCGCGACCGGCCCGCAAGCGCTATCGCGGCGGTGTGCTACGAGTCGCGATCATGACCCGCGCAATCTCCGTGGCCGTGTGCCTCACCAGTGCGCTGGCATTCGGCTGCGGCAGCGGTCATGGAGGCGGCCGCGGCTCGACGGAATCCGCCGTGCGCGCCTACGCCGCGTCCGACGTCTGCCACACCCACACGGACGCAACGAGCTGCGGCGCGGCGTCGGGCTGCGTCTGGAGCGCAATCGCGTCGTGCCCCGAGAACGTCGCGTGCCCGTCGGGCATCTGCGTGGAGGTCGACCCATGTGCCGCGCACGGCGATCGCGCCAGTTGCGAAGCCGCCGGCTGTGCGTGGGC
>JBGPOW010000364.1:0-3516 GCA_041488235.1 Binatia bacterium
CCGCGCGAAACGGGGTGATCGCGATCGCCCTTGAGCTTCACGATCTGGCGGCCGGCGCGTCCGCCGATCTGCACGTCGAGTCCGCAATTCAGGCTGCACAGGATGCATGCCGTCTTCTGCCACTCGGTTTGGGGGGCTTCGATGGTCATTTGTTCCTCCGCGCGTCGACGTCGCGCGACGAAAACCTACACGAGCCGTCGAGTCGTCGCGATACCCTGCTAGGCGCTCGGCTGCCCGCCGCGCGCGACGAGCTCGACCGTCACCCAGCCCCAGAACGTGCGCGCCTGCATGCGCAGCGGCAGCCGCTCGGGGCCGCTCGAGATCCACAAGTCGGCTTCCTGAACCTCGAGCTCGCGCCAGCGCGTACGGTCGCGCTCGGTGTCGTCGCGCTCCGCAGCGCCTGGGTCGGCGGTGCCGGGAATCTTCGCCTCGACGTCACGCGGCTCGAGCTGCAGCGCCAGATGAAAACGCCGCGCCCGCCACATGCGGCCGGCGACGTCGACCACCTCGGTGCCCGTCGGCGTGACCGCGAGGTCGTAGATCTTCGTCCCCGCGAGCACCTGATACGACGGTCGCTGGTCGAGCTCGGGTGGGAGTGTGCGGATGAGATACGCGACGCTCGCCGGGTCGTGGAGGCGCGCCGTCAACGGAAGCTCGGCGCGGCGCGTGCGTCGATGCGGGCGCTCGACCGTCGCGGTGAGGCGTGTCGCATTCGCGACGATCGTCGTGTCGCGGTGACGGCCGTTCTCGTTCTGGCGCATGACGAACCGTCGCGGCGTGATCGGCGACTCTGCGACCGTCGCTTCGAAGCTGTCGCGCATGCGCCAGAGGAGGTCGAGCACCTCGTTGGTCTCGGCGCGTCCACGCAGCAGGACGCTTCCCCCGCGCCCGCTGCCGGGTTGCGGCTGCACCAGCAGCTCGGCGTTCGCGACCGGCACCGCGTTCCACGTGGCGCGGTAGCGAAGCCGTTCCGGCCGCTGTGCGCCGACCACGTCGCGGCCGCTGCGCGCGACCAGAAGCGCCCGCGCGTCCGGGTTCGTCGCGGAGCGGACGTACTCGGCGGCGGCGAGGATCGCGAGGATCGCCGCCACGGCGGCGGCGATGGTGAGCCGTCGTCTCGCACGCCGTGGGAAAGGCGGCGTGCGCACGACCTCACACGTGGCCGACGATCGGCTCGAGGTGGAACGTCGGGTTGTCGCAGCCGGGGGTGTCGAAGAAGAACCCGAGGATCGCGACGCCCGAGCGTTTGTCGAAGCTCACCTGCTTCACGTCGTTCAAGTACCACTTCTTCTTCGTGCTGTCGTTCGGGCAGGTGAGGTAGTTGTGGGTGTTGATGAAGACGGGCGCGACGCGGTTGCCCTTCTTCGGGAGGACGCGCAGGTACGACGCGACGTGCTCGACGAAGTTTCGCCCCGGCGTCGGCTTTTCGATCGTCAAGGCGTCGCCGGCGAGTTTGGTGTTCATGTCGAGGTCGATGTCGAAGGCCAGCGCCGGAACGGTCGAGAGAAGGAGGGTGGCCAGCACGAGTCCTGATCGCGATAGGAGCGTACGCATACGGTTCGGCACCTCGTTCGGAATTTGGTCGGCAAAAAGTGGCGGGTCGGCGGCGGGGTGTCAAGCGGGGCAAGGCCGGTCGCGCAGAGGGGTGGCCTGCGGCGCTCGACTCGACGCGGATGCTTCTGCAACAATCCCCCCGCCATGGTGACGGAGTTCGCACCCCAGACCGACGCGGCCCCCGACGAGCGCCCGCGCGGACGCCGGCGCAGCGTCCCGCGGCCGATCGAAGCGATTCTGCCGCCGGAGCGTCGCGACGCGCTCCGCGCCGAGCTCCTCGCGGAGACGCCGCGCTGGTACGTCCCGACCGTTCACATGCTCGTCCCCTCGCTCTGCGGCATCGCGATGATCGCGGTCGCGCTGTCGCTGATCCGCGAGCTCACCGCGTGGCAGCTCCTGACGGTGCCGATCGTGTACGTGCTCGCCAACGCCAACGAGTGGACGATTCACCGCATCGCGCTCCACCGTCGTCACCCGCTCGCGCCCGTCCTCTACGACCAGCACACCCCCAAACACCACATGCTGTACATCACGGACGACATGGCGGTCCGCGACCGTCGCGAATACCGCCTGGTGCTGATCCCCGCCTACGGTCTTTTCCTGATCTTCGTGACGGCGGTGCTGATCACCGCGGCGATCTGGTGGCTCGGCTTCCGCAACGTCGCCTGCCTCTATGCCGCGACCGCGATCGGCTACGCGGTGAGCTACGAGTGGCTGCACCTCTCGTACCACCTGCCGCACCATCATCCCGTCGCCCGCTCGCGCGTGATCCGCGCGCTGCGACGCCACCACGCGATTCATCACGACCCGCGCCTGATGCAGCGCTGGAACCTGAACGTGACGGTGCCGCTGTGGGACGTCGTGATGGGTACGACGGTCGCGGAGTACCCGCCGACGCGGGGCGCTGACGGACGGTGGCGCTGAGGTGAGCGTCGCGTGCGTGTCGTCTGCGGGAGGCGACACGCGACATGCTTCACTACATCTCACTCCCCGCACACATGCGGTGACAGTCGCGCACGCATCCGAGCACGTGCGATGATTTTTCGTTGACTTCGATTGCGCACGCGTCGCAAGGTAAGTGTCCAGGGGGTTCTGCGATCATGAGACAGCTATTCCGGTCACGCTCGTTCCTGCTCATCGCGCTCGTATTTCTGGCGCTGCCCGCGTCGCGCGCCGCTGCTCACGACGAGGGCGGCGGCGGCATCACGCTGCGTGCACCGCTCGACGCCGTCGATTGCACGACGACGCCGCCTACCATCACCGTCCTCGGCCTCACGATCGACATCAGCACCGCGACGATCGACGCCAACGGCGGGGGGGATGGCGGCGGAGAGCAGGACTTCGTCGCACACGCCGGCCTCAGCGGGGATGGCGGCGGAGATGGTGAGGACAACCAGAACAATGGTGGGGACAACCAGGACAATGGCGACAGCGCCGGCACCTGCGCGGATCTCGTCGCCGGGCAATGTGTCCGCGTCACCTTCGCGAGCGACGCCGTTCCCCTCGTCGCGACCAAGGTGAAGCAGTGCGATGACGGTGAGGACGACGGCGGCGTCGAGATCAAAGCCCCGCTCCAGGGCGCCGACGCCACCGCCCTGACCGTCACCCTCCTCGGACTCACGGTCGACGTCAGCACCGCCACCCTGAGCGGCAGCGACGGCGAGGGCGACAGCCAGCCGATCGATCTCGGGCAGGCCATGCCCGGCGAGCTCGCCGAGGTCCACCTCGATCCGACCAAGCTCCCGGCGCTCGTCGCCACCCACGTCGAGGTGCAGATCGACTCCATGGTCGTCATCCAGGCACCGCTCGACGCCGTCGATTGCGCCGCCACCCCGCCCACCGTCACCGTCCTCGGCCTCATCATCGACGTCAGCACCGCGATGATCCACGCCGGCGGTGACGACGGCGAGAATGAGGGTGACGACGGCGAAGACAACAGCGAAAACAGCGGCGGCGGATGCG
>JBGPOW010000365.1:0-3485 GCA_041488235.1 Binatia bacterium
CGCGGCAGCGCGAACCGGAAATTGTCGCCGCGCGGCTCGATACGCAGCGCCGCGACGAGCGCCGCCGGCGCGGCGGCGAAGCGCGCACGCAGCTCGCGCACGGCATCGGGCGGCGTGCCGATGCGTCCCGTCCACGCCTCGAAGTCCATGCCGTCGCCCTCGTCGTAGTAGCCGAGGTCGCACTCGACGACGCGCATGCGTGCCGCGGCGACCATGTGGCGCCACTCCGACGGCCGCCAATTGCGCACGTGCGAGGGATCGCGCAGCGTCTCGATCTCGTTGATGGCGCGATCGAGCTCGTCGTCCTCGGGCGCCATCGTATCGGCGACGAGAAACCGGCCACCGGGACGCAGCACGCGCGCGATCTCGCCGACGGCGCGCGGCAGCGACGCGAAGTGGTGCGTCGTGAGGCGGCACGCGACCACGTCGAACGTCGCGTCCGCATAGGGCAGGGCCTCCGCGGCGCCTTGCGCGACGACGACGTTGGAGACGCTGCGCAGGGCGGCGTTGCGCCGCACCTCGTCGAGCATCGAGCGGGTGAGGTCGAGGGCGGCGACGCGCGCCACCTGCGGCGCGAACGCGAGCGCCGTGTGCCCCGCCCCGGTGCCGAGGTCGAGTACGACGTCCGAGGACCGCGGCGCCAGCCGCGCGACGAGCCGCGTCAGCGCCTCGACGTCCGCGTGCCCGCGGCTCGCCGTGTAGCGCGCCGCGTTCGGCCCGAAGCTCGCCTGCACGCGCGCGTAGGTCGTCGGATCGCCGTCGTCGGAGGCCATGCGCCGCCCGAGTGTAGGAGCGGTGCGCGAGCGGTGCAATCACGCGCCTTCGTCGGTCCAGACACGCGACCATTGTGACGCACCCACGCCGCAGCCTCCAAAAGGACGACGTCTCTGGACCCATGTCTTCGCCTCGCATAGTTGAGCGCGATGGCGCTTCACCGGGCACTCGGGTGGTGCGGGCTCGCGGCTGCCGGCGCATACGCGGTGGCGCGGCTCGCGCTCGTGCGCGGCGAGAGCGTGAACGCCGTCTGGTTCGTGATCGCGGCGGTCGCGGTGTACGCGATCGCGTACCGCTTCTACGGCGCGTTCCTCGCGGCGCGGCTCTTCGCGCTCGACGACCGCCGGCAGACGCCCGCCGAGCGCATCAACGACGGGCGCGACTTCGTGCCGACGAACCGCTGGGTGGTGTTCGGCCACCACTTCGCGGCGATCGCCGGGCCGGGGCCGCTCATCGGTCCGACCTTGGCGGCGCAGTTCGGCTACCTTCCGGGGACGCTCTGGATCCTCGCCGGTGTCGTGCTCGGGGGCGCGGTGCAGGACTTCTGCATCCTCTGCGGCAGCTTGCGGCGCGACGGGCGCTCGCTCGGGCAGATGGCGAAGGACGAGATCGGGCCGCTCGGCGGCTTCGCGGCGCTCGTCGGTGTCTTCTTCATCATGGTGATACTGATCGCGGTCCTCGCCCTCGTGGTGGTGAACGCGCTCCGCCAGAGTCCGTGGGGGACGTTCACCGTCGCGGCGACGATCCCCATCGCGATGGTGATGGGTTGGTACATGAAGGTCGTGCGCCCGCACGACGTCGTCGGCGCGACGCTCATCGGGCTCGTCCTGCTCGCGGTGGCGCTCGTCGGCGGCCGCTGGGTCGACCAGCATCCGACGCTGGCACCGTGGTTCACGCTCAGCGGGCCGGCGCTCGCGTGGGCGATCATCGTCTACGGCTTCGCGGCGTCGGTGTTGCCGGTCTGGCTTCTGTTGGCGCCGCGCGACTACCTCTCGACGTTCGTGAAGCTGGGGACGATCGCGGCGCTCGCGGCCGGCATCGTCGTCATGCGCCCGGAGATCCACTTGCCGGCGGTCACCCGCTTCGTCGACGGCACCGGGCCGATCTTCGCCGGCAAAGTGTTCCCGTTCTGCTTCATTACGATCGCCTGCGGCGCCATCTCCGGGTTCCATTCGTTGATCGCGTCGGGGACGACGCCGAAGCTGCTGCGCGAGGAGACCGACGCGCCGATGATCGGCTACGGCTGCATGCTCCTCGAGTCGTTCGTCGCGATCATGGCGATGATCGCCGCGGCGGCGCTCCAGCCCGGCGTCTACTTTGCGATCAACAGCCCGGCGGGGATCGTCGGCGCCGACCCGGCGGCGGCGACGGCGACGATCTCGCAGTGGGGGTTTCCGGTGACCGCGCCCGAGATGGCGCATCTCGCCGACGAGATCGGCGAGCGCACGCTCTTCGCGCGCACCGGCGGCGCCCCGAGCCTCGCCGTCGGCATGGCGAGCATCTTCGCGCGCACCCTCGGCGGGACCGCACTCGCCCTCTGGTACCACTTCGCGATCATGTTCGAGGCGCTGTTCATCCTCACGACCCTGGACGCGGGGACGCGCGTCGGCCGTTTCATGTTGCAAGATCTACTCGGCCACGTCTGGGCGCCGCTCGGCCGCACCAGCTGGTACCCGAGCGTCCTCGTGACGAGCCTCGTCGTCGTCGGCGCCTGGGGCTACTTCCTCTATCAGGGCGTCGTCGATCCGCTCGGGGGCATCAACATTCTCTGGCCGCTCTTCGGGATCGCGAACCAGCTTCTCGCCGCGATCGCCCTCGCGGTCGCGACGACGATCATCATCGGCGACGGGCGGGCGCGCTACGCTTGGACGACGTTGGTGCCGCTCGCCTGGCTCCTCGCCGTCACCATGACGGCCGGGTATCAGAAGATCTTCGCCGCCGACCCTGCGATCGGGTTTCTCGCCCAAGCCGATCGTCTGGCGTCGGCGGTCGCGGTCGGGACGGTGCCGGTCGCGAAGCTCGGCGAGACGCGGGCGCAGATCTTCAACTTACGTCTCGACGCCGGCCTGACGGCGCTCTTCATGGCCCTCGTCGCCCTGATCGTCGTCGAGGCCGGACGCGCCTGGTACCGCGAAGTCGGCGGGCCGGCACGTGCCACGGAGCTCCCGCTGCGGGAGGTCTCGCCGGGAACGTCGTAGGAGCGTGGCCATCATGGTCGAACGCCGCCGGGATTCACTCCCGGCCGCGACGGTCATTGCGAGCGTCGTGCGCGTGACGCCCGCAGGTCCGTCTACGTGCCGCGCACGAATTACATGCGCGCGACGTGTAAAGGTTGCACGTCGTCACGCGACGGGTCTCGCCGCTGCGCGCCCGGCGAACTCTGCAACCGGCGCAGGCGACAATCTAGCGCGCGTGCGTCGAGCACTTCATCGCTCGTCGCCATCCGGTGGGGGGACGGCGCGCGCCGCTGGTATGCGCCTTGCTGTTCCGTCGCGGTGATCGTCAGCAAATGACCCCGCCAAAGGAGGACTCGATGGCACGATCAACCAAGGAAAGTAGCACGCGGCAGCCGGCGCGTGCGGGCGCGCGTGGCACGACGGCCACGCAGCTCCTGAGGAAGGATCACGGGACGGTAAAGGAGCTCTTCGCGCGTTTCGAGAAGCGGGGGGACCGCGCCCAGGAGACGAAGCAGAACATCTTTTCGGAGATTC
>JBGPOW010000366.1:0-3463 GCA_041488235.1 Binatia bacterium
AGCTGACCACGCCGTGCGCTGCGTACGTCGTGGCCCGCATGCGCCCGTGACGTCCGCGCGTCCGCGGCCGGCGGCGCGCGCGTGCCGGCCCCGCGCACCCCGTTCTCGCCCGCCGCCGCATGCGTCGACGCTCCTCGCCTCTGGTTGCGCACGGACGCGTGACGAGGTTAGGAACGAGACGTGTCGGTCACCACCGCCCACAAGATTCTGATCGCGACCGCAATCGGGTTCTTCTTGGTGTACGCGCTGTGGGAGCTCGCCGACTACACGCGATCCGGCGAGGAGCAAGCGCTCGTGTGGAGCGCGGCGGGCACGACGGCGGCGGTCGGTCTCGCCATCTACCTCCGGCGCTTCATCCGCTCGCTCGGCGCGCCGTGACGGCGCTCGTGCACGGCATCGAGCCGCGCCGGGTCGAGGCCGCAGTGTTCGATCTCGGCGGCGTGTTCCTCGCGGGCGGGGTCGAATCCGTGCGCGGCTTCGGCGCGCGCCACGGTCTCGCAGGCGAGACGTGGGACGCGATCCGCAGCGAGCTCTTTCACGAGGCCGGTCTCTGGTCCGCATGCGAGCGCGGCGAGGTGCCGTTCGAGCGCTTCGTCGACCGCCTGCGCGAGCTCGTCGCGGCGGCCGGCGGCGAGGTCTCGGATTTGGACGCACGGAACTTCATGGGCAACATGGCCGATGACGCCGGCCAACGGCTGCGGCACGAGGTCGTCGTCGCGACGGCGCGCGTCCACGCGGTGATGCCGACGGCGCTGCTCACGAACAACATCCCCGAGTGGCGCGACGGCTGGCGCAGCCTTCTCGACCTCGCGGCGCTCTTCGACGTGGTGATCGACTCGTCCGAGGTCGGTATCCGCAAGCCGGAGCCGGCGATCTACGAGCTCACGCGCGCCCGCCTCGGTATGCCGCACGACGCGATCTTCTTCCTCGACGACCTCGGCGTGAACTTGAAGCCGGCGCGGGCGCTCGGCTGGCAGACGCTGCGCTACGACGACACCGCACGCGTCCTCGCGGTGCTCGACGCGCTTGCCGCGAGTCGCGCACCCCGTTGAACGTTGCGGGGGGCGGACGCCATAGCACCGGCACGATCGCGCGCACATTTGTGATCCAAAACGTCGCAACGCCGGAAGCGAGTGGCGCACGAAGGCGTTTGCGGCTTGTCATATGCGCTCGATTCGGCTTGCATGAACGTCGCGCTCCGGAGTGGACGCGCGCCCATGGCGAGCTCTCTCACGACCCAGCGGGATAACGCGGCGCCGATCGCCGCGGCGGCCGGCGCCGCTGATGCTGCGCCGGCCGACGACCGGCGACGCTTCGCGCTTGCGCTCGTCGCGTTTCTCGCCGTCGTAGGCGTGCTCTCGGCGCGTGCGGTCAGCAAGCTGAACGTTCCGGGCGCTCCCAACGGCACGGAGTGGGCGCTCTCCGATTTTCGCGACGCCGTCTACTACCCGGAGCGCGCGTTTCTCGACGGCAAGGATCCATACGACTACTCCACGCTGCGCACATACCCGACCGGCAATGGCTTCCCCGTGTACTCGCCGATCACGTTTCTCGTGCACCTGCCGTTCGGGCTGTTGCCGTATCGTGCCGCCGAGCTCGCCTACTTCCTGGCGACGATCGCCCTTACCGTCGTGCTCGCGTGGCTCGCGCTCGTGCTGAGCGGCGTACCGACGGACGCGACGCGTCTGCTCGCGGTCGCGAGCGTCCTCCTCGCGAGCCGCCCCGGTCATCAGAACCTGTTGCTCGGGCAAACGACGCTGCCAATCGTGATCGGCGCCTACATCGCGCTGCATTGGGCGCGCACGCGCCCGTGGCTCGCGGCGGCCGGCCTCGTGCTGAGCAGCATCAAGCCGAACTGGATCGCGCCGCTCGCCTTGCTGATGCTCTTGCGCGGCGACACGCGCCCGGTGGTGATCGGTGCCGTGCTCGCGGGAATCGGCGCGCTCGTCGGGCTCGTCGTACTCTCGGCGACACCGGGTGCGCTCGCGGGCGTGTTCGCGGCGGCGCAGCAGAACTTCGAAGGGTGGAACACCAGCCTGATCGTCCTGCCGGCGTCGAGCTGGATTCGCATCGACGCGTGGGCGTTCTTCGGACGCTTCGTGGGAAGCGACCTCGGTCTCGGCGCGAAGATCGCGACGAGCCTCCTCATCCTCGGCGGCAGCGCCGTCGCCTTGATCCGCCTGCGCGGGCAGGCGACGCCGGCGGCGCGTCACGTGAGCCTCGCCGTGACCTGCCTCGCGACGCTGCTCTGTATCCACCACCAATCGTACGATCTTCTGTTTCTCGCGGCACCGATCGTCGGTCTCGCCCTCGCGGCGGGCGCGCTGCCGGCGAGCGTCGGGAGCGGGACGCGGATGGCCCTGCTCGTCCTGCTCGCGATCCCGCTGGTCAATTACGTCGCAACCGATACGACGTTGAACACGTTCGACGTGACGGGGACGGCGTGGACGGCGATCAACTCGATCAACGGCGCCGCGCTCCTGGCTGCTTGGCTCGGGTACGTCGCGCTCGCGCGCGTCACCTGAACCGGGGGTTTTGCCGGGTCGGCGCCGCGGATTGACCCGATCCGGGCGGCGCCGCTGCATTGGCAGACGCGCGGACGGCGTCGCGCACGGCTGCACGGTGCAGGCACATTGGGCGTGGTACTGCTGCGACTCGCCGTATACGATACGAGACTAATTCGCGTCTCCGCGGATGACCCATGCAACCGCTGCTCCTCCGCTCCGCCGTCGATCGTCACACACACGCCGCGGAGCTGCCGCAGACGCTCGTCGTCGACGACAGCGACGATCACGATGGCATCCCCCCGGTGACCGGCGAGCTGCCGCGATCCGCGGGCCGGCCGTTGCGGTTGCTGCTGCGTGTCCATAACGCCGCCGGCGTACCGATCGTCGCCGGCGAGACCCGCGTCGACGCCGGCGCGACCCGCATCGAGTTCCGCGATCTCCGTGCGCTCGGCATCGAGGCGTACGCGCACGTACCCGCCGAGGAGCGCGCGCGAATTACGCGCCGCATCTGGTCGCGGCGTGCGTACGGCGTCATCGAGGCAGCCGAATGAGGAGTGGGAAGTCGTGTTGAAGCCGCTCCTCCGCGCCCCGCTCTACAACCTCGCCCGGCGTACCGGCCGGTTGCGGCCGCTGCCGACGAACCTCACGTTCAGCGTCAGCTACCGCTGCAACTCGACGTGCCAGACGTGCAACGTGTGGCGGAAGCGCGTCCAGGACTTCACCCTCGACGAGTACGAGCGTACGTTCCGCAGCCTCGGCCACGTCCCGTACTGGCTCACGTTCAGCGGCGGCGAGCCGTTCCTGCGCCGTGATCTGATCGACATCATCCTGAGCGCATACCGCGAGTGCCGTCCGGGCATCATCAACATCCCGACGAACGCGATCCTCACGTCGCGCGTCGTCGAGGGCACGGAGCGGCTCGCGCGCGAGGCGCCCAACGCGCAGATCGTGCTCAA
>JBGPOW010000367.1:0-3418 GCA_041488235.1 Binatia bacterium
AAAATCCTCGCGCGCACGCTGCCGGCCGTGCTCAGCGGCAACGGCGTCTACTGACGTCGTCGCGTGCAAAGCGCGCATCGTTCCGCTATGCGAGCGGAATGGGACACGCGATGCGAATGACGATCGCGACGCTCGTGATCGGCGCCGTCGCCGCGGGCTGCGCGCACCGGCGCGACGACCGGATAGCGTCGTGCCCGACGGGAGCGGCACCGGCGAACCCACAGCCAGCGTACGGCGCGAAAGTCGAGCGGTCGAATCGCAGCGCGGCGACCGAGGACGAGCGCCTGCGGGCGAGCGTCCGCGAACGCTACGGGGCTCCCACCGCGCGCCCGCCCGCGACCGTCGGCGCATCCTCGCGTGGTCCCGCGGCGGATCAGCGGCTCGCCGCGCGCGTGAAGCAGACGCTCGCGTCCAGCAAGGACACGCGCGCGTTGAAGCTCGGCGTGCGCGCGGAGAACGGCATCGTCACATTGGAGGGCTACGTCCGCACGGCCGCCCAGAAGCGCAAAGCGGTCGAGCTCGCCCGCGGCGTCGCCGGCGCCAAAGCCGTCCGCGACGCCATCACGGTCGGCGCAGCGGCGCAACGCTGAGCCGGCCGAGCCCGCCGTTCAGCGGATCCAGTGGAACGCGCGGGTGCGCGTGCTACGCTGCTCGACGATGAGCAGCAAGGCCGACGATCGCGACCCCGCGAGCATCGCCGCCGATCTCGCCGTCGAGCAGATCCGGCGGCACGTGTTTCTCTGCTGCGATCAGACGAAACCGAATTGCTGCGACAAAGAAGTCGGGCTCGAGTCGTGGAATTACTTGAAGCGGCGGCTGAAAGAGCTCGGCCTCACCGGGCGCGGCGGTGTGTACCGCACGAAGGCGAACTGCTTTCAGATCTGCACGCGCGGCCCGATCGCCGTCGTGTATCCCGACGGCGTTTGGTACCACTCCTGCACGCCCGCGGTGCTCGAGCGCATCATCCAGGAACACCTCGTCGGCGGCGTGCCGGTGCGCGAGTACGCGTTCGTCGTCCACCCGCTCTGAAAACACGACGTCCCCGACCCTCGTCGAGGATCGGGGACGTGCTCGAAGGCGCAGCGACGCCGATCGCGTCTCCTTACGACTCACCGCTACGGACCTGGAACGGCTGAGTGACCGCTGATGAACGCCACGACGAGGAAGATGACCGCGACCTCGTGACGTTAGCGGGAACGCGCCGAGTGGCGGGGTGCGTTACGTGTAGACCTTACAACGCGCTCGAACGTCCGTCGGCTCAGGAGGCGTCGTCGATCGCGCTGAGGCGCGCGATCGTCGCGCGGAAGCCGGCGACGGTCTCGGCCATGATTTGCGCAACCGGCTTCACCGCGTCGATGCGCCCGACGACCTGGCCCGCAAGCGCGATCGCGGCTTCCATGTCGCCGCCGAAGTAGAGCTCCTTGGCACGGGCGAAGACGTCCATGCCGACGTGCTCCTGGCGCTCGAGCGCCGTCGAGCGCACGGTGCGGAGCGCCCGCAGACCGGGCCGGCTGAAGCGGTTCAAGAAGACGGTGTCGGTCTCGGCGGCCTCGAGGATCGCGCGCTTCCAGTTGTCGTGCACCGGCGACTCGGCGGCGGAGACCATGCGCGAGCCCATCTGCACGCCCTCGGCGCCGAGCGCGAACGCGGCGGCCATGCTCGCGCCGTCGCAGATGCCGCCGGCCGCGATCACCGGCACGTCGACCTTCGAGCACACGAGCGGCAGCAGCACCATCGTCGCGACGTCGAGCGGGTTCTTGAAGCCGCCGCCCTCCCCGCCCTCGACGACGAGTCCGTCGACACCCGCCGCGATCGCCTTCAATGCCGTCGCGAGCGACGGCACGACGTGGAAGACCGTGAGTCCCGCCGCTTTGAGTTGCGTCGTGTATTTCCGCGGGTCGCCCGCCGACGTCGTGACGAAGCGTACCCCTTGCGCGACGACGAACTCGACGATGCTCGGGTCGCGCACGAAGAGCTGCGCGATGTTCACGCCGAACGGTCGATCGGTGAGGTCGCGCATCGTGCGGATCTCGTCGCGCACGGCGTCGAGCTCGCCCGACGACGTCTCGACGATGCCGAGGCCGCCGGCGTTGGAGACCGCCGACGCGAGCTGCGCGCGCGCGATCCATCCCATCGGCGCCTGGATGATCGGATAGCGGACGCCGAGCAGGCGGGTCACGCGGGTGTCGATGCGATCGTTCACGAGCGTCGTCGCGCGCCGCGGGCGACGAGCGCGAGCGCGATCAGCACCGTCACGATCGCGATCACGAAGAGCACGTACATGAGGCTGTTCGCGACCGAGCCGCCGAACTCGAGGCCGCGACCGCCGAAGACCGGTCCGATGACCGACGCAATGATGTTTCCCCACGCGGTGACGATGAGCGTCCAGGCGACCACTTTGAGACCGGTCTCGCCGAGGCGGAGCTGCGGCATGATCGCGGCGACCGCGAAGAGCGTGAGGCCGTTCAGGATCCCTTCGAGATGCGCCATGTGCCAGCCGCGGACATCGCCCGGCATGTGCACGTCGGCCGCGCCCGGCACCGGCCAGAGCGCGATCTTGCCGAGAATCACGAACGCGAACGGGAAACCGGCGAGGAGGCCGACGATGAAGACGAGGGCGCCGTGGACGATCATCGCGGATTGCAAGCGCTCGCGCATCGCCGCCTACTCGTATGCCGCGAAGAGCTCGGCGAACGCCTGCATCTGATTGCCGCGGGCGGACGACGGCACGAGGATCGGCGTGCGCACGCCGGCGGCGCGCCAGCGCTCGACGCCGTCGCGGATCGCCGCGGCGGGGCCGAAGAGCGTCGTGTCGGCGAGCCAGCGGTCGGAGAGCGCATGCGGGATCGCGTCGCGGTCGCCGCGCGCGAGCGCCGCCTCGACCGCCGCCATCTCCTCGACGTAGCCGGCGGCCTTCCAGTACGCGCGATAGTTCGGCAGCGTGACGTAGCCGGAGAGCGTCCGACGATTCACCGCCGCCGCCTCGGCGGGGTTGTCGGCGATGCAGGTGGGGATCATGTTGCCGACGAAGAACGCGGCATCGTCGCGCTTCGCCGCCGGCAGCACCGCGAGCGAGTGCGCCACGTGCGAGCGCGCCGCATTCGCGAACACCACGCCGTCGGCGACCTCGCCGGCGAGCGCGACCATCGGATCGCGCAGCGCCGCGAGCACGAGCGGCGGCTGCGCGCCGACGCGCGGCGTGCCGCGCCACGCGGCGACGAAGGCACGGGTATCCGCCAGCGGCTTCCCGGCGCGCACGCCGAGGCGCTCGTGCACCGGCACGTGGCTCACGCCGACGCCGAAATGGAAGCGCCCCGGCGCGAGCTCGTGCACCAGCGCCGTCGTCTGCGCGTACTCCGCGGGATGGCGCATGTAGATGATCGAGATTGCGGTGCCGAACGGGATGTGATCGGTCGCG
>JBGPOW010000368.1:0-3396 GCA_041488235.1 Binatia bacterium
CGCGTCAAGCTGGCCGGGTTTCCGCTCGACCAAATGCCGGAGTTCGCGCGCAATCTCTTTCGCGCCCGTCTCGAGACGATTCTCGACGACGCGAAGACCAAGTTCGGCACCACCGCCGAGACCGCGATCGACCTCGTCGACGCCGACAAGGGCACGACGATGGAGCACATCACGCACTGATGTTCGTCGCGTCGGCGGCGCGCCTAGCTCGTTGCGTCGCCTCCCCGCCGCCCCTAGAATCGCAGCGCTTTCATGCGCACCCCGTACTACCTGCCGATCGCCGACGAGGTGGAGGTCTTCACGGCCGCGTACGCGAAGCGCTTGCCGGTCTTGCTGAAGGGGCCGACCGGCTGCGGCAAGACCCGCTTCGTCGAGTACATGGCGTCGACGCTCAAGCCCGGCGGCAATGGCCCGGCGCTCGTCACCGTCGCGTGCCACGAGGACCTGACGGGCAGTGACCTCGTCGGTCGTTATCTCATCGAGGGCGACGAGACCGTTTGGATCGACGGGCCGCTGACGCAAGCGGTGAAGAGGGGCGCGATCTGCTACCTCGACGAGATCGTCGAGGCGCGGAAGGACACGATCGTCCTCATCCATCCGTTGACCGACCATCGCCGCATCCTGCCGATCGACAAGAAGGGCGAGATCCTCGAGGCGCATCCCGACTTCCTGCTCGTCATCTCCTACAACCCCGGCTACCAGAGCGTGCTGAAGGACCTGAAACAGTCGACGCGGCAGCGGTTCGTGAGCCTCGAGTTCGACTATCCCGCGCGCGACAAAGAGGCGCAGATCATCGCCCACGAGGCGCCGATCGACATGACGACCGCGATGGAGCTCGCGACGCTCGGCGAGAAGGTCCGCAACCTCCGCAGCGGCGGCCTCTCGGAGGGCGTGAGCACGCGCCTGTTGATCTACGCCGCGCAGCTCATGACGTCGGGCATCGCGCCGCGACGCGCCTGCGGCGCCGCGATCAGCCGCTCGCTCACCGACGACGGCGAGATGCGCCGCGCGCTCGACGAGATGGTCGAGTCGATATTCCCCTGAGCGCCGCCACCATGAACTAGATGCATCGAATGGACCGGCTCCGCAGCGTGTGGTTCGAGAGCCGTCACCTCGATGCCGGCGCGCCCGCGCTGCGTGCCGAGTTGGCCGCGCTGCCGGCAGACGCGCGCGAGACCGTCCTCGCCGTCGGGGACCGCCTCGCCGCGGTGTCGCTCACGCTCGCGCAGCAGTACTGCCGCCGCGCGCCCACGGCGTGGCGGTTCGGCGACGATTTCTTTCGCCGCTGGGTCGCGCACGGGGAGACGCTCGCGACCGCCGAGCCGGCGTCGCGCGAGGTCGCCGCCGCATACTTCGGCATCGCGATCGAGCCGCTGGCGACGCTGCCCGCCGACGATTTCGACGTCTGGGTCGGCCTTGCGCGTCGCGTGCTCGAAGGATCGCGCCGGCTGGGGGAGCTCTTCGTTGCCGGCAGCGGTCCCGTCGTCGCCGAGCTCGTCGACCGACGCCGGCGGCTCGACGCGTGGGTGGACGTCGGCCTCGCGCTCGCCGGCGCGGGGACGTGGGAGAGCGAGCTTCTCGCTCTGCACTTCTTCGAGAGCACCGCGCTCGCGCTGCCGCTCTTCGCGCCGATGCACTACGAGCGCTGGGCGGAGCTGGGGCGGATCGCGGCGCGCCTTGGACCGTCGCGGCCCGAGCTCTTCACGAGCGTCCCGACGGCGTTGCACGCGCTCGCCGAGCGTGAGCGCGGCGTCGTCGTCGACGTCGCTCTCGCCGCCGCGCACGCTCCCGCGGTCGCGGTCGAGCTGTACTTCTCGTTGCCGGCCGTGCTCGACGCCGCACCGCAAGAGCGCGACGCGGTCGTCGCGAGCCTGCTGCCGGTCGCACACACGACGCCGCGCGCGCTGACCGACCTTCTCCCGGTGCTGCGCGTGCTGCTCGAGCGCATTCCCGCGGCGAGCCGCAGCGCGCTCGTCGCCCTCGCCGGGACGATCGCCGCGCGCTTTCCCGGCGGCGTCGTGCCGTACTACCGCGTCCTGCCGCGCCTCCTCGAGCAGGCCGGCATCACCGGCGTCACGCGTTGGGTGGAGGAAGGGCTCGCCGTCGCCGCCGACGGGCACGACGCCGGTCTGGCGTACTTCGCGCTCGACTCACGGACGAGCCGTGCCGTCCTCGCCGCGAGCTCGACCGCGGTCCCGTTCAGCGAGGTGCAGGGTCTGCTGAAGCGATACCTGCACATGCTCTCCGGCCGGACGATCGACGTCGCCGCCCGCGCCGACGTCGGGTACCGGCCGCCGTTCGCGGCGACCGGAGAGAGCGACGCGCAGCACGCGCACGCACGCGACGGCGCCGCCGCTCCCGACACCGCCGCCGCGCACGACGTCGCGCTCTTCCCGCAGCACGTCGACGTCTTCGCGACCGCGGAGGCGAACCTGCGGCTCTATCGTCTGATCGCCGCGCAGCACGCCGCGCGCGTGCAGTTCGGGTCGTGGACGCTCGTGCCGCCGATCGCGGAGTTTCTGCGCCGGTTCGAGCACGCCAGGATCGCCGAGCACCTGCTCGCGATCTTCGAGGGCGTGCGCCTCGACGCGGCGGTGGCGCGTACGTACCGCGGCCTCGCCGTCGATCTCCGCCTCCTCGCGGCCGAGCTCGCGCGCGACGCCGTCCGCTTGCCGGGCACGGTCGAGCAGCTCGCGCGCGTGCTCGAGCAAGCGCGACGCGGAGATCTCGCCGCGCGCCTCCCGGCGATCGCCGAGCGTCTGGCGGCACGAGACGCGACCGTCACAGACAGCGCGCAGGCGACGACGCTCCTCTACGCCGAGATCATGCGCGACGAGAGCGGCCTCGGCTTGACCGTCGGCGCGACGGGCTTCCCCGAGCTCTTCGCCGACGGCTCGCTCGCGGACGCGATGTTCGATTTCGAGGGCGCCGATGCCGCCGCTCTCGCGGGCCTCCCCGGTGCCGACGACGACGACGGCGATGCGCCGCCGCCGATCGAGCCCGAGACGGCGCTCGACCTCGAACTGACCGACGAGGAAGCCGAAGGTGCCCCGGGCGCCCCGCTCGACCCCGCGACGCTCCTCGAGCTCTTGGAGCAGGGCGGCGACCTGACGATTCGCCAAGGCCAGGGCGACGAGCTCGACGCGCTCGGCCTCTACATCGACGATCTCGCCGGCAAGCTGCCGCGCGAGCGCATGGCGGAGCTCCAGGGCGCGCTCCGCGACGTGCGCGGCCGGCGCCGCGACGCGCCGGCACCGAGCGACGGCGCCGCCGAGCTCGTCTACGACGAGTGGGACTACCGGATCGGCGACTACCGCAGCGCCTGGTGTCGGCTGCGCGAGCTGCCGCTCGAGAGCGACACCGGCGATTTCTTCCACCGCACCGTCGCGCAGCACG
>JBGPOW010000369.1:0-3350 GCA_041488235.1 Binatia bacterium
AATGCCACGAAGCGGCGCGACTGGTCGGCCAAGGTGGTGGCCACGGCATCCGGACAGTTCCCGTTCGCCGCCGTGCTCGGCTGCATGGACTCGCGCGCGCCCATCGAGATCGTCTTCGACCAGGGGATCGGTGATGTGTTCGGCGTGCGCGTCGGCGGCAACATCATCAACGACGACGAGCTCGGCAGCCTCGAATACGCCGTCATGGTGGGCACGAAGCTGATCGTCGTGCTGGGACACACCAGCTGCGGTGCCGTCAAGGGAGCCATCGACGGCGCGCAGCTCGGCAACCTCACCGGCCTACTCGCCAAGATCCATCCCGCCGTCGCCGCCGCCGGCTGCGACAACTCGAAGGACGAGACCTGCGTCACCAAGGTCGCCGAAATCAACGTACGACTGGTAATGCAGGCGATCCGTGAGAAGAGCCCATACCTCAAGAAGTATCTCGACGAGGGGAAGGTGGGCCTGGTCGGCGGAATCTACGACGTCGCAACCGGCAGGGTTGCCTTCATGGACAACTGACAGACACCGAGACGCGGAGATACGGAGGCCAGAGAAGGCTTGATCTCCATATCTCCGCGTCACCGCCGCTCCCTGCCCCAGGGCCGTGTAGCCCGATGCTCTGCACGACGGACGCGGAGACCACATCCAGTGCCACCGATTCGGCGACGCCGACGCCGCGGCGCCGCCACTGGGCATGGGCCGATCTCTTGCGGCGCATCTTCGCGGTCGACGTCCTCGCGTGCACGCAGTGCGGCGGCCGCCTGCGCCTGATCGCGACCGTCGAGGAACCCGCGATCGTCGACCGCATCCTGCGGCACCTCGGCCTGCCGACCGACGTCCCCGTTCTCCTCCCCGCGCGTCCGCCGCCGGCCGTGGACGGCACCCTCACGTTCGACTTCCCCGGCTGAGCGCCCGCGAATCCGGTTTGTCCATCCGAGTCACCGCCGCGGTAGACGACGGCCGAACTGCGCCTTGACGACCGGCCAAGGCCCACGTCAGACCTCCGCTCGCCATGAAACTGTCGCGATGGGTTTCCGTCTACGCCCGATCCGACCCGCACCAAGGGCCCTTTGTCCGCGTTCGCATCAGGGATAGAAGGCGAATGTCCGAGAAGGGGCATTATGTCGCCTACGACCTGGCGGTCGCTACACCAACCGACGCGCTTCGCGGACGGCGTGGCGGACAAAACGGTTTCGGCGGCGCTCGCGGCTGAACTCCTCTGGTGTGTAGACGAGAAGGTCGATGCCGACGGGGCTCCGCAATAGCTCCGGATAGTCTCGGAATCGGTCGACGAATGGCCGCGTCGACGGTGCGACGACGATCAAATCGACGTCGCTCAACGCGTCCGCATCGCCCCGCGCCCACGAGCCGAAGAGGTACGCCGCGCTCACGTGCCGGCGTTTCAGCAGGGCCGGCAAGCTTCGCAGCCAACGGCTGACTAGCGTCGTCGAAGCTGAGCTCTCGCCCATGTGAGGATCCGTTGCGCGGCACGGAGCGCGGCACGCGCTTGTGCCGCGGAGAACGCGTCGGCCGGCACGATTCCGGGTAACGCGTCCGGATAGTCCTTCGCCATGCGCCGCTTATACCAGCTCCCGCAAACGACGCTCCAAACGGCAAGGTGGGGTGAGTTGCGTGCGATCGATCGCAGACGCCATCGCCTGCGACATAGGCGGCCCGAGCCGCGCGGTATTCGGCTTGAACGGATGCCAGCGGTGCGATACGCATCTTCCCACCGCTCGAGTAACACGCTCCCGCGATTTCCATACCCTGAGGAGATTCCCGATGCCCGAGAAAGACGACAAGGACGCCAAGGACTTCCACGTCGACGTGCCGATGCGCAGCGAGCCGTTCTTCCTGCGCGGCTCGAACTCGCTCGATTGGGGTCTGAAGAATCGTCTCGCGAAGATCTTCAACCCGGAGTCCGGTCGGACGGTCATGCTCGCGATCGACCATGGCTACTTCCAGGGTCCGACGACGGGGCTCGAGCGCGTCGACTTGAACATCGTTCCGCTCCTTCGCTTCTCGGACACGCTGATGTGCACGCGCGGCATGCTGCGCTCGACGATCCCGCCGACGTACGGCAAGGGGATCGTGCTGCGCATGAGCGGCGGGCCGAGCGTCCTGAAAGAGCTGTCCAATGAGCAGCTCGCCGTCGACATCGAGGACGCGCTGCGCTTGAACGTCGCGGCGATGGCCGTGCAGGTGTTCATCGGCGGCGAGTACGAGACCCAGTCGGTCCACAACATGACCCGTCTCGTCGACGTCGGGCAGAAGTACGGGATCGCCACGCTCGGCGTCACCGCCGTCGGCCGGGAGATGACGCGCGACGCGAAGTACATGCGCCTCGCATGTCGCATCTGCGCCGAGCTCGGCGCGTCGTACGTGAAGACCTACTACGTGCCCGAGGACTTCGAGACCGTCACCGCGTCGTGCCCGGTGCCGATCGTGATCGCCGGCGGCAAGAAGCTCGAGGAGTCCGAGGCCCTGAAGATGGCCTACGATGCCGTGCAGGCGGGCGCCGCTGGCGTCGACATGGGGCGGAACATCTTCCAGTCGGACGCTCCGCTGGCGATGATTCAGGCGGTGCGGAAGGTGGTGCACGAGGGCGAACGTCCCGACCGCGCCTTCGACTACTACCTCTCGCTCCGCAACCAGAAGAAGTCCGCCTAGCGGCCGTCGCCGCTGCGATGGATAGGCCCGTGTCCGCGCGTCCGACCCTGCACGTCCTGCGGGAGGCCGCGCCGACGATCAGCGTCGGCATGCTCACCGCCGACCTGGCGCGCCTCGGGGCCGAGTTGGATCTCCTCGAGCGCAGCGGCGTACGGCTCATCCACTACGACGTCATGGACGGGCGCTTCTGCCCGGCGCTGACGTTCGGCGCACCCGTGGTCGCGGCCGTGAAGACGTCGCTCCTCAAGGACGCGCATCTGATGATCGAGGAGCCGCTCGACAAGCTCGCCGAGTTCGTCGCGGCCGGCGCCGACGTGATCACGATTCACGTCGAGTCGACGCGGCATCCGCTGCGCGCGCTCCAGGCGCTCGGCGGCATGGCGAACGCCAACGACCCGGCACGGGGGCTGGTGCGGGGCATCGCCCTCAATCCGGGCACGCCGCTCGCGGCCGTGGAGCCGCTGCTCGGCGACGTCGAGCTGATCCTCGTCCTCGCCGTCAATCCAGGGTGGGGCGGCCAGGCGTTCGCTGCCTCGACGGAGCGCCGTCTCGCGCAGGCGCGCGAGTTGATCGCGGGATCGGGGCGCGACGTTCTGCTCGGCGTCGATGGGGGTGTCCGTCGCGACAACCTGAAGGCGATCACGGCGATGCGCCCCGACATCATCGTCACCGGCAGC
>JBGPOW010000370.1:0-3337 GCA_041488235.1 Binatia bacterium
GCTTGCGACGCGAGCGTGGCGTCCGGGAAGCAATCGTCGTTTCCGACTGATGCGGAGCGCAGGAGAACCAACGATGTCATTGGGCTGGCGAGCTGGGGCGCTGCTGCTGACGATTGCACTGCTGGCGTCCACGTGCGGCGGACACGGTGCCGAGCATTTCGGCGACACCAACAATCCGAACCCCAGCCAGAGTCCCGGTCCGACGGGCGGGGCGGCGTTGATCGAGTTTGTCGCCCCCGGCTCGACGACGGGCACGAGCGACTCCACGGTGTTCCAGGCGTCGATCGGGCCGAGTGGGTCGTCGAATCCGCAGGCCTCGCTCGTCCAGTTCCGCGTGCTGAACTCGGACGGCCGGCCGGCCAAGAACGGCATTCGGGTGATCTTCTCGCTCGAAGGCGCGACCGACGCCAAGCTGGGGCAGACCAAGGACAAAACCTCGAACGGCTTCGTCTCGACGGTCGTACAAGCGGGCTCGATCTCCGGCATCGTCGTCGTGGTGGCGCGCGTCGACGGCACGAACCTGATCGCGCGCAGTGCCGTGATCACGATCGGTCACGAGCAGGGGCAGGCGGTTGCGATCGAATTCTTCGGACTCCGCGTGCCGGGCCTTCTCGGTACCGGCACCGACAATGCCGGGACGCCGACGACGCGGACACAGCTCGGCGTGCGCGGTTCCGGCTTCGCGCAGTCCGTCGACGTCGTCTTCGTCGTGCTCGATCAGTTCGGCGGCGCCGCCGCAGACGGTACGATCATCGACTTCAACCTCTTCGGCCCGAACGGCGGCGAGGCGATCGCCCCGACGTCGGTGCCGACGAACAAAGGCTTCGTCTCGGCGACGATCACGACCGGAACGCGGCCCGGCCCCGTCGAGGTGACGGCGCGGGTCCGCGGCACAGGCATCTTCGCGCGCGCCATCCCGATCACGATCGGCACCGCGCTGAACCCGCCGGCGACACACCTCAGCATCGCGGCGAAGTGCTTGAATGTCGCAGGGAGCGTGACTTTCGGCCTCGAGGACGAGATCCGCGCAGGCCTTTCCGACCAGTTCGGCAACCAACTGCCTCTCGGCAGCGCGGTCAGTTTCTTCACCGAAGGCGGCGGCATCGTTGCCCAAGGGATCAGCGCCGACGGTCTCCACGCGACCGCAAACCTCGTCACGCAGCTGCCGATTCCGGCTGACCACCGCGTCACGGTCATGGCCGTGACGACGGGCCAGGAGCCGTTCACGGACCTCAATGGCAACGGGCAGTTCGATCCCGGCGAGCCCTTCACGGATCTCTCGCCGGAGCCGTTCCTCGATGCCAACGAGAACGGGCAGTACGATGTCGGCGAGTTCTTCATCGACAACAACAACAACGGCGTGCGCGACAACGCCGGTAACGGGCAGTGGGACGATCAAATCCTGATCTCCGTCTCCGGTCCCATCGTCTTCTCGGGCCACGCGCAGGCCACGATCATGCCGAGGACCTTCATGCTCGGGCCCGGCGAGTCGGAGACCTTCACCGTCACCGTTGCGGACGAGGCGGGCCAACCGCTCGTCGCCGGCACCACGATCAAGTTCACGGGCGTCAACGTGACCGTCACGCCGGCGCAGTACACGCTCGCCGATACCGATCTCATGCCGGGCCCGAACGTCACCGAGTTCACGGTGACGTTGACCAATCCAGTCGCCACACCCGCGCCGGCGCCGAGCGGCGGATCGCCTGGCCCGGCAGCGACGCCGGCGGTGCTAGCCGCCTCGCTCACAGTCGACGTGACGTCCGGAAGCGGCAGCGGTGGGGGCAGCTCCACCCAATGCCCCGGGTCGAACGGCAGCGCGACCGACACGGTCAACGGCACCGTCGTGCAGTAGCGCGATCTTCGACGATCGCTGACGTGCAGCAGTAGCGCGACCGCGCTCCGTCGCGACGGCGAGTTCAGGCGTTTTCTACGCGATCACACAAGACCGAGCGCGAATCGCAGCGCTCCGTCGACCGCGAGAAGTTTCGCCGGCTCGAGCGCGGCGATGCGCGCGCGCTCAACACCCCACGCCGCCGGGCGTGCTGTGCAACGGTGGGAGGGCGCTCTGCCGGGCCCTGACCCAACCCCGCGCCCTCCCACCGCCTCTCCTTCCACACGTCCTTGCGCGGCCCCCGCCGCGCGGGGGACGTTCTTCGCGATTCCATCCGCGCGACGCCCGACCGCATCATGATCGCCCGCCGACGTAGTGATATAGGAGCCGCGATGGCCGCCCCGGCGCTTGAGATGCGAGAAGAGCCGTCGTCGAACGCGCGAGATCTCCGCGACACGCGCGTCTATCGCCTCGTTCTCGTGATCGCGATCATCGCCATTCTCGCGCTGCGACTTCGGGAGGGGACCGGGAACATCATCGACGACGCGTATCTCACGCTTCGCGATGCGCGGAACGTCGCTCAAGGTGCTGGCGTCGTCTACAACGCGGGCGAGACCGTACTCGGCACCACGACACCCCTATTTGCGCTGGTGTATGGAGCCATCGGGGCCGTCGTCGGGGTCGACTGGATACCGCTCAGCGCCGTGCTCGGGAACGCGCTGGCGGACGTGCTCGCGGTGCTGCTTCTCGTTCGCTGGATCGGTCGAGCGGCGAGTTCGCCACTGGTCGGTCTCGCGGCCGGCGTTGCGTATGGCCTGGCTCCGCGCGCAATCGAATACAGCTCGGGGGGAATGGAAGCACCGCTGTACACCCTCCTCATCTTGATCACGCTTTACGAGGCGGCACGTGGCCATCAATGGACGTCGGGCGCCGTCGCGGGTCTGGCGATCGTCTGTCGACTGGACGGCGCCCTCGTCGGTCTCGTCGCCCTCGTATGGCTCGCGGTTGCGCGGCGCCGGGTACCCTGGCGGTTCGTCCTCATCGCGACGATCGTGGCCGCCCCATGGTTGGTCTACGCATCGCGCGTCTACCCGTGGGGACCGATTCCCCAGAGCATCATCGCGAAAGCGCATCGCCCATGGCTGATCGGGCCCGCCGACGCACTCTCGCACCTTGTGATTCAGCTGGCCGCCGCCGCGATCGGCAGGCCGCTCGTCGCCGGCGCAGCGATCCTCGGGGAACGCGTGGGCCGGACGAACGGTTTTCTCGGTATCGCGACCACGCTCGCTGTCGCGTCGAACATTGGGCTCCTATTGGTGGGTGCACGGCGGCTGGGCAGTGACGGCATGATCCTCCTTGGATTCGGCGTCGCGTATGCGGCGCTCTTCGCCGTCGGGAATCCACTCATGCTCGGATGGTATCAGGTCCCTCTGGAAGCGATCCTGGCGGCGCTCTTCGCGGGAGCGGTGGCAGCGATTCCTTCCATTCGCGTACGCCATGCCGCCC
>JBGPOW010000371.1:0-3328 GCA_041488235.1 Binatia bacterium
GGACGGCTTCCGCGAGCAGCTCGCCGAGGAGCTCGATCTCCGCAACGAGGCGCGCGCGATGGAGCACCACCGGCGTCTCGTCGCGACCCTCGAGCTGCCGATGATCGTCGTGCCGGTGACCTTCCCCGAGCTCTCCGGCCAGCGCGTGCTCACGATGGAGTACTTGGACGGCATTCCGATCGACGACCTCGCCGGCATCGCCGCGCTCGGGCTCCAACCGCGGCCGCTCCTCGAGCAGCTCGTGCGCGCCTGGTTCATCACCGCGCTCCGCGACGGGACGTTTCACGCCGACGTCCACGCCGGCAACGTGCTCTTGCTGCGCGACGGGCGCGTCGGCGTCGTGGATTGGGGGATCGTGGGCCGCCTCGATGCGACGACGCATCGCTTCCTGCGGCGCACGATCGAGGGCGCCCTCGGCGACGCCTCGGCGTGGGACGACGTCGCCGCCGATCTCTTCGCCGCCTACGGCCCGGCGCTACACGAGGGCCTCGGGCTCGACGAGGCGGCGCTCGCCGCGTTCTCGCGCGCCCTCATGGAGCCGATGCTCACGCGCCCCTTCGCGGAGGCGAGCCTCGGGAGCTTCCTCGCCGCGATTCAAGGCAAGATCGCGGAGGCGGAGGGACGCGCCGTCGAGCGCCGTGGCTGGCGCGGCGAGCTCGCGCGCTTCCGCCGCCAGCGCCGGCTCCACGTCGGCGTCGAGCGCTACGGCGGCCGCGGCACCGCGTTCGACCGCGGCACCTTTCTGCTCGCGAAGCAGCTCCTCTACTTCGAGCGCTACGGGAAGATGTTCCTCGGCGACACGTCGCTCCTCGCCGACCGAGCGTTCATCGAGAGCTTGCTGCGTGCCGGTCCGCTGCCGGCAGCGCCCGGCCGCGAAACTCGTCCATGCTCCGCGTGACGCCGAGGAACTCCATGATCGCGTCGAACATCGGGACAGGCAGGACGCGCGCGAGATACGTGAGCGCGACGAACCGCGGCATGATCAGCCGCCGGCGATCGTTGCGGATCGCGTCGAGGATGCGCGCGACCGCGTAGTCGGGCTCGAGGATCGGCAGCAGCCACGGCACGCGCGTGCGCACGCCCTCGAACATGCCGTCGAGATGTAGAACGGGCAGACGACGGTGGTCAGCACGCGACTGCGCGCGCGCCGCAGCTCCAGGCGTAGCGACTCGTCGAAGCCGACGGCGGCGTGCTTGCTCGCGCAATAGTCGACGAGCTTCGAGGTGCCGACGAGACCCGCCGCCGACGCGATCGTGACGATGTGGCCGCGGTCGCGCTCGAGCATCGCCGGCAGAAACGCGCGCGTCGTCCAGAAAAGCGCGAGCGTGTTCACCGCGAACGTGCGCTCGATGTCGCGGTCCGAGGCGTCGAGGAGCGTCTTCCCCGAGACGACGCCGGCGTTGTTCACCAGGACGTCGACGGGCCCGCAGTCGGCGAGCGTGCGCGCCGCCGCGGCGGCGATCGCCGCGCGGTCGCTCAAGTCGCAGACGTAGGTTGCGACCGAGGTGCCGCTCGACCCGAGCTCTGCGCGCGTCGCTTGCAAGCCTTGCGCGTCGACGTCCCACAGCACGAGCCGTCCGCCCTCGGCGGCCATCGTGCGCGTCATGAGCCGACCGAGGCCGCTCGCGGCGCCGGTCACGAGAATGGTGCGATCGCGAAATGCCGTCATGCGCCCGTCCTTGCCTGCCCGCGTGCGCGATGTCCAGCGCCGTGCGGTCGGCTATCGGGCGTGCGACCGTGGCGGCCGCTCGGCAAATGGCGACGAGTAGCGGTGCCGCCGGATGTGCGCGCGAGTATGCGGACCGCATGCGTCGCGTCGTCATGACCTCGATCGTCCTCTGCGTGATCCTCCTCGCCGCGCTTCCGGACGCCCGCGGCGCCCGTACGCGGCACGGCGGCACGTCCGGCGCCCGATCGGGACGCGGCACGCGCCTGCGTGCAGATCCCGACGGCCGGGCGAGCGCGGCACAGTGCGATTCTGCGCGCGGCGCCGCCGCATACGGGTCGACCGCGCGCTGTCTGCACGCACTCTGCGCCGGGCAGAACGTCACCAATGCCTACGTCCTCGATCGCGCGCACCGCCTGCAACGCAACCCGTGCGCGGGCGTCGATCCGTTCGACCGCGATCGCTAGCGCGCTCTGACCGCCGTCGATGGGTCGTCGCACGCGCCGCCGGGTAGTGTCCTAGCTAGGGCATCTATATACTTCCCTAACCGGCGGTGGTACGGGAGGCCATGGCGGAACCTCGCTGGTGGCGGCGCCATTGGAAAGCGATCGTCGGGGCGGTCCTATTCTTCTGGAAGCCACTCTCGGGACCGATCGGCTGGCTGTACTTCGGTCTGGATCTCTGGGGCAATCTCGGTACGGCGCACGACATTTACCGCGAGCACCTTGCTGGACGGTTGCCCGAGTGGTCTGTGACCGTGCCCTTCGCCTGGCCAGACTGGCTACCAGCATGGTCCGTCGCAATGGTCGGCGGGTTGGGGCTCATCCTTTGGGACTTCCGCCGTACGCGGCGCATGGTAGCGACTACTGAGCCGCCGACTACGGAGCTTGCAGTTGATGCCGAACTTCGCCGTCTGCTTCGTCTAGTTGCAGGCCATATTCGCGACCAGCAGCGGCTGAGGGGATGGGACGAGCGAGCACGGCGCCACTACGGTGACGAGTTGCACTACGTACGCGAGGCCATCAAGGAGCTGCGAGGGCTACGACTTGAAGAGCCCGAAAGCGACCTATTTCAAGCGCTCACTGTACTGGAGGCTGCAACAGCAAGGCGAATTAGAATGGCCGACGATGAGGAAGGGAAGAGCCGCGATCGTGGCCATGGTGCTGGAGTGGCGGTCCTTACCCAGCAAACGGCGGCTCGCACCGCAGCACCCTTGATCGAGAAGTATCTTTCGGGATCGGCGTCGAAGCAGAACGATACAATCGGAGCGGATGAGATCAGAGAACTAGTGCGGACATCGGACGAACAAATGAAGCAATTTCGGCGCGATTCGGCGCTAGAACGCGTTGCTAGTCGTCTCGACCGCAGGGCTGATTCACTTTTCAAGACCGATGACATCTTCGCCGACCTCAAGGAGCAGTTGAGGCAGCAGGAACGCGAGCAGAGTGCCGCACGTATTGCGCTCATGCCGGACCGAATCGAAACCATTCGACGGCTGGACGAACTGGCGACGACGTTGCACGAGGCGGACAATCTGTGTCTCGGTATATTCGGGAGTCCATCGAACGAACTCGACGGCGCCGACGAGATCGAGCCGCGCCTGAGTCGTCAGTACGAGTCCGCCGAAGGTCGTCTGAAAGCGGTATCCGAGCCGCTGGCCGA
>JBGPOW010000372.1:0-3327 GCA_041488235.1 Binatia bacterium
CGGAGCCGGCTCGAAGCGTATCCGCTCGCCGACGCGCCGGCGCGTCTCGTCAGAGACGAGGACCGGAGCGCCGTGCGTCTTCGTGAGCTGCTCGATTCGAGAGGCCACGTTCACCGCGTCGCCGATCGCCGTGTACTCGCGACGGCGCGGGGCGCCGATGTCGCCGACGATGACCGTTCCAGTGTGGACGCCGATCCCCATGCGAAGCTCGGGCTCTCTCCGCGCGGCACGTTCTCCGTTGAGCCGTGTGAGCTCCTCTTGCATTGCGAGCGCGCAACGAACAGCGCGCTCTGGGTGATCGGGGAGCGGCACTGGCGCACCGAACCGCGCCATTAGCCCGTCGCCGAGGTACTTATCGAGGGTCCCACCGTCCTCGAAAATCCGCTCGACCATGCGTGAGTGGAAGTCGTTGAGCAGCGCGACAACACGCTCCGCCGAAAGACCCTCGGCGAGTGCGGTGAAGTCGCGGAGGTCGGCGAAGAGGAGGGTCACCTCGCAACTCTCCCCTGTGGCAGGGAACGCTCCGCGAGAAGCGTCGCGATCTGCGGCGAGAAGTACCGACCGAGCCGTTCGCGGCGGAGCTGTTCGGAGGCGACCGCACGAACGAGGCGCACCGTGCTCCGGCTCGCGTACCGGCAGACGACCGCCATGAGGACGATCGCCAGGTCGACCAGGATGACCATCGTGATGTCGCGACCGCCCAGGCGGAGGACCAACGTCTCGAGCGCCGTGGCGATCGCCGCCGTGCACCAGATCCAGCGGTCGTCGAGCGAGAGCGACGCCAAGAAGACGATCAGCGCGAAGTACACCGCGCCAAACGTCGACATCGCGGCGGCGTCGGCGGCAAGGCCGCGATCGTGGAGCTTTCCGAGGGAGTCACCGAGGATGACGAAAAGCGCGGGCACATCGACGAGCGGGACCGACAGGCTGCCGAGGCGCGCGACGCGGACCGAGCGCGACGGAGACTGCAAGAAAACGGAAGGTTGCAATCTGACGGGTGTTGCGCAGGCGTTCAGCAGCAAGCGTTTCGCGAAACGCATCGTCAAGCGGCTCCATGCGCACGGGATAGCCGAAACCGCGCCGGAGTTGGAAGAATCGGCACTCGCGGCGGACGCTGCGGGCGGCGCGGACTACGCCGGCAAGCGGCGCCCGGATCGGCAGGCTCGCCGACGACGACATGGTGCGCCTGAACCGCGCCGTCATGATCTTTCTCGGCCTCGCGGGATGAGCGCAGTGCGCGTCGACGGGCTACGCCAGCTCTGCCAGGAGCGCTTTGGCGTCTTACAGGTTACGTTGCCTTATGCCGGCCGCCAGACGCGATACTCGACCCCGAGCCCCGGTAGGATGTGCCCCTCGCCGATGAAGAACGTCGTGTTGACCCACGCGTAGCGCTCGTCGCCGGTCTCGAGGCGCGGGTTCGTGAAGAAGTACTGATCGCCGTAGTCGGTGCCCGCACCGCTCGCGAGCGCGGCCCCAACGGCCGCGTTCATCTCGAGGAGGCCGCTGTACTGGATGTAGAGGTGGGCGCCATCGTGCGTTCTGACCTGCAACCGGACGTCGATTCTCAGGAAGCCGTCCGGTCCGATCAACGCCCACTCGCCGCCGCCGAGCAGCGTTCCGCGCAGCCGGTCGCCGATCATCTCTCCGCCAGTCACCTCGTAGTACATCCGCGTGCCTATCGGGCCGGGTCCGATCGGCAGCGGCGGCTTCAGGATGGCGGTGAACGTGAGCTCGTGAACGAGATCCATGCCGATGCCTCCTTGGTTGTGAGGTGCCGTTACAGCTGACGGTTTCAGCGGCACGTGTCGAGCGCCGGTCCGTGGTCAATTTCCGCGGGCCTTGAATCCTGCCGTGTCGTTCTCACGTACGCCGGCCGCGTCGTAGACGGCGCTCCAGCAGACGCCGGCGCCGTGCAGCTCCACCGTGACCGGCAGCGCTGCGATCGGTAGCGGCGGCATTCCGAGCGGCTCACCTTTCGCTTTCAGTGTGATGCGCGCACGACCGTCGACGCCGGTGTGTAGCACGATCTTCTGGATGCCGCTCGGAAGGAGGTCCCTCCGCGAGTACGCGAAGCCGGAGGAGCGCGCCTTCCAGCACGGACGACCGTCGCACGTGCCGCCGGCGGGCGCGAGCGCGCTCGTCAGCAGGATCGACGCGCCGTCGTAGACGCAGAGGTCGTAGTGCGTCGACGCGGTCGGGTCGCCGAAGTCGGTGAGCGACGTCGCCGCGCCCTTGCTCCATCGCCACACGAGCTGATCCTTCGTGTCCGGCATGCGATCCTTCACGTCGAGGCGCGCCGCCACGGGCGCGATCGGCGTGCGACAGCCGGCATCCGGCGTCGACGGGCACATCGGCGTCGGCGTGACGGTCGGCGTCGGCGTCACGGTGGGCGTGAGCGTCGGCGCGATGCACGGGTCGCCCGCGACCGCTTCCGGCGCCCACCAGTTCCCCGACATCACGAGCAGCGCCATGAGCTTCAGCGTGTTCTCGTAGTAGCCGTCGGTCGTGATCGGCGTCGCGACGACGAGATCCCAGACGTCGTTCAGCCACGTTTGGTTCGAAGCATCGACCACCGCGCCGACGCCGATCGGCGCGACGAACGCCATCGACAGATAATCGGCGCCGCTGCTCATCGTCCCGTCGAGATGGTAGCCGCTCTTGATCGCCGTCGGATCGCCGCCCGTCGCGCCGCGAATCCAAGTCTCGATGCGCTGCACCGCCGTCTTCGCGCGCGCATCACCGGAGACGAGGAAGTCGGTCGCGAGCCGCCACGGGTCGCGGCAGGCGTTGTAGTCGTAGCGTCCGTCGTTCGCGCTTTCCAAGAAGTGCGACGGCGCCGGCTGCGGCGCGGTCGCGGGGTCGACCACGAAGTCGGGAAGGAGACCGGTCGTCGCGGCGTAGCCACTCTGCAGCGCGTCGACGACGGCGTACGTGCGATCGCGGAGCGCCGACCAGCCGCCGTTGCCGGACGCGACCGCGTAGCTGCGGAAGTGGTCGACCATGAAGTCGGACGAGCGCGTCGACGGGTAGTACTGCACGTCGCTCGGGACGACCCAATCGCCGAGAAGCGTGTAACCCATGTTCGCATCGACATCGCCGTCGTCGAGGTCGCCGATCACCTGCTGCGCCTCGGCGAGATAGTTGATCGCGCCGCAGCTCCCCCATTGCTTGTCGGCGAGGAGGAGGGCGAAGGCGACGTCGAGGTCGCCGTCGGAGGCGCTGTCGTTCCCCTGCGCGTCGGCGCACGACGTGTCCTGGTACCACGACATGAGATGCTGGTGCGTCGCCGTCGGGTGGTCGCGGAAGTAGGCGAAGAGCCCGTCGAAG
>JBGPOW010000373.1:0-3236 GCA_041488235.1 Binatia bacterium
GGCGCGTCGCCGAAGTCGAAGCGCCAGTTCTTGCGCATGCCGAGGTAACAGCAGCAGAGCTCGCTGTCCATGTCGTTGTTGAACGTGCGCTGTTGGCCGTCTTCGAAGAGAATGCGCACCAGACAGGTGCCGCCGGGGACGACCGACGTCATCACTTCGACGACGGCGCCGAGACCCCATTCTTCTTTGGCGACGTGGAATACGCGGTCGCCGAGCCGTAGGAAGAGTCGCTTGTCGCGATCGAGCATCGAGCGTCTTTCACGTGTGGTCACGTTACCCGAACGGGTGCGTGAATGCCACCCGACACTCCGCTTGACAGCGCCGGCAGCCCCCGAGAAACTTCGCCGGCGGCGGAGAGACGATGCAATGGGATTGGAAACTGCTGGTCGCGGTGGTGATCGCGGCGGTGGCGGCGGGTTGGCTCCTGACGCGCTCGGTCCGCGAGCCGGACAGCGACCTCGGCGACGTCGACACCGATCTCGCGGAGCTCTCGCAGGCGCTCCGCGCCGACGCCGCGGCCGACATCGACCTCATCCCGCGTGCGTCCGCGGGCATTCACTTGCCGAACGTCGTGAAATACCGCCGTCCCGCCGACTTCTGGCGCCCCGCGATCGGCGGCGCACCGCGCCGGGGACGCCGGTGATCCGCGCCCGCGCGTTCGCGATCGCGATCGCGGTCGCGATCGGTTTGATGCTCGCAATCGGCGGCGCCGCGCGCGCCGAAAACGTGACGCCGCGCCCGCGCCATCCGCTGCGATTGCAGGACCGGTCCCAGGATCTGATGCGTCAGGAGCAACAGATCCGGCGCACCCGCGCTGTCACGCGCCGCATCCTCCGCGACCGACGCGCGTCCGAGACGATCAAGCAGCAGGCGACGGAGCTCGACACGTTGCTCGACAAGCGCCAACAGCTGATCACGCGCTTGCAGGAGCGGCAGAAGACGTTCGCGGCGCAGCACGACGCGGACATGGACGAGCTCGTGAAGCTCCGCGAGCGCGCTCGCGAGCTCGACGACCGCCTCGACGCCGCGCGCAAGGACGTCCTCGACGCCAGCAAGGACGACGTCGCGGCGCTGAAGGACGCCGCGACCCGCGCCGCCGATCTCGCCGACGCGCTCCGCGCCCATTACGCGCAGGAGCGCGGCGGCCATCGCCGCGTGCCGCGGCCGGAAGCGAGCGGCGCGCAGTAGCGAGCCGCGCCGAGCGTCAGAAGGTCGTGCCGCCGTGCGGAGCGACGTGGACGCGACCATCTTCGACGATGACCGGCAGCACGCGCTCGCCTTTGGTGAGCTTCAAGAGCTCCGGAATCGCCTCGGGGTGTTCGGTGACGTTCACCTCGGTGCAGATGACGCCGCGCGCAGCGAGATCCGCGCGCGCCGACGCACAGTGCGGGCATCCTGTTTGCACGTAGAGCGTCGCGCGCGGCATGTGCGCCGACGCTAACATGGGCGCGGCGGCCCTGTCATACGTCGTCCGCGGTTGCCAGGGCCGGGACAGCATGCGAAGAGCGGGCTCGTGGATCCGAACAGCGCCGAGTGGGTCGACGTCGTCGATGACGACGACCGCGTCGTCGATCGCGTCACGCGCGCGGAGATGCGGACGCGCAATCTCCTCCACCGCGCCGTGTACGTCTTCGTCCTGAACAGGCGCGGCGAGCTCTTCGTCCACCGCCGCACTGCAACGAAGGACGTCTATCCGGGCTATTGCGATCTGACGATCGGCGGTGTCGTCGGCGCCGGCGAGGAGTACGACGCGGCCGCCGAGCGCGAGCTCGCGGAGGAGCTCGGCGTCGTCGGCGTGCCGATCGTCCGCCTCGGCGAGATCCGTTACGCCGACGACGGGACGCGCGTCTGCGGTATGGTGTACCTCACGCGCCACGACGGACCGTTCGTCCTCCAGGCCGAGGAGATCGCGAGCGGCGGATTCGTGTCGCTCGCGCAAGCCAAGCGCGTCGCGCGCGAGGAGCGCTGCTGCCCGGATGCGATCGCCGCGCTCGAAGCGTACAGCGACGCGCTGTCGTCGCGCTGACGCGTCCGCTCAGAGCCGGATCATCAGCCGCTGTCCGAGCTGTAACGGTGAGCGGCCGAGATTGTTGGCGGCGACGAGCGCGCGCACGGAGACGCGGTGCTTGCGGGCGATCGTCCACAGGGAGTCGCCGCGGCGGACGACGTATTGCACGACCGGCAGTCGTTTGAGACCGGGGAAATAGTAGTCGGCGTGGCGCGCGACGTGCGCCGCAGCGAGAAACTCGGCGTAGAAGTTGCGCGAGGCGAATCCGAACGTCGCACCGTCGTAACCGCGAATGATGTCGTCGAGCGAGTCGCTGCCGACCGCGATGCGCGCACGCGCGAGGCCGGCGACGCCGTGATTGTATGCCGCGACCGCGAGCGGCCAACTGCCGAGGACGCCGTACGCGCGCGCGAGATGGTCGGCGGCCGCTTGGCTCGAGCGCACGGGATCGAAGCGCTCGTCGACCTTCGCGGCGACGCGCAACCGACCGTCGACGGTGTCCTTCGTCAACTGCCAGAGGCCTGCAGCGCCGGCTCGGGATACGGCGTTCGGATTGAACGACGACTCGACGTGCGGCAGGTACACGAGATCCGCCGGCAGCTGCGCAGCCGCGAAGATGCGGCGGATCTCCGGCAAGTAGAGCTCGGCGCGCACCAAGCTGTCGGCGAAGATCTCTTTCAGCCCGCGTTGCGCGCGAATGTTGTCGATCGCGCGCGCGTAACCGATCGGCCGCGCGGCGGCGACCGACGCGAAGAGCGCCCGCAGGCGCTGGCGCTCGGGGGCGGGCGGTGTCGCGAACGCGATCTGGTCCTGCAGCGGGGCGGGAAAGAGCTCGGCGACCGTCAAGGATGCGAGCATCCGCCCGTAGCTGGCGCGTGCCGATGCGACCGTGTCGTCGCTGTCGTAGGGCACGACGTCGTACACGATCCGCAGATCGTCGCGGTCGTGCAGCACGGCCTCGTTCTGCGACACCGCGGTGAAGATGCGGATCCAGAAGCGTACGCGCGTCTCCATCGCCGGCGACACGGGGAACGCCGGACCGAAGCGCAGCGGCGGCTCGGTGGCCGTGGTCGCAAATGCCCCCTGCGGAGCGAGGAGCGCCAGCAGGAGCACGATCTGCAAGAGGAGGGTGTGTGGCGACTTCATGCGCGCGAACCGCGTCGCCGCAAACGCGGCGCGCGACATCAAGCCACAGCGCCCGCCCTTGGGCAACCCTCGTGTCCAAGCC
>JBGPOW010000374.1:0-3218 GCA_041488235.1 Binatia bacterium
GTGCGCTTGGATCCAGAAGATGCGGACGCCCTGGCACGGGCACGGGCGCACGGCGTATCGGCGTCTCGCCTGATTCGCCAGGGGTTGCGCGTCGTGGCCGCCAAGTACTACCGGGGTCGCCGCCCACCTTCGACCGGGCTGTTCGTTTCGACCGCCGTCAAGCTGGGTGATGAGTCCGAGCTCTTCAAAGACCTCGAAGAGTAAAAGCAGCCTGATCGCCGACACCGGGGGCCTGCTACGTGCGCTCGCTCGCCGGCCCGATGGGCGGGCTACGTGGCCCGCCTACGCCGCCGCGCTCACGAGCGCCGCGACGGTCGTGGTGCCGGCGTTGGTGTTGGTGGAGGTCGATTATTTCCTGCGCGCCGAGCGAGTGGCGCTGCGCAAGTTGATTGCCGAGGTCTTCGATCCGGCTACGAGGTACGAGCTCGAGTTGGTTGCCCCTCGCGACATCGTTCGCGCGCTCGAGCTCGATGCGAAGTTCCGCGAGTTGAACATCGGGCTGGTGGACGGGGTAGTGGCGGCGGTCGCCGAGCGGCGGCGCATCTTTCGCGTCCTCACGACCGACCGAAGAGACTTCGGTGTGCTGCGCGTCGGCGAGCGACTAGACAAGGCACTGGTATTGGTGCCGTAACGGTGTGAAGCCGTGACCACGACAACGACATGCGGCCACTGCGGCTTCGCGAATCCCGCCGCCATGAAGTTCTGCGGCGCGTGCGGCCAACGACTCGCACAGGGGTGCCCCGCGTGCGGGTTCGAGAACCTTCCGGGGTTCAAGTTCTGCGGCGAATGCGGCGCGGCGCTCGTCGAAGGATCGGCTCGTCGAAACTTCGACTCTTCGACTGCGCCCCGCGCCCACACCCCCAAGCACCTCGCCGACAAAATCCTGCAATCGAAGTCCGCCCTCGAGGGCGAGCGCAAGCAAGTCACGGTCCTCTTCGCCGACGTGAAGGGCTCGATGGAGCTCGCCGAGCGGATGGACCCGGAAGCGTGGTCGGAGATCATGCAGCGCTTCTTCAAGATCCTCTCCGACGGCGTCGAGCGCTTCGAGGGCTTCGTCGACAAGTTCACGGGCGACGGCATCATGGCGCTCTTCGGGGCGCCGATCGCGCACGAGGATCACGCCCGCCGCGCCTGCTACGCGGCGCTGCACCTGCTGGACGAGCTGCGCCGCTACGCCAACGAGCTGCGGCTGCGCCGTGGTCTCAACTTCTCGGCGCGTCTCGGCCTCAACTCCGGCGAGGTGATCGTCGGCACTATCGGAAAGGTCGGCGACGACCTCCGCATGGAGTACACGGCGCAGGGACACACCGTCGGACTCGCGGCGCGCATGGAGCAGATCGCCGAGCCGGGCAAGGTGTACCTCACGGCGCACACCGCCGCGCTGGTGCAGGGCTACTTCGCGCTCGCCGATCTCGGCGAGATGGAGATCAAGGGCGTGCAGGGGGCGATGCACGTCTACGAGCTCCAGGGGCTCGGGCAGATGCGCACGCGCCTCGACGTCTCGCGGAGCCGCGGCTTCTCGCGCTTCGTCGGACGCGGCGACGAGATGCAGGTGCTCGAGTCGGCGCTGGCGCGCGCCCGCGAGGGCCATGCCCAGATCATCGGCATCGTCGGCGAAGCGGGGCTCGGCAAGAGTCGCCTGTGCTACGAGTTCCTGGAGCGCTGCCGAGCGCGCGGCTTGATGACGTACGAGACGACGGGCGTTGCGCACGGCAAGGCGATCCCCTTCCTGCCGATCCTGCGGCTCTTTCGCGCCTTCTACGGCATCACCGAGCAGGACAGCGATGCCACCGCGCGCGAGCGCATCGCCGGCCGCCTGCTGCTGCTCGACGAGCGCCTGCGCGAGAGCCTGCCGCTCAACTTCGACTTCATGGGCGTGCCCGACCCGGAGAACCCCGCCCCGCGCGTCGATCCCGAGGCGCGCCAGCGGCAGATGTTCGACATCGTGCGACGCGTGGTCCAGGCGCGCGGACAGAAAGAGACGACGGTAACCCTGCTCGAGGACCTGCACTGGTTCGACGGCGGCAGCGCGGCGTTCCTGGAGCCGCTGGTCGACGCCGGTGTCGGGACGCGCGCCCTCGTGCTGCTCAACTTTCGTCCCGAGTACCAGGCGCCGTGGATGGGGAAGTCGTACTACCATCAGCTGCCCCTCGCACCGCTCGGCCCCGACGCGATCCGCGAGCTGGTTGACGCGCTGCTCGGCAACGACCCGAGCACTGCCGGCCTCGGTGAGATGATTCACGCTCGCACTGCCGGCAATCCCTTCTTCACCGAGGAGGTGGTGCAGAATCTCATCGAGTCGGGGAAGCTGCAGGGCAGCAAGGGCGCCTATCGCCTCGTCACCCCCGTCGACAAGCTGGAGGTGCCGAGCTCCGTGCGCGCGCTCCTCGCGGCACGCATCGATCGACTGGCCCAGCGCGACAAGGACGTGCTGCAGACCGCCGCGGTGATCGGCCGCGAGTTCGACGAGCCGACGCTGGCCGCCGTCGTCGAGCAGGACGCGCCGCAGCTGCGCGAGGCGTTGCAGACCCTCAAAGACACCGAGTTCGTCTACGAGCAGTCGCTCTATCCGGTCGCCGAGTATCTCTTCAAGCATCCGCTCACGCAGGAAGTCGCGCTCGCCTCGCAGCTCCAGGAGCGGCGCAGGCGGCTGCACGCGGCGGTCGCGCGCGTCATCGAGGCGGCGCATGCCGAGAACCTCGACCGGCAGGCGGCCCTGCTGGCGCATCATTGGGAAGAGGCCGATGAGGCGCTGACCGCGGCGCGCTGGCATCGCCGCGCGGCCGAGTCGGCGGGGCGCAGCGATCCCACGCAAGGAATGCGCCACATGCGACGCGTGCTGGCGCTCACCGACGGGGTCGACGCCTCGGACGAGCGCAGCGAGCTGCGGCTCGACGCCTGCCGCAGCCTGCTCACGCAGGGCGGCTGGCGCCTGGGCCTCTCATCGGAGGAGGTCGAGCAGCTGTTCGCCGAAGGGCGAGAGCTCGCTGCGCGGTCCGGCGATGTCGACAAGGCCATCGCGATGAACCTCGGCTATGCGGTCGTGCTCGGCGTCGGTGGCGACGTACGCCGTTACCATGAGATCTCGCGCGCGGCGGTCGACCTGATCGACGCGTCGGCCAGTCCGGGGCCGGCGGCGATCGCACTGGTCGGCATGTCCTACAGCTCCCTCTGCCTCGGGCGCATCCGCGATGGCCTGGAATTCGCCGAGCGCCTGA
>JBGPOW010000375.1:0-3208 GCA_041488235.1 Binatia bacterium
CCGCTCCGCCTGCCGGGTTGGGCCCCACTTATTTTTCGCCCCCCGGGGGGTGCGGCCGAGCCCCCCCACCGCCACGCTCGCGCGATGAACGCGTGATCAGGCGCCGTAGCGCGACATCGCGAGCTCGACGAGCTCGCCGACGAGCTGGCAGTGCTGGCGGCCCGATTTCTTCGCCGCCTTTGCGAACTCCGCGGTCGAGAGCAGCCACGGGTTCGGGTTCACCTCGATGACGTACGCGTTGCCTTGGTCGTCGAGGCGGATGTCGATGCGGCCGTAGTCGCGGAGCTTCAGCGCTTGGTAGGCGGCGCACGCGGTCTCTTTGAGGTGCTGCTCGGTCTTGGCGTCGAGGTCGTCGGGAAAGAAGGGCTGCGTGTTGCGATAGATCGCCGTGCCTTGCTCCCACTTCACCTCGGTGCCGGCGATGCGCGGCGTGCCCTTCGGCAGCTGCGAGAGATCGAGCTCGACGATCGGCAGCGCTTCCGGGTCGCGGTTACCGATGACCGCGGCATAGATCTCGCGGCCCTCGATGTACTCCTCGATCAGGACCGGCGCGTCGAACTCGGCGTGCACGCCGTCGATGCGCTCCATCAATTCCTTCAGGCTGCCGACGACGGCGCTGAAGCGGATGCCGATCGAGCCGTCCTCGAGCGCCGGCTTGACGATCACCGGAAACTGGATGTCGTGCGCCCAATCGAGCCGGCCGCGGTAGCCGGTCATGAAGTTCGGCGTGCGGATGCCGTGGAAGGCGAAGATCTTCTTGGCCAGCGCCTTGTCCTGCGCGAGGTAGAGCCCATGTGAGCCCGTGCCGGTGAACGGCCGCCCGAGCAGCTCGAGATACGCGGCGACGTTCATCTCTTTGGTGTCGTCGCCGGCGTACGACTCCGCCAGGTTGAAGTAGACATCGGCGCGCTGATCGGCGAGCGCGTGCAGCGACCCCGGGCGTCCGTCGAGGACGTGGTAAAACGGGTCATGGCCCAGCTTCTTCAGGGCCTCGTGCACCTCTTCGTGATCGTGCTTTTCGCGACGACGCTTGCGACGCGGGACCTTGTCTTCCGCTGCGTCTTCCGTCCCATCGTCCCACGCGTCGTACAGCACGCCGACTCGCAACTTCGGCATCGCGAGCAACATAGCATCAAGCGGTACGACAAAAGAAGAACAAAATGCAGTGCATGCGACGATGAGAAATTCGCGACGGCCAGTGTTCAGTGCGTGCCGTGCTCGAAGCTACCGTTCGTCACGTAGTGCATCGCGAGCGTCGTGCCGAACGCGGTGAGCGGCACGAGATACTCGGCTTCGCGTCCGTGCGCGCCGTAGAGATCGAGCTCGCGGGCGCGACTCGCCATGCGCGCCAAGAGACGGCGCACGAGTGGACGATGCACGCCCGTCCAGTACGTGAGCGTGTTCGTGAGCGCGACGCGGTGCTTCTCGATGATCTCGGCCGCCGGCTTCAGCGCCGCGCGACGGCGCCCCTTGCGGAAGAAGATCTGCTCGAGATCGGCGTCGATCGCGATCGTCTCCGCGGCTTGCGTCTCCTCGACGCCGCGCGCGTAGAACTCGCCGAGCGTGACGTGCATGTCGTCGACGGTGACGTCGAAGTCGCCCTTCAGCACCACCGGATCGTGATCGGCGACGCGGCGGACCGTGCGCTCGACGTACCGCAGCTTGCGCATTGCCGGCCAGCCGCGATAGCGCCGCCGCCAATTCGAGCGCGGCGCGAGCCACACCGCGAACGTCTCGGCGAAATCCTCGTCGGGGTGTTTCTGCGCGTACCAGCCGGGCAAGTGGCGGACGAAGTCGCGGCTGAACGGCACCGGGCGATAGCGATCGCGGTATGGACGGTTGAACGGGCCGAAGACGCGCCGCCACAGCGGCTCGCGATAGAGCCGGTATGCATAGTTGAGCGCGTGCCCCGCCTCGTGCCGCAGATACGACATGATCTCGCGCTCGTCCTCGAGATCGTTGAGCTCGCGCTCGAGGCGCTCGAGGCGCGGGTCGGCGAGATAGAACGGAATGCCGATCACCGGCTCGCCGGAGGGGCAGCCCCACTCGTCGGAGAGGTAGCAGATCGGGCGAAAGCGGTGCAGGCCTTTGCGCGCCAGCTCACGGTAGAGCTGCTCGATGCAGCGCTCGACGGGCGAGCCTTCGAGTCGGAGCCCGAGCTGGCTGATGCGCGTGCGCAGGAGATCGACGTCGGCTTGTGTCTGCGCGAGCTCCGCCGTCTGCGTGTCGTCGCGGGACGGCTTGCCGTTGCTGCTCGCTGCGCCGTCGGTCGCTTGGGTCGCATGCAGCGCCGCGGTCGACGACGAGGTCGCCGGGTGCGTCGCGCGTTTCGTCGACGCGCGCGCGGGTCCGCGCCGCTCGCGCGGCGCCGGTGCGATGTGGCAGCCCATCAGCGTGCGCTCGCTCGGCGTTTCGGCAGCAGGATGCACAACGCGACCGCCCAGATGCCGAAGACGAGACCGAGCGCGGTCCAGAGGCGCGGCGGGTAGCCGTTGTTGCGCGCGACGAGGCGACAGATCACGGCGTCGCAGATGTTCACGACGGCGCCCGTCGCGATCATGGTCGGCAGATCGAGCGGGTACGGTGCGAGAAATCGCAAGCCGGTGAGGTAGCCGAGCGCGAGTTGGAGCTGCATGTGTGGCGATGACCCGCGCGGCGCGTGCGTTACCTTGACCCTCCGCGGGCGCGTCACTATAGTCGCCACCTTTTCGACTGTAAACGTGATGGCGGCGCGACGCGATCGAACGATGCTCTCCTGGATCGTCGAGATGGGCGAGGCGAGACTCGTGCAGCTTGCCGAGGAGCTCCTCGCGAATCCGACGATGGCGGAGACGTTCTCGGCCGCCCTGCACCGCGCCGCGCGCACCAAGGGACAGGTCGATCGGAACATGCAGATGTTGCTCGGGCTGCTCAACGTGCCGTCGAAGGCCGACTACAACCGGCTGCTCTCGAAGATCGAGTCGCTTCAGGGCAGTCTGGTCAACCTCAACATCAAGCTCGACCGCCTGCTCGCCCAGCGCGAGCGCCCGAAGCGGCGTCGCGCCGAGAAGCCGCGCGCCGCCTCGACGGGCGGCTGATCGCGAGACCACTTCCGCCGGCGAGCCACGGGGTAGCGATCGCTGCACCCGACCAGCGCGATAAGGGTCATTGCGCAGAAAGGGTGCAGCGACCGCAACCCCCTGGCTCGCTGGCGGCGCCGGTGCCGGGC
>JBGPOW010000376.1:0-3187 GCA_041488235.1 Binatia bacterium
GTTGTGCGCGACCTTGGTGATCGAAGGATCACGCGCGGCTGTCGCCGCCGAGACCCAGCGACCGCGGCCGCCGTTCGTGATGCGCGCGACGCCACTCGCGAGGCCGAGCGGTGTCGCGCCCGTCACCTGGAATCCGAAGAAGACCGTGCCGTGGCGGTCGGCGACGAGCGGCGTGTTCACGAACACGACACCGTCGTACGCCGTCGAGCCGGCGAGGTACGCCGCGGCACCGTAGAAGACGCGCTGGCGTACCTTGGCGCGCTCGGGGCGGTCGACCTGCGTGCGCGTGTAGACCGTGCCGCCGCGGCCGGGGATCCAGAGCTTGCGGCGGGCGAGCGTCGGTCCGAAGCTCGGCACCCAGTCGTGCGGCGGCAAGAGGTAGTCGGACGTCTGCGTCCAGAGGAGCGCGCCGTCGCTGCCGCGCCGCCCCTCGACCTGGAAGCCATCGCTCGCGCCGACCTTCACCGGCACGATGGCCGTGTTCGCGGCCGTGATGAGCGGCGAGCCGTAGTGGATCAGCAGCTCGTTGCCGTTGTACTGCGGCGCGAGATCGACCGGTGTCTGCCAGCGGATGCGCGCGAGCGACTGCGCTGCGGTCGGTGCGAGCGCCGCGTGCTGCGCGTTGCCGCCGTACGTCGCCCATACGGGCGCGGTCGTCGCGGTCGTGACGCGCGCGGAGCAGACGAGCGTGAGCATGACGGCGACGGGGATCGCCGCCGCGAGAGTGCGTCGCTGTGGGTGGCGCATCACGAGCACGAGGAGATCGAGCTAACCCGGCACGACCGTCGCTGCAAGCAAAAACGACGCGCCGTCCAGCCGCCCGTCGTCACCGGTGACGACGCGCTGGCGCGCTGGCGTCGCGCGTCTCTTCCGCTATGCTCGTCCGTCACCGTGTCCGCTCCCATCATCGAGGTCGCCGGGTTGCGCAAGCGTTACGGCGCGTCCGAAGTCGTGTGCGGCATCGACTTCACCGTCGAGGCGAGCGAGTGCTTCGGTCTCCTCGGCCCGAACGGCGCCGGCAAGACGACGACGATCCGCATGATCACCTGCTTCTCGCCGATGACGGCGGGGAGCCTGCGCGTCTTCGGGTTGCCCGTCGAGCCGGCGAATCATCGCGCGATCAAGGCGCGGCTCGGCGTCGCGCCGCAGGAGGAGAACCTCGACCCGGATCTGAGCGTCGAGATGAACTTGCTCATCTACGCCAGCTACTTCGGCATCCCGGGCGCCGAGGCGCGCACGCGCGTCGCCGAGCTGCTGGAGTTCGCGGCGCTCACGGAGAAGGCGAAGGCGCGCATCGACACGCTCTCCGGCGGCATGAAGAAACGGCTCGTGCTCGCGCGCGCGCTCATCAATCGCCCCGAGCTGCTCGTGCTCGACGAGCCCACGACTGGTCTCGACCCGCAGGCGCGCCATCTCGTCTGGGAGCGCTTGCGCGAGCTGAAGCGCAGCGGGGTCGCGATGCTGCTCACGACGCACTACATGGAGGAAGCGGCGCAGCTCTGCGATCGCCTCGTCGTCATGGACCACGGCCGCATCGTCACGCAGGGCACGCCCGCGGATCTCATCGAGCGGCACGTCGGCCGCGAGGTGATCGAGGTCGCCACCGGCGACGACCCGGTGCGCCGCGCCCGCGTGCTCGACGTCGTGCGGCCGCACGCGACGCGCGTCGAGGCGCTTACCGACCGGGTCGTGATCTACGCCAACGGCGACAGCGACGTCCGCGGGATGCTCGCGACGCTCGCGGGCGAGGAGCTCGTGCACCGGCGCGCGACGCTCGAGGACGTGTTTCTGACGCTCACCGGCCGCGAGCTGCGCGAATGAGCGTCGCCGCCACCGCGACACCGCCGTCGCCCGTCGCCGCGGCGCGCCCGCCGCTCGGCGTCGTTGCCGGCGCGTTCCGCGTCTGGCGACGCGACATGGAGAGCTGGCGGAAGTACTACCGCTCGTCGCTCGTCGGCGCGCTCGGCGAGCCGATCCTGTCGTTGATCGCGATCGGCTACGGCCTCGGGCGCTTCGTCGACCTCGGCGGCGTGAGCTATGCGCAGTTCCTCGCGCCCGGCATTCTCGCCTCGGCGGCGATGAACGCGGCGAGCTTCGAGGCGACCTTCGGTTCCTTCACGCGCATGACGCAGCAGAAGACCTACGACGGCATCCTGGCGACGCCGATCGGTATCCGCGAGATCGTCGCCGGCGACGTGCTGTGGGCGGCGTCGAAGTCGGTCCTGTCCGGGGTCGCAGTCCTCGCGGTCGCCACCGGCGCCGGCCTCGTGCACAGCGCCTGGGCGCTCGTCCTGCCCGCGGTCGCGCTCCTCATCGGCGTCGTGTTCGCCGCGATGGGGCTCCTCGTGTCGTCGCGCGCGCAGGCGTACGACTTTTTCACCTATTACTTCACGCTGGTGATCACGGTGATGTACCTCTTCTCCGGCGTATTCTTTCCGATCGAGAGCCTGCCCGCGTGGGCGCGCACCGTCGCGTGGGGAATGCCGCTCACGCACGCGGTGACGATCGTCCGCGCCTGTATGTCGGGGCACGTCAGCGCGATGCTCTTCGTCCATGCCGGGGTACTCGTCGCGATGCTCGCCGTCGCGTACGCGCTCGCCGTGCGCTGGGTGGGACGGCGGCTCATCGCGTGACGATGCGGCGCCGCGTGCCGCACGGCATCGGGCGCTTCGTCGCGCAGGCGGCGCTCGTCGCGCGCGTCTACGCCGGGTACAAGCTCATCCAGCTGGCGCACCGCTGCGGTGATCGCCGGACGGCGGCACGTCTCGAGCGCCACCACCGGCGGAGCGCCGCGGCGGTTCGCCGCGTCGCGGTCCGGCTGGAGGCGCTGCCGATCAAGGTGTGCCAGTTTCTCGGCTCGCGCGCCGACATCCTGCCCGATGCGTACGTCGAGGTGCTGTCGACGCTGCAAGACCGGGTGCCGCCGCGCCCGCTGGCGACGCTCCTGCCGCTCCTGCGCGCCGAGCTCGGGCGTGCGCCCGAGGACGCGTTCGCCGCGCTCGACGACGTGCCGATCGCATCGGCGTCGCTGGCGCAGGTGCACCGTGGTCGGTTGCACGACGGCCGCGACGTCGCGGTGAAGATCCAGTATCCCGACGTCGCGCATCTGATCGATCTCGACCTTCGCAACTTCGCGTTTCTCGTCCGCGTCCTCGCATGGCTCGAGCCCGACCTCGATTTCCAAGTA
>JBGPOW010000377.1:0-3185 GCA_041488235.1 Binatia bacterium
CGCCTGCGCGTGCCCCGAGCCGCCTCCACCGCCACCGCCTCCGAGAAGGCCGACCGCGATCAGCACCCCCGCCAGCCCGACCCCGACGTCTCGCGCCCGTAGCCTCATGCGTCCTCCCTCACCGCGGCTCTTCCCGTGGCCGCGCCGCCGTAGTAGCACGGCGCCCATGAAATTCGGACTCATGTACGCGAACGCCGGGCCGTTCGCATTCCCGGAGATGCTCACCCACCTCGCGCAGACGGCGGAGCGCGTCGGCGTCGAGTCGCTGTGGACGGTCGAGCACGTCGTCATCCCCGTAGGCTACGCCTCGACGTATCCGTACGACCCGTCCGGCAAGATCCAGGCGCCGGATCAGGTGCCGATCCCCGACCCGCTCGTCGCGCTCGGCTACGTGGCCGCGGTGACGACGCGGATTCGGCTCGCGACCGGCATCATCATCCTGCCGCAGCGGCATCCTCTCTACGTCGCGAAAGAGGTGGCGACGCTCGATGTGCTGTCGCACGGCCGCGTCATCCTCGGGATCGGCGTCGGCTGGCTCGCGGAGGAGTTCCAGGCCCTCGGGATTCCATTCGAGGAGCGCGCGGCGCGCACCGCCGAGATGGTGCGGGCGCTGCGCGCGCTGTGGAAGGATGAGGCCGCGCCGTTCCAGGGCAAGTTCTACCGTTGGCCGAAGGTCGAGTCGCATCCAAAGCCGGTGCAGAAGCCGGGCGTGCCGATCGTCGTCGGCGGCCACACCGAGCTCGCCGCCCGCCGCGCGGCGCGCTACGGCGACGGCTTCTTTCCCGGCGTCGCCGAGGAGGCGAAGCTCAAGGACCTGCTGGCCATCATGCGCGACGAGTGCGCGAAGCTCGGCCGCGACCCGAAGACGATCGAGATATCGGCCGGACGCGCGAGTCCCGATCTCGACGGCGTGAAGCGCCTGCGCGACCTCGGCGTCTCCCGTTTCATGGTGCCGCCGCCGGCCTACGATCCCGACGGGATCACGAAAGGCCTCGAGCGCCTCGGCGACTTGATCGCCAAGGTGTAGGCGTGCGGGCGATCCTCGCACTCGCGTTGATCGTGCTTGCCGGCGGCTGCCACGGTGGCGTGCCGCCGGCCGAGCTCGCTCGCACGACGCCGTATGAGCTCGCGCGGAAGGAAGGACACTACGTCACCGTCGACGGCCTGCAAGTATTCGCGATCACCGCCGGGCACGGACGCGACGTCGTCTTGATCCACGGCAACCCGTCGAACACGTACTCGTGGAGGAAGGTCGTCACACCGCTCGCGAAGCACTACCGGGTGCACGCGATCGACCTTCCGGGATACGGCTTCAGCGACAAACCGAACGACGACTCCCGCTACACGACGGAAGCGCTCGCACACGACGTCGTCCATTATCTCGACGCGGTCGGCGTCGAGCGCGCGGTGCTCGTCGGCAACTCGATGGGCGGCCACGTCGCGAGCGAGACTGCGATCCTCCATCGCGATCGGGTCTCAGCGCTCGTCCTCGTCGACTCGTCGGGATTGCCCGGCCTCGGCAGGTACCCCCTCATGACACGGATGGCCGGCTGGCCGGTGATCGGCCCCCTGCTGCGCGCGCTGCCGGCGCGTGGCCGCGTGCGCGACGGCTTGCGCAGTGCCGTGTACGACCCTTCACAGATCACCGACGCGGACATCGACGCGTACTATGCGCCGCTGCGCTCGGCGGGTGGCATGAACGCGTTCATTGCTCGCATGCGCCAGCCCGTCGCCGACGAGCGGGTCGCGCGCGTGCACACGATCGCCGCGCCGACGCTCGTAATCACCGGCGACTCCGATCGCCTGGTTCCCCGCTCGATGGCCGAGCGCTACCACGAGCTCATCGCCGGCAGCGAGCTCCTGGTGATGCCGCAGACCGGCCACCTCCCACAGGAGGAGCGCCCCGACGAGACGGTCGCTGCGATCACGCGCTGGATCGACGCGCATCCCTAAGCGCATGGCGTGAGTCGCAGCACGCCGCCGACGGTTCGCGATCGCGGACTGCGTGGGTTCGCGCACGGTGAACTGCGCAGCGTCGGCGGCCGTCGACGGGTTGTCGTGACCGTCGCGGGATCGCGGTAGATGCCCGGCCTGAACGCCGCAGCGCTGCGTCAACACCTGCGTCGATGCATTTACGCATGACCAACTACGCGCACATCTTACACGATTTCGATCAGTTGTAGGCCATGCGACAAGGAACGCTTCTTGCGTAACCGCACGGCGCGACCAGGGACGGCGACACTTGCGTCGTTCACCGCGACGACCGGAGGACCTCGATGCGCCACGCCCGCCACCTTCACCGCACCCAGTATTTCGCCCGTGGCCATACGAGCATCGGCACGGGCTTGGTGGCAGTCGCTGTTTTCCTCACGATGGTGGCGCCGCCGCACGCGTGGGCGGCCTTCGAGCGCCTCGCGCCGGACTCGGTAGCCGCAAGCACGAACCTGACCGGCACCGGCACGATCTCCACGATCCAGGACGACCCCGACAGCCCCGACGCGAATTTTTTCACGGCCACCGACCCGACGACGGGTACGGATCTGCGCGTGACGTTCCCGACGCCCTCCTCGAATCCGACGGCCGGAGTGAATCTGCAGCAGTTCAAGTACTGGGTCCGACTGACTACCGATAACGGCTCTTGCCCCGTGACCTCGACGATCTCGATTCTCGAGAATGGCGTGGTACGCGCCACCGGCTCGGCCCAGAGCATCACTGCGACCCATACGACGCCGCAGATCCTGACGTTCACATGGAATGCCAACGTTCTCTCGACCGCGAGCGGCGCGGACGTGGAGGCGCGAATCCAGAGCACGCAGTGTGACAACGGGTCCAACCACCGGACGGTCGAGATCGGCGCCGTCGAGTGGAACGTCGACGCCGGCATCGCGACGCCCACGCCGACGCTCACCGCGACCGCAACACCGACAAAGACCGCGACCCCGACGTTGACCGCGACCGCAACACCGACAAAGACCGCGACCCCGACGTTGACGGCGACCGCAACACCGACGAAGACCGCGACGCCGACCCTGACCGCGACGCCGACGCTGACCGCGACGCCGACCCTGACCGCCACGCCGACGCTGACCGCGACGCCGACCCTGACCGCCACGCCGACGCTGACGGCGACGCCGACCCTGACCGCGACGCCGACGCTGACCGCGACGCCGACGCTGACCGCGACG
>JBGPOW010000378.1:0-3156 GCA_041488235.1 Binatia bacterium
GAGGCGGCGCGGCATCACGGCGTCGACACCGTCGTCGCGTGCGTCTGGGGGGGAAGCCTCTTCTGGCTGAACCCCGACTACTTCTGGTGGGTGATGCCGATCATCGGCGCGCTCATCGCTTCGATCCCGCTCTCAGTGTACGCGAGCCGCGTCCGCCTCGGCGAGCGCGCGCGCGCGACGGGACTTTTCCTCATCCCCGAGGAGGTCGCGCCGCCGCGTGAGCTGCGCGACGTCGAGGAGCTGACGGAGGCCGCAGAGCGCGCGGCGCAAGACACGCAGTGGCCGGTCGGCCTCGGGTCCGACGGCGACGCACCGCCGAGCCGCTCCGCCGCCGCTGACGCACCGCCGAGCGGCTTCGTCGCCGCCGTCGTCGACCCGGAGCAGAGCGCGGTCCAGTGTGCTCTTCGGGGCGCGCCGCGCGCCGCACGCGCGACCATCGTCGCCGCGCGTGCGGCGCTCGTCGCCCGTGCGCTGACGGACGGTGCAGCCGCGCTCACCGCCGCCGAGCGCGACGTCCTGCTGCGCGACCCGCGTCTCGTCGAGGAGCTGCACCGCGGCGCGTGGTCGGCCCCAGACCGGCGCGCGACGGGCTGAGCACAGCCGACGGCGATCGCCGCGCGGCGTTCGATTGTCGCGCGGCGCGACGCCGAAGCCGTGCCTGCTAGCGCGCGGGCGTTTCGCGATCGGAAAAAACGTCGACGGCCCGCGCCTCGTCGTAACCGTCGACCGACCAGATCGTCATGTCGATGGCGCGAAACGTCGCCGCGACGACGCGTTCGCGAATCACGATCAAAGGCGCCGTCAGCGGCTCGTACGCGAGGCGGGCGATTTCGAAGGCGGGGGACCGCCGGGCGTACAGCGTTCGGGTGTGCACTCCCATGGTGCGCGCGTTGTAGATCGAATCGGGCGGAAATACAAAGCGCAGCGCCGCACGGCGGCGCCGGCCGAAACGAACTGAACGCGCCGCCGCCGTCGCAGGAGCGGCAGGAGACGTCGATGGGGAGGTGCGCCGCCCGCAGCACGGGCGGCGCGGGCACGCGTCAGTACGCGGCGCGGCGCAGCGGTTCCGGGCGCGGCCAGTCGGAGAATCGCGAACCGACGGCCGCTCGCGCGCAGGCGACACAGAGGGGCACGCGATTGCCGTTCACGAACGCGAGCGTGGCGCGCGCGCGATGGCAACGCGCGCAGTCCTCGGCGGCGTCGGCGGAGCCGTGCACGACCTGCCAGCGATGATTGTCGATCTCGAGCTGCACCGCCTCGTGACAGGCGGTGTACCAGTCGAGGTTCTCGAGGAGCAGCTCGATCTCGTAGGGAGTTCGTGACGGAAGCATGAGCATTCCGCCGTCGAAACGGATGCGAGCGATTCCATGCATGAGCGCTGATCCCTCTTCGCGTGTGACTTGGTCTGCGATTGTTGCGCGGCGCGCCACCCCGACGCCCGCGATCGGCAAGAGATGCGCGCCGAGGCATCTGGTCGCAATCACCAAAACTGGTGAACGTTGAGGGATTTCTCGCGTCGAGGTCGAATTTTCGTGATCAGCCACTCAGCTATCGTGCAATGTCGCTCAGCGTGTGCGCCATTGCAGCGCACCGACTACGCGGCGCGGTACCCCGGCCGCGACTCCGGCCGCGGGTACCGCGCCTCGTACGCGTCGTGTCGGCGTCCGTGTGCCGACGGCGCCAAACACGCGCGCTACTCGATCCCGCGATGCGTTTCCGTCGTCGTCGACTCGCGGTGCTCCATCGTCGCGCCCGCCGGCTTCATGGTCACGACTTTGCTCACGATCATGCGGTCGCCTTCGCGCGTGTAGTACACGGTCACCGGCGAGTTGCGCATCGTGTCGTAGGAGACGACGTGGCCCTGCGGATCTGCAAAGACGGTCTCCTTCGTGAACACGTACTTCGTCGGTGCCGTCGCCGTCTCGCTGCGGACGGTGATCGTCGAGCTCGAGGGATCGATCTCGGAGACGGTGCCGCTGTAGGTCGTCGTCTTCTCCGTCGTGGTCGAACGCTCCGTCATCTCGGCGGTCGCCGTGCCCACCACGAGCGTGCTTCCGAGCGCCAGCGCGCCCGCCATCGCCGCTATCCAAGTCTTGCGCATGCGTTTCCTCCTAGGGGGTTGGGTTCCCTTCCAGCTTGGCGCGGGGCGCGCGATCGGCAACACCGCACGGGGTGAGTTCGCACACGCGTCCGCGGTGCAACGCGAATTGCCCATCATTGGGCTCTGTGGTGAGCTTCAATCATGGCTTCGCACGCGGCGAATCGTACTCCTCGCTGGACAGTCTGGATGCTGGGGTCGCTCGTCGCGGTCGTCGCCGTCGTCACCGTCGTCTTCATGTTCTTCGTCGACGAGCCGCTCCGGCAGCGGATCGAGGCGAACATGAACGCGCAGCTGAAAGGCTACACGGTAAAGATCGGCCGCGCGCACCTCCGCCCCCTCGGCTTCGCCGTCGAGCTGAGGAACTGGACGGTCGCGGAAGACGCAAATCCCAACCCGCCGCTCGGCGAGGTCCCGAAGCTCGTCGCGAGCGTGCAATGGTGGGCTCTGCTGCGCGGACGGCTCGTCGCCGACTTCCGCATCGACAACCCGACGCTCCACCTCGACGAGAAACAGGGTGAGCACGAAGTAAACGACCCGACGCCGGTCAAGGAGCGCGGCTGGCAAGAGGCCTTCGAGAAGATCTACCCGCTCAAGATCAACGAGATCAAAGTCGTCGAGGGCGACATCACGTACGCGCCGGGGAAGCCGTTCAAGCCGCTGCACATGACGCACGTGAATCTGATCGCCGGCAACATCCGCAACGTCCACTCACGCGACCGCGAGTACCCCTCGGACGTCCACGTCGACGCGTTCGTGTTCGATCGCGGGACGCTCCGCATCGACGGACATGCGGACTTCCTCGCGGAGCCGTATGCGGGTTTGCAGACCGACGTCGAGCTCACCGACCTGCCGCTCGACTATCTGACCGGCGTCGTGAAGGACTACGCCACGATCCGAAAAGGCACCTTCACCGGCCGTGGCACGATCGAGTACGCCCCGAAAATGAAGCGCGTCGACCTGCAAGAGATCACTATCACCGGCGCCGACGCCGATTATATCCTCACCAAGGAAAACCAAACGCAGCAGCGACAGATGCGACAGCAGACGGTGCAGGC
>JBGPOW010000379.1:0-3100 GCA_041488235.1 Binatia bacterium
GCGCGCTCCGGACGGTCGCTCCGGCGCGCGAGCTCACGCGCGCGCTCGGCGACGCGCGCGTCGAAGCGCGAGCGCGGCACGACCTCGTCGACGAGCTTCCACTCGACCGCGCGTGCGCCGCGAACGCCCTCGGCCGTCGTCGCGAAGAAGTCGGCGTGGTCGCGGCGGACGCGCCGCTTGTCGACGAGGCGTGTGAGCCCGCCGGTGCCCGGCAGGACGCCGAGGAGCGATACCTCGGGGAGCGAGACCGCCGAGGAACCGTCGTCGATGAGCACGATCTCGTCGCACGCGAGCGCGAGCTCGTAGCCGCCGCCCGACGCCGTGCCGTTCAGCGCGCAGAGCGTCGCGATGCCCGACTCGCGGCTCATCTCCTCGAGGTGCAGCCGGGTCTCGTTCGTGAACTTGCAGAAGTTCACCTTGAACCCGTGCGAGCTCTGTCCGAGCATTTTGATGTTCGCCCCGGCGCAGAAGATCCGGTCGCGCAGCGACGTGATCACGAGCACGCGCACCTCGGGATGCGAGAAGCGCAACCGCTGGATCGCGTCGGCGAGCTCGAGGTCGACGCCGAGATCGTACGAGTTGAGCTTCAACGCGTACCCCGGCACGAGCCCGGCGCCTTCGTCGACGTGCATGCCCAGCGTTGCGACGTCGTCGTCGATCGTGAGCTTCCAGTGGCGATAGCGTGAGGGATCGGTCGCGAACGAGACCGCTTCCATGTGCTGCTCGTAGCCGAGGGGGTCGGGGGTGGCAATGGCGGCTGCGGCCTCTGGCGCCAACAGGTCGGCGCGAAATGTCGCGCGTGCCGTTGGCGGCGTCGGCAGGACTAGCGCGCTGGACGGAACGCCAGGTCGTGCAGCTTTGCGCGTATCGGGTGACGATTTTCTCTCGCTCGATCGAGCGGTGATACGGCACGACTCCTGCGCCTACGGCACGTCATGCAGATGCTTCGCACGGTCGCGCTTGGCGCGATGATCGTTTTCGGGTCGCACCTCTCAGCGCATGCCGCGACCACGACCGCAAAGCCGACCGCCTTCCCCGGCGCCAGCGCACGTCCCAACGTGCGCGGCGATCAGGTCATCTTTTACTACGACGCCCGGGACGGCTTCACGACGTTCATCAACATCCGCAACGAGGCCGCGACGGAGCTCCGCGTCCAGCTGGACTTCTACGGACCGAGCTTCACGACGCCGTTCACCCAGGTCGTCACGTTGCCGGCGACACGAGGCACGAACGCCGTTCCCGGACTCGGCGGCCTCGCGGTGCTCGACGTCGGCGATCTGCGCGGCAGCGGCCTCGCCGCGACTCCCGGCGTGGCGTTCGCGACCGTGGTGAACGACATGGGCCAGCCCGTCGTAAGCCGCGGGCTCTCCGGCAACTTCACCGTCGCGAACATCGCGACCGGCTCGGCGTGGGGATCGCCGGGTGCGGCGCGTAGCGCGATTCATCCGCCGACGCCGGGAGCCGACGCATGCGCGCCGAAGTCGCCGTCGCCGACGCTCGGCAGCGTGATCGACGGGACGACCGTGCTGCTCGCTCCCATCCAACCTTCCAATGCCGACCTGTCGGCGTACTACGATCCCGCGACGCTCGCGCCCGCTGCGCTCGGCGGCAATCAGCTGATCTTCGTCTCGTTCGTCGACGTCCCCGGTGCGACGTTCACGGCCGCCGCGGCGGCAACGCATTGGACGTTCACGCCGGTACGGAACACCGGCGAGGGGCTCGCGCCCGGTTTTTTCAACGTCAGCGGGCTGACCGTCAGCGACCTGGCCTCCGTGGTCGGCCCCGGCGTGACGGGCTCGAGCGGCGCCATCCTCTTCAACGCCGATCCGAGCCCGGCGCAGCTCACGCGATTGATCTACTTCAGCGAGACGGTCGGCACGTTCAGCACGGGCTATCTGCTGCCTCGTCGCTGATCGGCGCGAGATTCTCGCGGGGGCTAGTTGCCTCCGCGCCCGATCCGTCGGAGAAGGACGCCATCGGGGTCGACACGATTCGAACTGCGCTCGCCAATGCCGATGCTCATCGGACGCGCTCGTCGTGGGTCGTGGCGTGTTCGTTCCTGTGGGCGCTCGCGTGGGCGACATCGGCGCACGCAGGGGCGCTCGAAGATCGCCTCCGCGGTTTCGCCGTCGGAGCGCATCGCGGCGGGTTCTGGAGCATTTCTCAGAGCACACGCGGCGATTTCACGACGTCGCTCGCAAGCGGCGCCGACATCCTCGAGATCGATCTGCGGTGGACGAAAGACGACGGCGTGGTCGTCTATCACAGCGATACTCTCAGCAAGCACACCTTTTGCCTGGGGCAGATACGCGACCGCACGTTCGCCGACGTGACGCACTGTCGTCTGCTCCCGACCGGTGCCCGCATCGAAAGCTTCGAGAGCGTCTTGCGCTGGACGCGCGGGAAGAACGTCGTGCTGAACGCGGAGTTCAAGGACGACGAGGTCATCGAACCGGCGCTCCGTCTCGTCGAGCGCTACGACGCGTGGGATCGGATCTATTTCCAAGCCAATGCCCACTACGACCGCTACGCCACAGCCCGCGCGCTGGCGCCGCGTGCCAACATGCTGGTCAACGCCAGCAACATGGATACGCTGCGCTGGGCGCTGGAGCTCGACGATCCTCGCCTCGTCGTCATCGAGTTGCGGGAGGAGATTCAGACGCCGGAAGCCGTCGCGCTCGTGCACCGCTACGGGAAACTGGTGTCGGCGAACTCGTGGCGGCCGTCCGACTACCAGGAATTCTTCACCGCCGGCTGTGACCGTCTGTTCGCGCTGGGCGTCGACATCGTCATCACGAACAACGTCCGGAGCTGCATCGCCCAGCGGAACGCGACGCGCGCGACCCCGCCGAGCCGCTCCGTTGACGCCCGCGCCGACTGACCGCCCGGCCAATCGCGCGGCTTGATGCTTGGCGAGCCGCGGAGTACGCCAGCGCAGCGACCACGGAGGGACCATGGAGCTCACGTACGAAATGATCCTCGGCGCGTACCGCACCATGCGCATGATCCGCAGCTTCGAGGAGAAGCTCATCGAGCTCGTCACGCTCGGCAAGATGAGCGGCTTCTTGCACGTCTACATGGGCGAGGAAGCGGTCGCGAC
>JBGPOW010000380.1:0-3088 GCA_041488235.1 Binatia bacterium
GAGCGCTGCTCCAGCTTGAAGATGTGGTAGCCGCTCGCGGTCTCGATGACCTCGCTCACCTCGCCCGGCTTGAGCGCGAACACGGCGTTTTCGAACTCCGACTGCATCTGCCCGCGCGCGACCTCGCCGATGTCGCCGCCGCCGTCGGCACCCGGCCCTTGCGAGTGCTCCTTGGCGAGCTTCGCGAAGTCCTTGCCGCCCGCCGCGTCCTTGCGCAGTCCGTCGGCTTGAGCGCGGATGGCGGCCTTCTGCTCCGGCGTCGCGTCGGACGCCACGAGCAGCGAGATCAGACGGACGTGCGCCTTCGCCGGCGTGCCGTAGTCGGTCAAATGCTCCTTGTAGTAACGCTCGACCTCTTCCGGAGAGACGTTCACCTTGTTGCGAATCTCCTTGTTGATGAGCGCCGCACGCTCGATGTCGGTCCGCACTTGCGCGCGGTACTGCTCCCAGCCGAGCCCTTGTTGCGCCAGCGCCTGGCGGAGCTGCGTGTCGTCGAGCTTGTTCCGCTCCTTGATCGACGCGATGTAGGCGTCGGTCTGCTGGTCGGTCGCGGCGACGCCCTGCTCCTGGATCTGCTTGTGGAGGATCTTGTCGAGGACGAGCTCGTCGAGCACGGCGCGGTCGTCAGTGGGCACCTGCCCCTCGGAGCCGCCACCGGCGGCGGCAGCGGCACGCTGCCGCATCTGATCGGCGAACGCGCGCAGCTCGAAGAGCGTCACCGGCTCGCCGTCGATCGTGGCGACGATGCGGTTCACCACCTCAGGAGCGACGAGCGTCGACTCGGCCGGCTCCGCTGCGGCGGTCGGCCTCGTCGCCGGCCGCGCGGCGGGACGCGGCGTCGTCCGCGCATGCGCCGGGGCGCCGCCGATCGCGAGCGCGGCGATCATCACGACCGTCCATGTGATTCGTGTCATACCAATCTCCCGCAGAGCGCTTTCAGCTCGTCGATCAGGCCGTCGGCGTCGCGCTCGGCCGGACGATAGCCGAGGCGGGAATCGGGGAAAAGTCGAATGCGTCCTTTCTCTTTGCGGGCGAGGGCGAAGAGCGTGTCCGCCTTGACCGGCGTCTCGGCGTGGAACTCGAAGACGATCATCTCGCCGCGGACGCGCGCCGCGGTGACGAGCAGCCCCTTCAACGACCGCCGCAGGTCCATCACGCGCAGCAGCGTGTCGACGAGCGGCGGCAACGGCCCGAAGCGCTCCTGCATCTCGTCGGCGAGCGCCGCGAGCTCGTCGTCGCGGCGCGCGGCGGCGAGACGCTTGTAGAGAATCAGGCGCTGGTTCACGTCCTCGACGTACGACTCGGGGATGTACGCCGGAATGCCGAGCTGGATCTCCGGCTCGACCTCGGCCGTCACGGTCTCGCCGCGCACCTCGCGCACGGCGTCCTCCATCATCTGCGTGTAGAGCTCGAAGCCGACGGCGGTGATGTGGCCCGACTGCTGTTTTCCGAGCATGTTGCCGGCGCCGCGAATCTCGAGGTCGTGCGCCGCGAGGCGGAAGCCGCCGCCAAGCTCGTCGAGCTCCTGCAACGCCTGCAAGCGCTTGTGCGCGTCCTTGCCGATCAGATGCTCGCCCGGGATCAGGAGGTAGGCGTAGGCGCGGACGTTCGAGCGGCCGACGCGCCCGCGCAGCTGGTAGAGCTGCGCCAGGCCGAAGGTGTCGGCGCGATTGATGACGATCGTGTTGGCGCGCGGGATGTCGAGCCCGGACTCGATGATCGCCGAGCACACGAGCACGTTGGCGCGGAGATGCATGAAGTCGTCCATCACCTGCTCGAGCTCGCGCTCGGCCATTTGCCCGTGGCCGACGACGATCGCCGCCTCGGGCACGAGCTCGCGCAGGTGCGCCGCCTGGCGGTCGATCGAATCGACCCGGTTGTGGACGAAGAACACTTGCCCGCCGCGGCGGATCTCGCGCAGGATCGCGTCGCGGACGACGTGGTCCTCGGCGCGCGTCACGTAGGTGCGGATCGCGAGCCGGTCTTGCGGCGGGCTCTCGATGACCGAGAGGTCGCGGATCCCGGAGAGCGCCATCTGCAACGTGCGCGGGATCGGCGTCGCCGTCAGCGTGAGGACGTGGACGAGGGCGCGCAGCGCCTTGATGCGCTCCTTGTCGCGGACGCCGAAGCGGTGCTCCTCGTCGATGACGAGCAGCCCGAGGCTTTTCACCTTCACGTCCTTCTGCAGGAGGCGATGGGTGCCGACGACGATGTCGACGATGCCCGCCTCGAGCCCGGCAATCACTTCGGCGTTCTCCTGCTTCGAGCGGAAGCGCGACAGCATCTCGATGTGCAGCGGATAGCCGGCGAAGCGCGCGCTCAACGTGTCGAAGTGCTGCTGCGCGAGGATCGTGGTGGGCACCAGCACCGCGACCTGCCGCCCCGCCATCGCGACGACGAACGCCGCCCGCATCGCGACCTCGGTCTTGCCGAAGCCGACGTCGCCGCAGACGAGGCGGTCCATCGGCCGCTCGCCGGAGAGGTCGCCCAGCACCTCGTCGATCGCGCGCTCCTGGTCGGGCGTCTCGTCGAAGGCAAAGCGCGCCTCGAACTCTTGGTAGAGCGGGTCGCCGCTCTCGTAGCTGTCGCCTTGCAGTACGCGGCGCTTGGCGCCGATCTCGACGAGCTCGCGCGCCATCGAGAGGAGGGCCTCGCGCGTCTTCGCTTTCACCCGCTCCCACGCCGTACCGCCGAGCTTGTCGAGCGCCGGCTTCGCGCCTTCTCCGCCCCCAACGTACTTTTGCACGAGATTAATGCGATCGACGGGGAGATAGAGCCGGTCGCCGCCCAGGTACTCGAGGTGGAGGTAGTCGCCCTCGGTGCCGGCGACGGCGAGGTGCTTGAGGCCGCGGTAGAGCCCGATGCCGTGATCGACGTGGACCACGTAGTCGTCCGCCTTGAGCTCGGCGAGACTCGAGAGCACGTCGACGGCGCGCACGGTGCGCGTGCGGCGCTGCGCCCGGCGCTCGCCGAAGATCTCCTCCTCGCCGACGAAGACCCACGGCTCCGTCGGCATGCGGAACCCGTGTGACAACGCACCGTCGACGATGACGGGCGTGCGCTCGCGCGACGCGAGCAACGCCGGCAC
>JBGPOW010000381.1:0-3061 GCA_041488235.1 Binatia bacterium
CGGTTGCGGAGTCTCATTCCTCGCCAACCTATATTCGACCATTTCGGCACGGTGACGATGTCGAGAATCCACGACCGCCCGCAGCACCAGTCCCGGATCGGTGACGAATCCTAGATAGACTTCGTGCTCGACGTTCACCCCTGATTGCGAGCCGACGCTGCTCCAGATGACCACGATGTCGGTCGCGCACACCTCGCCGCCGCGACCGAACGCAACGCCACGGTACACACAGAAGGTGGCGGACGGCATGTCGCTGCCGAACTGGTACGGACAACTTGCCGGCGCGACGTGCGAACGGTCGGCCTGCGGCTCCGCGTCCAACGGTGCGAGAACGGCGGCCTGCGCGGAGCTCACCGTGAGCACCAACACCGCAAGTGCCAGGATTGAGATCATTGCAGGTACCGTGGGCTGCGCGTATCCGCTTTTACAGGAGGTGCGTCTGCGCAGTAAGCTCGCAGTACTACGCGCGTGGTCCTACGTCGTCATAGGCCCCGCAACGACGGATGATACGAGAGCGGATCGGGATCTACGCGCGCGGAGATGCTCCGCGCGCGCTCAATACGACGCGGACGAGTTGGGCTGCCGAGGACACGTTCGTCTTCGAGAACACCATGCGGCGATGGCCTTCGACGGTGCGGACGCTGACACGCAACGCTGCCGCGATCTCCTTGGACGTCTTCCCCGCGATCAGCAACTCCATGACTTCGCGCTCGCGCCGCGTGAGTCGCGCGAGCCGCTCGCGCACAGCGGTTTGGTCCGCCGCTCCCGCGCGCGCCTGTCGATCGACTTCGATGGCCGCGCGGACCCGCTCCAGCAACACGTCGGGTGGCGTCGGCTTTTGCAGGAAGTCGATCGCTCCCGCCTTCAACGCACGTACGGAGGTCGGCACGTTCCCGTGGCCGGTCAGGACGATGATCGGGAGCATCGCCTTGCGCCGACGGAGCTCATCCTGCAGGTCCAGGCCGCTGCTCCGCCGCAAGCGGACGTCCAGCACCAGGCAGCCCGGGCGCTCCGCATCATAGGCGGCAAGGAACTCTTCACCCGAGGCGTACGTCTCGACCACGAGTCGCGCCGACTCCATCAGCGCCCGCAAGGACTTGCGTACACCGGCGTTGTCGTCCACTACGAAGACGGTCGCCTCGGTCGTCATCTGGCATGCGGGGCCCTGACCGGCGATACGACCCGCAAAGATGCGAACTGGGTCCCGGTTCTGATAGCGGCCCATAGCGGCGGGAGGACGAGTACAATGCTCGAAACCATCGCGGTCATCCTGAGATGAGCGCCGTCAAGATCGTCGGAATCGTGCTGATCACGGCCGGCATCTTCGGACTGGTGTACGGCGGCTTTAGTTACACCAAAGAGACCCACGAGGCCAAGATTGGCCCGCTCGAGCTGTCGGTGAAGGACAAGGAGACCGTCAACGTCCCGGTCTGGGCCGGCGTCGGGGCGATCGTGGTCGGCGGGGTCCTGCTGCTGGTGCCCACGAAGAGCTAGCGCAGCGCGGCATCCGGATCGTGGCGCAGCCTCGTACATCGATCCGTGCACAGAGCCTTGTTCCGCCTGAGCACGTAGGACTACGCGCGTAGTCCTCCGGCTACCGGCGCGGCGTCCCCAGCCTGTACGGTTCGTTCCGCATGCGAATAGTCCAACTCAGCGGGTCTTTTTTTCGCGCACCGCCGCATGTGGGAGGAATTGACGAATGAATCTGAGACGACTGTCCGTAGTGGGGGCGATGATGGCGGCCCTCGGTTGTGGTGGCGGCGGAGGTGGACACGCCGGGCCGCCGCAGGAAGCGACCCCGGAGTTTCGGGCGATCGCCGGGATCTCCATGGGTGCGTATGGGGCGATGAATGTCGGCACGAAACACCCCGAGCTCTTCGGTACGATCGCATCGCTCGGGGGTCCGGTCGATATGACGCAGCTCTTGCGTGACACCGCAAAGGGCCTGAAGGTCGCGCCGCAGACCACGATTCCACAAACGATCGGCGATCCCGCGACGTTCGATCACCAGCTTCCCTATCCGGGACGCGACCTCGTCCTTTCCGAGCTCAAGGATCTGATGCTGGCGCTCGGAAATCCCTTCCTGCACCATGCGGATCCCGCGCATCAGTATCTCGCCAGCGATTCCGAGCCCGCACGACTCCTCATGGACGACGTGTTCGGTCCGTTCACCATCCCCGGCGACGTGCGCGGATTTCTCGACGGCGGCGATCACAACCACAACGGGGTCCGCGAGACGTCCGAAACGCCGACCGACTCGACCGACATCCTCTTGCTGGCGCGCGGATCGCTGCGCGCGATCGCTGGTGTCGACGGCACGGTGCTCGGCGACCGCGCGCTCGCAGACCTCGACGGCGACGGCGTGTTCGACGTCGGCGACGGCATCGTCACCAACTTCTCCGAGCCGTTCACGGACACGAACGGCAACGGCGTCTTCGAGCCGGAGCGTGGAGAGACCTTCTCGGATGTCGGGCTCGACGGCGTGGCCGGGACGGGTGACTTCGGTGAGGGCAACGGCGTCTTCGACTACGATCCGGACCGCGCGCACTGGCTCGCGGAGGACCCGTTGTCGCGAATCACGGCAGAATCCGCGGCGCAAATTGCCGCGCAACGCATCTACATGGATGTCGGCACCAAGGACGAATTCGGGTTCGCGCAGCACTACGCCAACTTCGTCGCCGTCCTCCAGGCGAAGGGCCTCACGGTGAAGATCGACGACGGGTTCCCCGGCAACTGCACCGACCTGCCGAAGCTCAATGCGCCTTTCCGACTCGTTCGTTACGATGGAGGGCACGTCGGCTTCCAATCGGTCGACCCCGGGGACCTCCTGAATGGTGATCCGTGCGGCGACGCGACGGTCTGGCAGCGTATCGTCAACCTGCTCGCGTTCCTGAACGAGAGCTTTTCCGACGGCGCCTTCGGCATCGGCGGCAGCATTACCGACTTTCCGCCTCCGGATCCGAGCGGCGACGTCGTGCGCCAGGAGTTGCCGTCGCCCGCGCTCGCGAGCGGCGGCGGCGCGGTGCCGATGCGGCCCATCCTGGTCTATCGTCCGCCTGCC
>JBGPOW010000382.1:0-3037 GCA_041488235.1 Binatia bacterium
CGCGGCAACGAAGCCCATGCCGGAACGATGCGCGACGTAATCGGCGACGGTGAGCACGCTAGGCGATCCCGCGTCGGCTCCGTGGTGCGCGAGCACGGCGTCGACGATCTCGTCGTCGATCTTCCACTGATAGAGAACCGAGGCGCCGATGAACGCGTGGTCGCGTCCGTAGGCGGCACGCTCCGCCTCGCAACCCGCGGCGGCATCGCGTGCGTGGCGCCAGCAGTCGAGGAACGGCGTCTCGTTCGATTGCAACAGAACGACTTGCCCGACGTCGTGCAGCAGCCCCGCGAGGTACGCGTGATCGGGAGACGTCGTGCCGGTACGTCGCACCAGCAGGTGCGCGGCGATGGCGGTCGCGAGGCTGTGGTGCCACAGCTGCTCGGCGCGCGGCGTCCGCTTGCCCTGCAGCATGTCCATGCCGGCGGTGACGAGAACGCGTTTCGTGGTGTTCAGGCCGAGGACGGCGGTTGCTTCCATGAGCGTCTGTGGAGCGCGGCGGAGGGCGTAGAGCGGCGAGCGCGCGAGGCTCACGATGCGGCCGGCGAGCGCCGGATCGGTGGCGATGATCCGGCAGACGCGCTCGAGCTCGACGTACGGCTCGCGCATCGCTTTCATGGCGAGCGTGACCGCGGTCGGGAGCGGCGGCAACTTGTAGCGCTCGACGACGTCGCGGAAGATCACGTCGAGCGGCGACGTTTCGCCCGTCGGCGATGCGGCGCCCGTCTTGGGCTGCGGCGCGAGGCGCTGCGCCGGCGCGGAGACGCCCGGGTGCGACGTCGGTTGCGAGCTCGACGGTGCGGTGCGCTCCAGCGGTGGCGCCGACGGGCGCGCCGCCGACGCGCGTCGCGGTGCCGTCGCGGCGTGCGCACTGACCCCGCCCCGTCGAGTGCGCAGCGAGGCGTACGCCACGACGGAGAGCGTGAGGACGCTGACGGCGACGATGATGAGATCCATCGTCTCGATTTCGGCTACGAGACGGCGAATCTTGAAACGCGGGTCGCGCCGCACATGCGAACTGCCGTGCCGCCTCGCATGCACGCCCGTAAGCCCCTCGGATCGGATCGTCGCAATGCAGACCCGCGGCCGGGCTGCGCTCGCCGCAGCTCGCCTGAGGACGTGGCGCGAGGTGGTTACGACGTCCCGCGCGGCTCGTTGGTCCGCAGGGACACGACCTTGCCCGCGCCGCCCGACGTGCGTTCCTGCGCCGGCGCACCGGCCGCATGCGTCGCCGGTATCACCGCGCCGCCGTCGACGGTGACGACGGGCCTCGCGTCTTTCATTTCGACGCCACGGCGCCCGGGCCGCGACGCGCGACCCGGCCGCAACTCGGCGGGACGACCGCCGGCGGCCTGTGCCTCGACGCGCTGCGTGCGAGCGTGCTCCGCGAGCCTGCGCCGCGCCGCGAGCACACGCTTGGCGTCGCGGTACCCGGCCTCCATGAGGCTGCGGTTCTTGCTGGGGTACGCGTTGAAGACGTGGAGCGGGCCGAAGCCGCTGTACTGCTCGCCGGGCTCGATCACGACGACGGGGACGCCGCTCATGCGGCCGCTGTCCATGCGCGCGTAGAGGTAGCCCATGTTGCCGATCGTCCGCCACATCACGTCGACGAAGCGCTGCATGAAGTCGGGGAACGAGCGGAAGCGGCCCTTGTACGGCAGCTGGCTCGCGATCGGCGCCAGGAGGTAGATCTCGGTCGCGCCGAGACCGAGCGCGTGCTCGAGCGGGATGTTCCAGGCGAAGCCGCCGTCGACGAACCAATCGTCGTGGAACTTGATCGGCGGGAAGAGGAACGGGATCGCGTAGCCGGCGCGCGAGATCGTGCGCAGCTCGCGCCAGTCCTGGCAGTCGCGCTTCGAGTACACCTCGCCGCGGCCGCGCGACAGGTTGAGGAGGATGAACTCGAGCTCGAGGCGGCTCTCGAAGATCTTCGGGAAGTCGATGTACTCCTCGAGCGCGGTGGTCAGGCGATCCATCGAGAAGAGCGACTTGCCGACGAGGGGATTGTGACGGAAGCTCGGCGAGAAGATGAGCGGGATCGAGCGGATCTCGCTCCACGCCTGCTCCAGTTGCGGCACGCCCCCCGAGGCGTAGCAGCAGGCGTTGATGACGCCGATCGAGCTGCCGACGATCGCGTCCGGCTTGATCCCTTCCTCATCGAGATACTTGAGCGCGCCGACGTGGTGGGCGCCGAGCGCGGCGCCGCCGCCGAGGATGAAGACCCGCTTCTGCTTGCGCGCCATGACTAGAAGAAGATGCTGCGGCGCTGCCGCAAGCCGCGCTGGATCATGTCGTGGATGCGACCCTTCACCTGCTCCACCTTCCTCACGATCACCTCGTCCTCGTCGTCGGGGTTGCCGCGAAACTCCATCGGCTCACCGAAATAGATGTGGTAGCGCGTCGGTAGCGGAAAGAAATTCAGCACGATCGGAAACGCCGGCATGGAGAGCAGGCGCGCGAGCGGCATGAAATTGCCGAGCGACGGCGCCTGCTCCTCCGAGCCGACGACGGCGACCGGCACGATCGGCGTGTTGGTCTGCAAGGCGAGGCGCATGAAGCCGTTGCCGAAGCGCTGCAGCTGGTACCGCTCGCGAAACGTCTTGTTCATGCCGCGCACGCCCTCGGGGAACGCGATCACCGCCTCGCCGTGCTCGAGGATGTCGACGCAGTTCTTCGGCGTGCCGACGACGCCGCCGACCCGTGCCATGAGGACGTTGAAGAACGGCAAGGTTGGGAGCCAATACTCGCCCATGCCGCGGAGATAGCGCGGCGGACTCGCCTCGAGCACCGTCGCGGTGCCGATCATGCAGGCGTCGATCGCGATCTGGCCGGCGTGGTTGCCGATGATCAGCATGCGGCCTTTCGGGAGATTCTGCAGGCCGTACGCTTTCACCCGGAAGTAGTACTTGTAGAAGAGCGCGAACGTGAGCAGCGTCCGCCGCGCGACGTCGACGTTCAAGCCCCACGGATCGTAGCCGTAGCTGTTGAGCTCGAGCGGCGCCGCCGCGAGCCGATCGCGAATCTCGTGGTTCAAGTC
>JBGPOW010000383.1:0-2994 GCA_041488235.1 Binatia bacterium
GAGTCCGAGCGTCGGCTGCGCGCCGGGGACGCATACCTCGCCGGGACCGAAGCAGAAGTGGCCGGCACAGACACCCTGCGCGAACTGGTCGCACGCGGCGTCGAACGCCTGCGGGCAGAAGCAACGGTTCTGGTCGGGGTCGTAGACACACCGGCCGGTCTGGCACGTGCCCTGGCATTCCTGCCCGTCGAACGAGCACGGCGGCTCGACGACGACCGTCGGCGTCACCACGGGACTCGGAGTCGGCGTCGGCTGCGTCCGCACGGCGGGAACACAGAGCTGTCGGGTGCGACGCGTGGTGGCAACGGTACGGCTGCCGAACTGGTCGGAAACGAGGATCTGGGAGGCGGGCGCGGGGCGCGCGCCCTTGCCGCACGCGACCGTGTAGCAGAGATAGTCGCGCGCATCGTCGCCGCTGATCGGCAGCTTCGCCGCCGGATCGAGATTCTGCTTGCTGACGTCGGTGCAGTAGTAGCGCGCCGGCAGCTTGATCTTGCAGCCCGGTTGCGGCGCGAAGGGGGCGCCTTGCGCGGGCACGAGATCGGCGGTCGCCGAGCCGCGCGGCAGCGCGTCTTTCACGGGAAAACACTGCAGATGATCAAATGGCGGAGCCGGGGGCGAGATTGCCGCGCTGGCGAGCGGCATCGTGACGATCATGGCGATGAGGACGCGGGCGAGAAGCCGGAGGCTCATCGGCGTCTCCTTTCGTCGGGGCGGGCGACGTGACTGGACGGCGACGGGGCGGATCGTACGGCGCGACGCCGAAATGGGTCAACCGGTCGCCCGACGACGCTCCTCTGCGTGGACCATCGTTCCGCGCCGAACTACGTCTCGACCTTCTACGTCATGGAGCGCCTCGGCGTGCACGACGCGTCACGCGATCTCGTCGCATCGATGAACGGCACCGCGATGCTCGTCGCGCTCCTCGTCGGCGCGGCGGCGGTGTTCGCGGCGCCGCGACACCCGCGGCGACGCGCCTCTCACGCAACCGCGCACGGCGAATAGCGCCGCCGGAGCATTGCACGGACGCACGAGCGAGATCGCCGCCCCAGCGACAGAACGTAGAGCAATTTCAATGATTTGATCGCGCCGCGACGACCATTCACGTGGCACGTCCGTTGCTGACTCGTTGCAGCATGATCGAGAACGGCAGCCCCGCCGGCGGCAGCTTCCTCGTCGGCAAAACGGTCCGCGACGTCTTCACCTACGAGGACCTGACGACCGACGACTATGCGATCGCCGACGTCGCCGAGAGCTTCGTCCGTCGCGACGTGCTGCCGCAGGTCGACGCCATCGAGGCGCAAACGCCGGGCCTCATGCGGTCGTTGCTGGAGAAAGCGGGGACGCTCGGTCTCCTGATGTTCGACATTCCCGAGCAGCATGGTGGTCTCGGCGTCAGCAAAGCGGCGTCGACGTTGATCGGCGAGCGCTCGTTCAAGCTCGCCTCGTTCTCGATCGCGTGGGGCGCGCACACCGGCATCGGCACCCTGCCCCTTCTCTTCTACGGCACGCTCGAGCAGAAGCAGCGATATCTGCCACGGTTGATGAGCGGCGAGATGATCGCCGCCTATGCCCTTACCGAGCCGGGCTCCGGCAGCGACGCGCTCGGCGCGAAGACGAAGGCGATTCCCACCGCCAACGGGTATCGCCTGACGGGCGTGAAGCAGTTCATCACCAACGGCGGCTTCGCCGACCTCTTCACCGTCTTCGCCAAGGTCGACGGCGAGAAGTTCACCGCGTTCCTCGTCGAGCGCGCAACCCCGGGGGTGAGCGTCGGTCCCGAGGAGCACAAGCTCGGCATCAAAGGCTCGTCGACGACGCAGCTCATTTTGGAGGACGTCTTCGTCCCCGCCGAGAACCTCCTCGGCGAGCTCGGGGTGGGCCACAAGATCGCGTTCAACATCTTGAACATCGGCCGGCTGAAGCTCGGAGCCGGCGCGCTTGGCGCGGCGCGCGAATGCCTCGAGTTCGCGGTGCGCTACGCCGGCGACCGCAAGCAGTTCCAGACGCCGCTCACCGATTTCGGCGCCATCCAACGCAAGATCGCCGACATGGCGGTCCGCATCTACGTCGCCGACTCGCTGAGCTATCGCACCGCCGGCCTGATCGACGGCCTAGTCGAGCGCCTCGACCGCGACGATCCCGCCTTCGACGCCAAGGTCATCAAGGCGATCGAGGAGTACACGATCGAGCAGTCGATCGTGAAGGTGTTCGGCACCGAGACGCTCGACTTCGTCGTGGATGAAGCGCTGCAGATGCTCGGCGGCTACGGCTTCGTCGCCGACTACCCGCTCGAGCGCCAGTACCGCGACTCGCGCATCAACCGCATCTTCGAAGGTACGAACGAGATCAACCGCCTGTTGATTCCGGCGACGGTGATGAAGCGGGTCATGACGCAGGGCCTGCCGATGCTCGACTTCATGCAACAGGTCGACGGCGACCTCGCGTCCGGGAACGGCCACCACGAGCCGATCGACGGTCCGCTCGCGCGCGAGATCCACGCCGTCGACGAGGCGAAGCGTCTCGTCGCCTACACCACGCGTCTCTTGCTACAGCGCGAGCCCGCCGAGATCGGCCGCAAGCAGCAGCACCTCGAGACCTTCGCCGACATGATCATCGACCTCTACGCGATGGAGAGCGCCGTCGCGCGCACCGCCAAGCTCATCCGCCGCCGCGGCGAGGAGAAAGTGAAGTTCGAGCGCGACCTGATCGCCGTCTTCCTCGCCGACGCGACCGACCGCCTCTGCGCCCGCGCCCGCCGCCTCTTCGGCAACGACACCGACGGCCGCGAGCTCGAGCGCCACCTCGCCAACGTCGCGAAGCTCACGCCGTTCCTGCCGCTGCGGGTGCTCGACGCGCGGGCGCGCATCGCCGAGCATGTCGTCGGCGCGGGCGGCGTCCTCGCCTGATCGGCGGGCGCCACTCGCCTTCGCGAGCGGCACTCACGCCGAGCCGCGGTCACGCGGTCACGAACCGCTCCACACAGGCGATCAC
>JBGPOW010000384.1:0-2933 GCA_041488235.1 Binatia bacterium
CTCGCGCTCGAGAAGCGGACGCTCGGGATCATCGCGCTGACGCCGCTCTTCCTGTGCGTCTTCCTGATCTTCATGCTCACGCCCGATCTCGGAGCGGTCGTGCATCACTCGCCGAAGACCGAGGCGGCGGCCGAGGGCGTGCACGGCGAGCATTGATCTCACGAGCGCCGAGGCGGCGCGCGACACCCGCCTGCGCCGGAACGTTTGGGCTGCCCTCGCCGCGACGCTCGCGGCGATCATCCTCGTCAGCGCGTGGCGGGTGCACCTCGGCTCCAGTCGCCGCGCGGAGCTACCGATCTACGGCCAGGTACCGCCGTTCGCCCTCGTCGAGCGTAGCGGGCGACCCCTGACCGCGGACGATCTCGCCGGTGGGATCTGGATCGCGGACTTCATCTTCACGCGCTGCGGCGGCATGTGTCCGGCGCTCACGACGACGCTCGCCGCGCTCCTGCGGCGGTTACCCCCTTCGTCCGCCGAGCGCCTGCGTGCCGTCACGTTCACCGTCGATCCGACGCACGACGACCCGGAGACTCTGCGGCGCTACGCCGACGGGTTCGGCGCCGACGCCGCGCGCTGGCTCTTCGTGACCGGCGACCGCGGCGCGGTCGAGCGCCTGGTCCGCGAAGGGTTCCGGTTGAGCATCGCCGAGTTGCCGCCGGGCGAGCGTGAGCGCTCGCTCGAGCCGATCACGCACAGCGATCGCTTCGCGCTCGTCGATGCGCGGCTCCGCATCCGCGGCTATTATCACGGCACCGACCCCGACGATGTCGCGCGCCTCGAGCACGACGTCGCGGCGCTGAGCGGGACGGGTACGTGATCCCGATTCGCGCGCTCCCGTCGCTGAACGCGCTGCTGAACGCGACGAGCGCGGTGCTTCTCGTCCTCGGATATGTCGCGATCCGCCGTCGCGACGTGCACGCGCATCGCCGCTACATGCTGGCGGCGTTCATCGCCTCGGTCGTGTTCCTCACCTCGTACGTCCGGTATCACGCCGCGGTCGGATCGGTACCGTTCGCGGGAACCGGGTGGATTCGATCGCTCTACTTCGCGATCCTCGTCCCGCACGTCATTCTCGCCGCCGTGATCGTTCCGCTCGCGCTGTGGACGCTACGGCACGCATCGCGGCGGCGCTTTCGGCGCCACGCACGGCTCGCCCGCATCACGTTGCCGCTCTGGTTGTACGTCTCGGTGACGGGCGTGCTGGTGTACCTGATGCTGTACCACTTCTGATCGGTGCTCGGGACGCACGATGCGTCTCGGGACCGGATTGGGAGCGACGGGTCTAGTGCGGCGGCGTCGAGACGAAGTGCGACGTCACTCCACGACGTCGAACGTCGTCGGCATGCCGAACGCGTGGCTGTCCACCTCGACCGTCGCGAAAACGGTGTAGGGGCCGAGCGGTGGGGTGCTACCGAGCGGCACCCGGAAGAGCGCGGTGGAATTGTGGAGCATGCGCCGATGCGGCGTCAGGACGGTGCCATCGGGCTTGTAGATGATCAACGACGCATGCGGCGATCTCGTCGCGAGCGGAGTGTCGACGGCGACGACGGACAGGAAAACCTGGCGACCGCGAACGACGGCCTGATCAGGCGTGACGGTGATCGGAGTGTTGCCGTTACCGGCCGCGGCTCTCCCGCTCGACAACGCGAGCAGCAGCAAGATCGCCATGGCAATTGCGCGCTTCATGGTGTGTTCCTCCTACGAATCCGACGTACAACTAGCGAGAACGAGGCCGAACGTTCTGCTGCGAAAGATAGGGCGTTTGGACGCCGGGTCTCCTCGATCTCCGTCAGCTTCGCACCGCGTGGCATCCGTCAGCTTCCCACTCACCTTGCGGTCTCATCGGAGTCGGTCCCGAACGGTCATCGCTGCCGACGATGCAGGCAATAGAGCAGGTGCTGTGCGTCGAGTCTTTTCGCGTCCTGCAGCGGCGCGCCTCGAGCGGGCGCGAAATCGCCCCGCGTATCGTCGCGATGTGCGCGTGTAGCTGACGCCGCGCGTTTTACGAGTCGCGGATCGGTACTATGGCGTGTGGCACCGCATTCCGTGGGTCGTCACAACGCAGGCGGCGATCACACCGGTCCTGTCGATACCTTCGACCGGCACCGCGGGATCATCCGTCAGCCGCACCGTGAGAGGCGGCTCGAACGGCGCAGCCATGTCGAGACGATGGAACGTGAACGCGAAGCGGAAACCCGCCGGTTTGCGATGTGGCACAATGGTGATTCGCGACTGTCCGTCCACGCTCCTGCAACTCGTGAAGCCGCTCGCGCGGCGCCGACACTCGGCGGCGCTGAACGTGAACGTCCGGTCGAGAGTGAGACCGTCGGTCACCCGGATGACCAATCCACTGGAAGCGTTGAACGTGTCCGTCGGCCCTGCGGGCTGCACGTCTCCGCGCGACGAGATGGAGCCATTCGGCCCGGTCCGGCCGGTGTTGGCGTGAACGGTCCCGCGGCGAATGCTGAAAACCGCGTCCTCGTCGTCGCAGCTGTTGCCGATCCGATCCCCGTCGAGGTCCTGGGCGATGGTCGAGCTGGAAGCGCCGCTCCCACACACGGGGCAGATCGACCCCTCGACCGCCCCAACCCCTTCGGTGAACCCGGGCTCGTCACACAACCCGCGGGCGGCACAGGTTGGAGTGGGGTTGCTCGCGTTGCCATCGAAGAGACAACCGTCCAATTCGCCCGTCTCCGCGTCGACGCTGACCTGCACCTGACCGAACCGAACGGCAGTCCCACCGTCGCGAACCGCGACACGATAGACGTCGCAGCGACCACTGTCAGAAGGAGGAAGCGTTCCGTCGTCGGCGAACGTCACCTCCAACGGCGCAACGGAGCAGTCGCAACTGGACGAGCTCGGGACGCTACCGATCAAGACGTCGTTCATGAAGAAGTCGAAGACCGAGGGCGCTGCCGCGCAATCGGCGTGCA
>JBGPOW010000385.1:0-2929 GCA_041488235.1 Binatia bacterium
GCTCGCCGCGCTGCCCACGCTGGAGGAGTGGATGGACGATGTGCGCGCGGTCATGGATGCCGCGGGCTCGAAGCGGGCGGCGCTCCTCGGCTCCAACGAGGGCGGTCCGATGGCCATGCTCTTCGCCGCTACCTACCCGGAGCGTGTGTCGGCGCTGATCCTGAACGACGCATACGCCCGGCTCCTTCGCGACATCGACTATCCCTGGGGCTTTCCGCCCGACCTGGTGCCGCAGTTCGTCCAGCAAATTGAAGAAGGCTGGGGAACTGGGCGCACCGTCGACCTTCTTGCGCCGAGCGTCGCTCACGACGAGCGGTTCCGGCGCTGGTTCGCCCGCTACAATCGACTCGCCAATGGCCCCCGGGCCGCTACCACCATGTTCGCCATGAGCTGGAGAGCAGACCTCCGAGCGGTTCTGCCATCCATTCGGGTACCGACGCTCGTCCTGCATCGAGCAGGGGACCGCTACATCCGGGTCGGCCACGGCCGCTATCTCGCCGAGCACATCCCCGGCGCGAAGTACGTCGAAATGCCCGGCGAGGACAACCTCTATTTCGTGGGCGACACCGAGACGGCGCTGGGGGAGATCGAGGAGTTCCTCACCGGCGTTCGTCCCCTACCCGAATCCGACCGCGTCCTCGCTACCGTCCTGTTCACCGATATCGTCGCCTCCACCGAACGCTCGGCCCAGGTCGGGGACCGGCGGTGGAAAGATCTCCTCGACCAGCACGACACCCTCATCCGTGGAGAGCTGGAGCGGCACCGTGGACGGCTCGTGAAGAACACCGGCGACGGCATCCTGGCCACCTTCGACGGCCCGGCGCGTGCCATCCGTTGCGCCCAAGCGATCGCGACCAGCGTGAAGGCGCTGGGCATCGAGGTCCGCGCCGGACTCCATACCGGCGAGGTCGAGCTCCGGGGCGAGGACGTTACGGGCATTGGGGTGAACATTGCTGCCCGCGTCATGGACGCCGCCGGTCCCAGCGAGGTGGTCGTGTCGTCTACTGGTCAAGGACCTGGTGGCAGGCTCCGGCCTGCGCTTCGCAGATCGTGGCATCCGCAACCTCCGCGGCGTGCCCGAGGCGTGGCGTCTCTTCGCCGTGGAGGCGCTGCCGGCGTGATGGTCGAACGAAAGGACCGGTTCGATATGCCAACCCCAACTCCCGGCGTGCCCTATGTACTGGGCGACACGGGTGCCGAGCACGCGCGGCTGATTCGGCTGAACGGCACGAAGACATTCGGCGCTTGCATCGGGCTCGTCGGGGCCTGGTCCCGAAAGCCGGGATCGACGCAATCCGTTAGCGATACTGGACGATGAAGCTGGCGGACACCGTTCTCCGCGCGATCGACTGCCACCAACTGATCGGGCTGTTCAGCGACCGCGATCCGTCGCTCGACGAGGACGGCGCCTACGCGATCGCGTGGGAGGTCCACGCGCGGCGCCGTGAGCGCGGACAGAAGCCCGTCGGCCGCAAGATCGGCTTCACCAACCGCACGATTTGGGCCGAGTATGGCGTGCGGGCGCCGATCTGGAGCCACGTCTATGACTCGACCGTGCACTATGCCCCGGACGGCAACGCAAGCGTCGCGATCGGCCACCTGCTCCAACCGCACATCGAGCCCGAGATCCAGCTGCACTTCGCGCGAACACCGCCGGTGACGCGCGACGAGGCGGCGATCCTCGACTCCATCGACTGGATCGCTCACGGGTTCGAGGTAGTTCAAAGCCTCTATCCCGACTGGAAGTTCAGAAGTGTCGATGCGATCGCCGCTTTCGGTCTCCACCGTGCGCTCGTCGTGGGCAGGCCTGTTGCCGTGCGGGACATCGACGACTGCGTCGCGAAGCTACGCAGCTTCACCATCGCCCTGTCGAGAGACGGCAGACAGGAGGCCATCGGTGGTGGTGCGAACGCGCTCGATACCCCGCTGCTGGCCTTCGCACACCTCGCGGAGACGCTGGCGAGACAGGCGCGCTTCGCGCCGCTCCAGGCCGGAGAGATCGTTACGACCGGGACGCTGACGGGGCCGCGGCCGGTGTCGCCGGGCGAGACGTGGGCCACGGTGCTCGACGGCATCGATCTCCCGGGCTTATCGATCGCCTTCACGTGATCTGACCGCAACTCACGTCGAGGAGAATGAGATCAACGCTCCGAAGTTCTCGCTCACATCCCCCGGGCGCTTGGACTTCTCCTAACCTAAGGGGTGAAGGTCTGAGTTTGGGGAACGCGAGAACCAGCGCGCGACACGCGCGCTCGATCACGATTGTCGATCGGCGATAGATCGCATTAGCGGTAGTTCGCCCGCAACGGCGTCGACCCCGCCATGTTTGGTTGACCAGTATGGCCGGACCATGCATATAGATGCATATGCGAACGACGCTGAACGTCGACGACGAACTCTTGAGCCGGGCGCGTCGCTTGACGCGCATTACCGAGAAGACCGCGCTCGTACACGCCGGGCTCGAAGCCTTGATCGCGCGCGCCAGCGCGCATCGTCTGGCTGCCCTTGGTGGTACTGAGCGAGCGCTCAAACGCATCCCGAGACGCCGGGCCGCAAAACGCGCATGACACTCGTCGATACCTCCGTGTGGGTGGACCACCTGCGCCACCGGAACGCGGCGCTCGTGGATCTGCTGGGAGACGATCAGGTGGCGTGCCATCCCTTTGTCGTCGGCGAGCTCGCATGCGGGCACCTGAGGAACCGACACGAGATCCTTTCGCTTCTCGCCGCACTCCCCCAGGCCGACGTCGTCGAGCACCCCGAGGCGCTCGCCTTTCTCGCAACCCACGGCTTACCCGGTACTGGTCTCGGCTGGATCGACGTGCACGTGCTGGCGTCCGCCGTGCTCGCACGGACGAACCTCTGGACGCTCGACGGGCCTTTGCGCCGCGCCGCTCAGAGGCTCCACGTCGCGTACTGACCCTCACCC
>JBGPOW010000386.1:0-2918 GCA_041488235.1 Binatia bacterium
CGCGAACACGAGTCCCATGGGTCGCGTCGTCGCCGGCGCTTCGCTCCGCCGTCGCGACGTTCAGGCCGGCAGCCTGCCGGGCCGGAAGAGCACCTTCGTGTCGGCGACGACGAGCTGCTCGTTCAAGAAGAGCTGCACGGCTTGCGACAGCACCTTGCCTTCGAGCGCCTTGCCGTGCTCCTTCACGTCCTCGAGTGTGTCCTCGCCGACGCGGATCTGGAACACGTCCTGCAAGATCACCGGTCCTTCGTCGAGCTGCTCGGTGACGAAGTGCGCCGTGCAGCCCGACACCCGCACGCCGGCCTCGAACGCTTGCTTGTAGGCGTTTGCGCCCGGATGGTACGGCAGCAGCGACGGGTGGATGTTGATGATCCGGTGCGGGTACTGCCGCACCATCGTCGGCGACAGCACCTGCATGTAGCGCGCGAGGACGACGAGATCGGGACGCGCTTCGCGCAGCTGCTCGATGAGGAACCGCTCGTGCGCCGGCTTATCGGTCGACGGGAACGTGTGGAACGGAATCCCGCGCGGCTCCGCGATCGGCCGCAGCACGTCGTGGTTGGAGAGCACGACGGCGAAGTCGCCGTTGATCAGTCCGGCGTCGTAGTCTGCAAGCAGCGTCTCGAGACAATGCGGCTCCTTGGTGACGAGGACGGCGATCCGCTTGCGCTCGCGCGCGCTGTGCAGGCGGACGCTCACTTCCATCCGCATCTCGTCGCCGATGTGCTTGAGGCCGAGGACCATCTCGTCGAGTGACGTCGAGAGGTCCGTCAGATCGACGCGCATCGTCATGATGAAGAGCCCCTCCATCACGCGCTGCTCGATGTCCTGGATGTTGGTGTTGCAGCCGGCGAGATACGTCGAGATGCGGGCGACGACTCCCTTCTGGTCGCGGCCGACGACGGAGACGATCGCGAGGTTCTTTGGAAGCGCCATGGCGATGGCCAGCGGGTACCCTAGAAGCCAGCCCAATTCAACGTCGCGTCCGCTTCGCGCGCTGCGCCATGACCGTCGGCGATGACATGAGGCGCGACGGCGAATCACTGACTCATGTGCTTGAATATTTCTCGCGTCGGCTCTACGCTGGTAAGCGACGCGCGCAACCAAGCGCAAGAAGGAGAGACGTCGATGGCGTCGAAAGAAGCGGACATCCTGGTCGGGCGGCGATACCTCGCGAAGGGCTACCTCGATCAGGCGCTCGAGTTCTTCACCCGCAACGCTGATCACGTCCTGCCGCAGGATTGGACGACGCTGCGTGACAAGCTCCTCGAGCGCGGCCGCATTCAAGACATGGTGCGGGTCTGCGAGCTCGGCCACGTGCCGCTTCCGAGCGAGCAGCTGCTCGTCCGCGGCGACAAGGCTCTCGTGACCAAAGACATCGACCTCGTGATCAATCTCTACGAGCTCGCGGGCGCAGACCGTCCCCGCTGGGAAAAGGTCGTCGACGTTCTCGTCGAGATGCCCGATCGCAAGCGCCAGGCGGTTGCCATCGCCGATCGGTACCTCGTCGATCCGGCGGCGAAGCAAGCCGGCGTCCGTCCGGCGCCGACGCCGATCAAAGCCTTCAAGTGAGCGCGGCGCCGTCGCGCGGCGTGTGATCCGGTGAGCCGGGTCCGCCCGGTCGTCGAGCGGATGCACGGCTACGTGCCGGGCGAGCAACCGCGCGGCGGACCGGTCGTCAAGCTCAACACCAACGAGAACCCCTATCCGCCGGCGCCGGGCGTGATCGCCGCCGTCGCAGCGTGCGCGTCGGCGGACTTGCGCCGTTATCCCGATCCCATGGCGACGGCGCTGCGCGAGGCGGCGGCACGCGTCTACGGCGTCGCGCCGGAGCAGGTGCTGGCCGGCAACGGCTCCGACGATCTCCTGACGATGGTGATGCGGACGCTCGTCGGCGCCGACGACGTCGTCGTGTATCCCGAGCCGACGTACTCGCTGTACGACACCCTCGTCACCATCCAAGAGGGGCGCTCGCTGACGATTCCCTTTCCCGCCGACTTCACGCTGCCGCCGGCGCTCGCCGACGCGGACGGGCGGGTGCTCATCGTCTGCAACCCCAACTCACCCTCGGGGACGTTCACGCCGCTCGACGTCATCGAGGACCTGGCGCGCGGCCGCGACTGGATCGTCGTCGTCGACGAGGCGTACGTCGACTTCGCGCCCGCGACGGCGTTGCCACTCGTCGCGCGCCACGACAACGTCCTCGTGCTGCGGAGCTTCTCGAAGTCGTTCTCACTCGCCGGCATGCGCATCGGCCTCGCCTTCGGCCACCCGGATCTTCTCGCCGAGCTCGCGAAGGTGAAGGACTCGTACAACGTAAGCCGGGTCGCGATCGCCGCCGGCGTCGCGGCGCTCGAGGACTACGCGTGGATGGAAGCCAACGTCGCCCGCATCGTCGCGTCGCGCGCGCGGCTCTCGGAGGGCCTGCGCGCGCTCGGCTACGATGTCCTACCCTCCGCGGCGAATTTCGTGTTGGCCCGGCGCGCGGGAGAGGATCAAGCGCCGGTGCAGGCGGCGTTACGCGAGCGCGGCGTCCTCGTTCGCCACTTCGCGACCCCGCGCCTCGCGGACGCGCTCAGGATCAGCGTCGGCACCGACGACGAGATCGATCGGCTGCTCGGCGAGCTGCGCACGCTACGGTGAAGCTGCCTCGGCCCTCGCTCAAGGGCGTCCGAACCTGCGAACCGTTCGGCGATTCGTCGGGCGTGGTTGACTGTTTGCACGTTCACGGGGACGACGAGTCGACTGTCGACGTTCACGAGCGGCCGACTACTGACCGCTCCGCGATTCGACGTCACTTGCCCATCACATGTCGATTTGTCCTACTGCACCTCCACTGCGGCCTTGGCACGCGCACCGATCTGCACTGTCCGGGCGCGCACCTATTTGCCGCGGTTGAACGCGCACCGACTCGCGCC
>JBGPOW010000387.1:0-2917 GCA_041488235.1 Binatia bacterium
CGTGGAGCTACACCATCGGGGCCGCGATGACGCTGCTCACACTGGTGACGCTCGTGCCCGTGTTGCTGTTCGCCGGGAACGGACGCTCCGCGGTTCACTCGTCCTTTCGGACGTAGATGTTCATCGTCTGCTCTCCCGTGGACATCAAGATCTTCTGTCCGACGGGCGGGCGGTATCGCAGCGGAAGCAGCTCGCGCTCGACGCGCTCCGTCAGCATAGCCGCCGCAGGCCCCCAAGCGTGGGAAAATATTCTCCAGAAAGGCTCCGGCCCGATGACGATGACGGTGGGAGGGGTGGCGGCGATGCGCTCGTAATCGGTCGCCACGTAGCGCTCCCAGTACTGGTCGGTGAAGACGATTGCGGCCGAGAGATGAGGTCGCGGACGATCGAACCACGCTTCTACATTGGGATCATCGGGGAGCAACAATACGCGGTCGCTCGGATTCGGCGCGAGCGCGCGCACGCGTCGAACCGTCTCACGCATGCCTGACGCTCGAGTTGCGAGTCGCGCGCCGCGCAGGAATGGCACCTCTGGCCATGACTCGGTGCAGCTGGCTACGCGGTTCATCAGGTCCCAGGTGGTGGACCACATCGTAAACTGCAATGCCGTCCCGAGTATGAGGAGGAGCATCGTAGAAACGGCGGTCGGCAGCTTGCCGGTCGATCTCGCCACGAGCAGCCCGATGGCAGCCAGCGCGACAAAGATCAGCGGGTTGTTGTCGTAGGTCCACCGCAGCTCCGGGACGGAGAGGCTGTGCAACACCGCCGCCGCGGTCGTGACACATGCCGAGATCGCGATGGCGCGCAATGCCTCGTCCTCGGTGCGCGCGACCGCGACGAGGATGACGATCGTGACGGCGATGACGAACCCGGCGGCGAGCAGGTCCGTCGGCAAGAAGCCGACGACCGGCGAGAACGGCGAGAACCGCAGGAGCGTCAAGCCGTAGTTGCCAGGGCGCCGAGCGATCGCCCACAGCGCCACCGGCACGGCGGCCAAGCTGCAGATGACCGCGGCGACGACGAACCCGCGGCAGCGCTCGTCACGCGGGGCGGTGCGCCCGGCGACGCCTCCCAGCGCGATGGTGGCCAGGAGAAACACCGAGCGCCAAGGTGTGCACTCCGCCCATACCTGCGCGACATAGTTGGCCAGGTGATGGAGTAGCCCGGGTACGCCACCTTTCGGCTCCGACCCCGTCAGAAATACGTCGATGAGCATTCCTTGCGGATCGACGAACGGGAACATCGCGATCGTCGCGACGATGGCGATCACGGTCGTCGCCGCGGCATACGCGCCGCATTGCCAGACGCGTTCACGAAATGACGTCGCGGGAGAGAACAATAGGATGGCGACGCTGGCGCCGATCAAGACTCCGGCCCCCGTGTTCTGCTTCGTCAAGATGCACGCGGCGGTCGTCGCCGCGAGCAGGAGCAGTCGAAGGTCGAAGAACCGGCGCACTTCCAGCGCGCGTAGCGTCGCGACGGTTGCGACCGCGACGAGCAGCTGCGCCATTGCGTCGTATGCGATCGTCTTGGGGAGGCTCGCGAACACCGGAATGGTGGCGAGCGCTGCCCAGAACGCGACCGGGCGCGGTAGCCGCGCCGCGAAGCCATAACACAAGACGAGGATCGCCACGGCTTGGCAGATGAAGTTCAGGGCGCTCTCCTGGATCCAGATTCCGGACGCGCCGAACAGCAGTCGCGACACGACGAACGGCAGCGGTGCCATAGGGGTGTGCGCGCCGTCCGCATACAGACGCTGGCCGTCGATGAGGCGATTGGCGATCGGCACCACCCATCCGGTGAACTCGCGGTCCATCCAAATGGACGTCCAGTGACACGGGATGATCAGGACACCCATCCACGCGAGCACGGCGGAGAGAGCCGTCAGATCGACGACCGCCGCGTATCCCCGCGTGGAAGCCTCACTCATTGAGAGAACGGGACGTACGACATCTCGAGGACGTTTCACAGTGCTCGGTGCGCAGCGCCGTCCGTCAGTTCCCTGACTTTGGTGTCGATCTCTCGTCCTGCGACATCGGCGGTCGCGTTTTGTCGGTCAACGGCGCGTGCGCCGCGTGCTTTAGCGGGAGCGACGACACTTTGCATTCGGCGACACGGCTGACGAGAGAACGGCGATGGCTGTGTATCCGCTCGGCGTGCTAAGCAGGAACATCGCGTGAACGCCCCCCAGCAAGCGGAGCGCCCGCTCTGTGTCGACCTCGACGGCACCCTTCTCAGGACCGACACCCTGCTCGAATCGTTGCTCGCCGTCGTCAAGAAGCAGCCGCTCACGGCGCTCCTGCTGCCCTGGTGGCTCGCTCGCGGGCGAGCGCACCTGAAGCGGCAGATCGCGGCGCGGGCGGAGCTCGACAGCGCCGGTCTGCCGTACAACCTCGAGCTCCTCGCCTACCTCCGCGCGGAGCACGCGGCCGGGCGCGCGTTGGTGCTCGTCTCGGCGGCGGACGAGTCGATCGTTCGGCCGATCGCCGCGCACCTCGGCATCTTCTGCGACGTGCTCGCCAGCGACGGCGCGGTGAACCTGAAGGGCGAGCGCAAGATGGCCGCCCTGCGGGCGCGGTACGGCTCGGGCGGCTACGACTACGCCGGGAACGATCGCTCCGACATCCGCGTGTGGAGCGACGCCCGCGCTGCGATCGTCGTCAATGCTTCCGACCGCGTCGTGAACCGCATCACGGTGCCCGTCACTCGGACGTTCGCGCGCCCGCGCCGACGGCTCCGCAGCCTCGCGAAGGCGTTGCGCGTCCAGCAGTGGGTGAAAAACGTCCTGTTGTTCGTTGCGCTGCTGATGGCGCCAGAAGCCCGCAACCTCGCGCTCTTTTGGGACGCGTCAATCGCATTCGTGGCGTTCAGCCTCTGCGCCTCCGCGGTGTACGTCGCCAATGACATGCTCGACCTC
>JBGPOW010000388.1:0-2895 GCA_041488235.1 Binatia bacterium
CCGCGCCGCCGCACTCACGAAGCAGTGATGGAAGAGGGAATCTCGCCCTTGTCGCAGGTGCTGCGCCGCCGCATGGCGTGCCGGGCCGGCAGTCGGCGGAGCGCGCATAAGGAGCGAGCCACTTCGATTGGGACGCTCCGGAGTACGGAACTTTCTAAACCGTGTCCGGTGCCCCGCGCGAGCGATCCTCGCGCGGAGCCGACTGCTGGCCCCGGCACGCCACGCGTCCTCACGCGGCGCGCAACATCTCCACGTACTCGCGCACCACACGCTCGAGCCCGACGAAGATCGCGCGGCTCACGATCGCGTGCCCGATCGACACCTCGTCCAGATGCGGCAGCGTCCGGAAGAGGACGAGATTCGCGAGGTCGAGGTCGTGCCCGGCGTTGATCCCCATCCCCAGCGTGTGCGCGAGCTCGGCCGCGGCGACATACTGGGCGAAGCTGCGCTCAGCGTCGGCGCGCCCGCGCTCGAACGCCCGTGCGTACGGCTCCGTGTAGAGCTCGACGCGGTCGGCGCCCATCGCCCTCGCCCAGCGGATAGCGTCCGCCTCGGGATCGACGAAGAGGCTCACGCGTATTTCCGCCGCGCGCAGGCGACGCACGGCCGGCTCGAGCAGATGACGGTGGCGGTCCGGCACCCAGCCGGCACTGCTCGTAACCTCGCCGGGCGCAACCGGAACGAGCGTCGCCTGCCGCGGCCGCACCGCGCAGACGAGGTCGAGCCACTCGGGCGCAGGGTCGCCTTCCACGTTGTACTCGAGCGCGTCCCCCCACCGGCTGCGAAACTGCTCGGCGAGCGCGTGCACGTCCTCGAAGGTGATGTGGCGCCGATCGGCGCGGGGATGCACGGTGATGCCGCCCGCCCCCGCCGCAGCCACGACCTCGGCCGCGTCGAGGACGCTCGGGACCGAGCCACCGCGCGAGTTGCGAACCGTCGCGACCTTGTTGACGTTGACGCTGAGGCGGGTCACCGGATCATCGAATCATCGGACGCAGACGAAATCCGCCGCCGTGAGGGTCACCGGATCACCCGCAGGCGGATTAGTCAGACCGAGGATTGCGTTCGGCCCGACGACAGGGACCGACGTTCCCGGCACGAGGAACGCCCATGCCTGCACGCTCAGCGCGGCGCCGAGCTTGCTCCCGACGACCGAGACGACCCCCCCGGCACTCGGGTCGATACGCAGCGCGAGATTCGCGTCGAGCCCGCCCGGATCGCCGCTCGACGCGGTGACGAACGCCTCCAGGCTGCGGCAATTGGTGGTATCCTCGCCCGACCCGAAGCCGAGCGCCGAGTTCGGATTGAGCGTGTATGGATTCGTCGGCAGCGCCAGGCTGATCACCTGGAGCGCAGCGACGGGTTGCGAGAGGTTCGTCACCTCGACCTTGCCCGGGTTGGTGGCGCCGAAGAGGACGTTCCCCGCCTCGTCGATGACGCCCGCGACTTTCACCCGCAGAACCTTCGCGGGATTCGGGTACTTCACCTGGAACGTGAGCGCCCAGACGAGCGCGCCGCTTCCAAAGAGCATCGCCATGACGGCGAAGATCACGGTTCGAGACTTGCGCATCGGCTCTCCAAGACGCGACGACGTCGCGCGGTAACGATCGGATCAGACGCGGATCGTAGCCGAACGTGCGGCCATTCCCAACCCACGGCGCCACATTGGCGCATTTCGTGGCGGCCGCAGCGCGAAATCTCGCACCGGCGCCGCCGCGCGTCGCGATTTTCATTGACGCGGACCCGCCTAGTGAACGACGATCCGCGTCGATCATAGGCCGGCTCGCCGCCTGCGGACGGTCGTCGTCCGAGCGGCGAGCCGGTACGTCCCGCGCAAGGAGAAAATCGCCCGTGCACGTCATCCGATCCGTCGTCGGCATATTCACGTTGGTCACGTTGGCACGCGCCGTCGCGCTCGGCGCCGCTCCCGCAAGCCCGCTCAAGCTCGCACCAGCCAAGCTGAGCTTCGGGAAACAGGTCTTCGGGTCCGTCGGCGCGACGAGCGCGCCGAAGACCGTCACGTTGACGAACAAGGGCACGGTCCCAGTGGCGATCGCCGGCGTCGGCGTGCAAGGCGACTTCGCGCTCGCCGCCGCCGGCAACACGTGCGGACCGGGACTCGCGCCCGGCGCGACCTGCGTCCTGGCGCTGACCTTCACGCCGACGGCGCCCGGGCTGCGGCTCGGACAGCTGATCGTCACCGACGACGCGGTGGGGAGCCCGCACACCGTCGCGCTGAAAGGCGTGGGCGTCGCGGGCGCCCTGACGGTCGCTCCCGGGTCGCTGAGCTTCCCGGCGCGCGCGCGCGGTCAGGCCGGCGCGCCGCAGACCGTCACGGTGGACAATCCGAACACCGTGCCGATCGCGATCACCAGCATCGCCGTCGGCGGCGCCGACTTTGCGATTGCGTCGCGCACGTGCGGTAGCGTGCTCGCGGCCGGCGGCGATTGCACCGTCGCGATCGCGTTCGTCCCCGCCGGCAGCGGCGGCCGCAAGGGCAAGCTACGCGTCGCGGCGCATGCAGCGAAGAGCCCGAAGACCATCGGCCTCAAGGGCAAAGGTCTCGGAAAATGCAAAGGCGCCGCGCCCGATTTCTGCCAGGATACGTGTACCAACGTCGGCAGCGACCCCGACAACTGCGGCGGGTGCGGCAACTTCTGCTACGGCACGTGTCGCGACGGGCAATGCGAGAACGCGACCGTCGAGTGCGGTCTCGGCACGCCCAACCTCTGCACCTGCGGCACGACGACTCGATGCACGAGTTTCCTCACGGATCCCGACGACTGCGGGGGGTGCGGCCGTGCGTGCTTCGTCGGACAACGATGTGTGCGCGGCGCGTGCGTCGGCTGCACCAGCGTGAGCGCGCCCGACGAGTGCGGCACGCTGTGCACCAAC
>JBGPOW010000389.1:0-2890 GCA_041488235.1 Binatia bacterium
AGAGCCGCGCGCCGTCGCCGCGCACGAACCCGACCGGCGACCGCGCGTACGTCGGCATCAGATTGCGATCCGAGGTGGCGATGATAGTATATCCGGTAATGGTACGTCCCGAGCTGCGGAAACCGAAGATACTGCTGCGATGCCCGCGGCCTGTCAACGTCGACGCGGGCGCGCGTATCGCGCTTGGGTGGTGACTCAGTTTGACGGGCGCCCCCGGTAGATCGCGCTCGCACCCGTCGTCGCCCCGTGGCATGATTCCGCCATGCCAAAGCGTTCTAGCAGCGGTCGGAAGTCCCGTGACGTGAACCAGCTTGCCCGCGCCGTCATGGACTACATTGAGGAGGTCGCGGAGGCCAACCCCGGCAAAGACCCCCTGGCGGTCGCTCTGGGGCGTCGCGGTGGCCTCAAGGGCGGTCGCGCCCGCATGGATAGCCTGAGCGCCGACGAGCGTCGAAAACTGGCGACGAAAGCCGCCAAGGCTCGCTGGGGAACCAAGAAGAAATCGTAAACGGTCGCCGTGAAGGGGCTTGCCTATGCCAGAGCGCTCTGGTATATATAGGCCATGAACAAGCTCTCGACTGATCGCCGCACCCAGCTCATCGCCGCCCTCGTGGAGGGCAACTCGATTCGCTCGACCGCGCGCATGACGGACGTAGCGTTCAACACCGTCCTCAAGTTCGTCGTGGACATCGGCAAGGTCTGCCGCGCATTCCTCGATCGCGAGATGCGCGACTTGCCGTGCAGGCGCGTGCAGGCCGACGAGATTTGGCAATTCTGCTACGCGAAGGACCGGAACCTTCCCGACTCGATGCGCGGCACGCCCGGCGTCGGGTCCGTCTGGACATGGATCGCGATTGACGCTGACACCAAGCTCGTACCGGTGTTCCATGTCGGCACCCGCAGCGGCGAATGCGCCTATGAGTTCATCAGCGACCTTGCTGGGCGCCTCCGCAACCGCGTGCAGCTCACAACGGACGGACACCGCGCGTACCTCGACGCGGTCGATACTGCGATCGGCTTCCACCAAATCGACTACGCGATGCTGATCAAACTCTACGGGAGTACCCCGACCGATGAGGCGCGCTATAGCCCGCCGAAGTGTACCGGGACGCGCATGGAGTGGATTTCGGGACAGCCTGACCCGGCGCACGTCTCGACGAGTTTCGTCGAGCGGCAGAACCTCACGATGCGCATGAGTATGCGGCGCTTCACGCGTCTGACCAACGCGTTCAGTAAGAAGGTGGAAAACCTGGAACACGCGCTCGCGCTCCACTACGTGCACTACAACTTCGTGCGCATCCACAAGACGCTCCGCTGTACGCCGGCGATGGAAGCCGGCGTGTGCGATCGGCTGTGGACGGTGCGGGACATCGCCGCGCTGCTGGAGCGTAGTGAAGTCGACCGCGCAGCATAGGACGTCGTTCATTCGCCGTCTGGTACAGCGGAATGGCGTCCCGCCTCCGCCGCCGCGCGGCGCTGACTTTTCAGTTCTGGACGATTGAGGATTTCGAGAATCTTGCGCATGGGCACTACGATCGCGATCCCCATGTTGACGGCATTTGTCTTGCGGCGGACCACATCCGCAAGTGCGTCTGCGGCGGCATCTTCAACGGCGGTCGCGTCCTGTGCCGCAGCCGTTACGGTCTCGTCCGCTGTGTCGTTCTTTGCCTCCGGCGGCAAGTCCCAATGCCCGTGCATCAAGCCGAGTAGACGGTACTCTTCGTCTACGCCGAGAGGTCGGCTCTTCAGGGACTCCTCAAGCTTGCGATCAACATCCCGAGTGTATGCGAGCAACTCTCGCAACTCCCTTGCGCGCGGACCAATGTCGCTGATCTGATAATGCTGTGGCGGCGCAATCCCACTGTAGCGAGCCGGCTCTTTTGTCTGGGTTGTGCCGCGCACGAAACACGGAGATCCGCTGATGCCGCTGATCGAGCGCGCCTCGATGAGATAACCTTCCATGTTCTCGACGAGGTATCCGCGCCTCGTGTGCTTCTCGACCGGGATACGCTCGCTCCCTGGGAGCATGGCCAGGTTGCCCATACGCACAATGGGAAAGTTCTGCGCCTCGCCGGTAAGCGGCGAGAACATGCCCGTCATGAACACGTCGTCCCCGACGCCGTAGTCGTGTTCCATGTTCCAGTCGGAGACGAACGTGTCTTCGTCAACGACGCGCTGGAAGAAGTCATCGGCTGGCGGAGTGAGGGGACAGACCGCCGCGTCTACCGTCGCGTCGTGATGGTAGATCCACCGCTCCTTCATGCCGGCGCGTATTTCTACTGCCTTTCCTCCGACGTTCATCCGGGCGTACCAATGCGGCTCACGTCGGCCCTGGACGTCAGTTGACGAGTATGCTTCGAGCACTTCGGCGACGTGCGCCGCAGTCACCAGATAGTACGAGTGCCCGGTAATCGCCGTGTTTTCATTGCGAAGGGCGACCCAGAAGCCCGTACCCTTGAACGGGATCTTTCCGGGCTTGAGAACGGCCTTCACGCCAAGGAAAACCGCGCAGTCAGCAATGTAGCTTGGTACGCGCATCTCAGCATCCGCAGGCGGGCTAAAGTACCAGATCGGCACCCCGCTTCGGGTGTCACAGTACATACGACACCTCGGATGCGAATGCTAGACCGTTCTGGCAGGCGAAACGACGGGCCCACCAGGGAAACTGCGTCACTACCCGCGCTTGCTACGGGTTGACCAGCGTCCGGAGATGCAGTCGCTTTGTGCCCCGTCAGCGCCCATCGCGGAGCGCGCTTCGCACCCCCACCCAGTACGTGACGCACGCGCCGACGATCGTGGCGGCGAATCCGAGCGTCAGCTCGTTCACACCCGCGATGCAGCTCCGCGGGATGACGATGCCGTAGCCGATCGCGATCGTCGGGACGACGAA
>JBGPOW010000390.1:0-2875 GCA_041488235.1 Binatia bacterium
ACGTCGCCGGCGCGGATGTACTCCTTGGCGCGCTCGACGAGGGCGCCGAACTCGGCGCGGTCGAGATTGGCGCGGACCGGCGGCGGCGCCGTGTCGCCGCCGGTGAGGGCCTCGGGAAAGCGCAGCGCCGCGCCGAGACGCGCGACCAGCTCCTCGATGCGCACCACCGCGTCGTCGTAGGCGCGGCGCGGGTCGGTTGCCGGATCGCGCAGATCGACGTTGACGACGACCTTGATCGATTGCGCGACGTTGTCGAAGACGAGGATGCTCTGCGGCACCATGAAGTAGAGCTCGGGGAGGCCGAGGTCGTCGGGCAGCGTCGCGGGCAGGCGCTCGAAGAAGCGCACGGCGTCGTAGGCAACGTAGCCGACGGCACCGCCGAAGAAGCACGGCAAGCCGGGGAGCGCGACGGCACGATACTCCGCGAGGAGATCTTTCAGCGCTTGCAGTGGGTCCGCCGCCTCCCAACGCCGCTCCGGCGCGCCCGCAGCCCGGAGCGTGACCGTCGTGCCGCGGCTGCTGAACACGGCCGCGGGCTCGCTGCCGAGAAAGCTGTAGCGCGCCCACTTCTCGCCGCCCTGCACGCTCTCGAGGAGAAACCCGTGGTTGCCGCGCGCGATTTTCAGATACGCGGAGACCGGCGTCTCGGTGTCGGCGAGGATCTCACGGTAGACGGGAACGAGGTTGCCCTCGCGCGCGAGCTCGAGAAAATCGCTCGCCGTCGGCGTGCACGCTCCCATCGCCACCGTCGCGCCTCAATCCGAGGCGACGAACGCCTCCGGCACACCCGGCTCGCGCCGCAAGCGTGACACCATCTGGCTCGCGTACTCCATCGTCCGGAAATGGCCGACACGAACGCGGTAGAACATCGCCCCCTCGCGGCGCGCGCGGACGATGTAGGCGTCGTAGCCGTGTGCGCGCAGGCGTTTCAGCAAGTCGTCGGCGGTGCGCGGCTCGCGTGTGGCCGTCACCTGCACGCTCCACGCGCCGCCTTGCGACGGCGGCAGCGACGCAGCCGGCGGCGCGCTCGCCGACGTACGCGGCACGGCGAGTGCGACCGCGACGCGTGCCTCGGGCGTGCGTGCCGGTCCTGGAACGCGCGGCGCTTCCGGTCGCTCGCCAGCGGGGACGTCCGCCGCGCGCGCGTTGACGTGTGGCGCGCCGGGCGGCGGTGGCGCTGCGGCGTGCGTCCCCAGCGCGTACTCCGCCGCGCCGGCACGCGTGCCGGTGCTCGCGGCGCCGCGATCGTCCGCACCCGCGACGTCCGCGGCGGGAGCGCCGTGGTCCCCCGCCGCGACCCCTGGGCGCGCCGCGCGCGTGGGATGATCCTCGTCGCCGAGCGTATCGTCGAACGTCAGGTCCTCGGCCCCCGGCGTCTCCTCCGCGGCCGGCGCGACCGGCAACCGCACGACGCGCTCCGCGTCGTCGAGCCGCCGGTCACCCATGCCGTGCCCGGCGTAGACGCCGAGCAAGAAGACGATGAAGAGACTCGCCGCCGTGCTCACGACCACGCCGGCGAGCTCCAATCGCGTCAGCTCGAAACGAAACCGCGATTCTCCTCCTCCTGCCATGATGCTCCTCCTCTCACATCGTGTCGGGCGCGGTGATCCCGAGGATACCGAGCCCGGCGCGGATCGTCCTCTGCACGTTCGCGGCGAGCAGCAGACGTGCCGCCGCGAGCTCACGATCGTCTCCGAGAATGCGGGTGCGATTGTAGTAGCGATGAAAATCTCCCGCGAGCTCCATGAGGAAAAAAACGACGCGATGGGGCTCGAGGTCGAGCGCCGCGTCCTCGACGACCTCCGGGAATTGCGCGATGCGGCGGATGAGCGCGAGCTCGTCGTCGTCGCCGAGGAGCGCCGGGTCGCCGGCGGCCGCAACCGCACGGTCGAGACCCATCGCCTCAGCGGCGCGGAAGACGCTCGCGACCCGCGCGTGCGCGTACTGCACGTAAAAGACGGGGTTTTCCGCCGAGCGCTCCTTCGCGAGGTCGAGGTCGAAGTCGAGCTGCGCGTCGGACTTACGCATGAGCAGGAAGAAGCGAGTCGCGTCGGCGCCGACCTCGTCGACGATCTCGCGCAAGGTCACGAACTCGCCGGACCGTTTCCCCATCCGCACCGGCTCGCCGTGGCGGGTGAGGCTCACGATTTGCACCAACACGACCTCGAGCCGCGCGGGATCGAGCCCGAGCGCCTGCATCGCCGCCTTCATCCGCGGCACATGACCGTGATGGTCGGCGCCCCAGACGTCGATGATGCGCTCGAAGCCGGCACCGTACTTCGCGCGATGGTACGCGATGTCGGCGGCGAAGTAGGTGAGCTCGCCGCCCGTCTTCACGAGCGGCCGATCCTTGTCGTCGCCGAACGCCGTCGAGCGGAACCAGCGCGCGCCCTCGGCCTCGTAGACGTAGCCGGCCGCCTCCAGCGCGGCGAGCGTCGCGTCGACGGCGCCCTCGGCGCGCAGGCGCCGCTCGCTCACGTAGTGGTCGAAGTCGATCGCCAGCGTCGCCGTGTCGTCGCGGATCGCCTCGAGGAGGATCGCGCCCGCGGCGTCGGCGAGGTACTCGCGCGCTTCGGCGGGATCGAGCTTCATGAGACGATCGCCCTCGTTCTCGTGAATCGTCGCCGCGACGTCGCGCACGTAATCGCCGTGGTAACCGTTCTCGGGAAACGGCACCGTGTGACCGCAGAGGTCGGCGTAGCGTGCGTACGTCGACGCGCCCAGCATCGCGATTTGATTGCCGGCATCGTTGACGTAGTACTCGCGCGTGACGTCGTGCCCCGTCGCGACGAGCAGCCGCGCGAGGGCATCGCCGGTGACGGCGCCGCGGGCGTGCCCGACGTGCAGCGGCCCCGTCGGGTTGGCGCTCACGAAC
>JBGPOW010000391.1:0-2870 GCA_041488235.1 Binatia bacterium
CCACGATGACGTGCTCGACGAGGACGTCCTCGGTCGCGCCGCCGACGCCGTCCTCGACGACGAGCGCGACGGCGCCGCTTCGCACGCGGCGGCGCCGCTGCCCGATACCGTCATCGATCACGAGGCGCGGCGACCAGCACGCGTCCTCGACATGGAGGTCTTGATGAGCGCATCGGCTCGGATTGATGCGTGGCGTCCGGCGACGCGTCTTCTCGTCATCCTCGTCGCCGCCTTCGCACTGCTCGCCCTCTTCGTCCGCGCCAATCCCGAGCGTGTCACGGCATGGCTCGCGCGCGTACCGCTGGTCGGCGGCGCACTCGCTGCGGAGCCGGCGCTCAGCAGCCGCATCACGCTCACCGACGTCCACGGCGGCTATCAGCAGCTGCGCAGCGGCCGGCGAATCTTCGTCATCTCCGGGAAGGCGATCAACAATTCGCTCGTGCCCGTGGAGCGCATCGAGGTGCAGGGGGAGCTTTACGCCGCGAGCGGCGCCGTCGCTCGCAAAGTGATCAGCACCGGGAACCGCACGACACTCAAGCTGCGCGACCTCTCCGAGTCGGAGATCGCGCTGCTGCAGAACCTCGACTCGCGTCAGCCGGTCGCGCCCGGCGGCAGCGTCGACTTCGCGATCGTGTTCCTCGAGCCGCCGCGCGATCTCCGGGAGTTCAGCTCCCGGGTGTTGACCGCTCGTTCGACGGGTCGTGGGTCGAGTCCGCCGGATCAGCTCCGGAACCCGGCTTCGGTGGGGTGACGTCGATGGAGTCGGGCTCGCTCGTCGCCTTGCGGAAGTTGCGGATGCCCTTGCCGAGATTCTCGCCGAGCTCGGGAAGCTTGCCGGCGCCGAAGATGACCAACACGATCACGAGGATGACGAGTAGCTCCGGCAGTCCCATTCCGAACATCCGATTCTCCCCCGCCGCGTGAGGGCGGCGGTCATCGCGGACTATAGGGGAACCCTTCCGCGGACCGCAATAGGCCCTTCGCCCAGAGCAGCGCCGGCGCAGCGTCGGCCGGCGTCGTCTCCCGCCCCGCGAGCGGCTACAATCGCGCGCTGATGCGTCCCGGCCGGTCCCTCTTCCTCGCGATCGTTGCGTCGCTCGTCCTGCACACGACGGCGCTGGTCCTGGTGCACATCCCCGAGGGCCAGGCGGTCACGGACGACGCGCCGATCGAGGTCGCACTGCTGCCGCCGCAAACGGCGATCGCCAGCGCCCCGCTCCCGCAGGCGGCGCCCGCGCCGCCGCAGCAGCGCCAAATGGTGTCGCCGCCAGACGTCATCAACGATCGCGCTCCCGATAACGCACGGTTCGAGAGCGATCGTGACAACACCGTCTTGAAGGAGACCGTCAATCCCGGCGTCCCGCATCCCGCGGCGCCGGTCCCGGCGCAAGCGCCTCAAGCGGCACAAAAGGCCGACGCCACACGCGACCGCCAACGTGCGGACGCGCGCGACGACAGCGACGAGGACGCGGCGACGAAGCCGAAGCAGGCGCGCCGGCCGGCACCCGCGCTCGAGGATCTCTTCGCCCCGACCGACGAGCTCGTCCGCGCGCAGCGGGCGGAGGATCGCGCGGCAGAGGCGAAGCGCGGCGCCGATACCAACGAGAGTCCCGCGGCGGCGGGACGTCGCCGCCTGGCGCTCGCGGTGCCGCCCGTCGCTCCCGAGTGGAGCCTCCCGGGCCGGCGCGGCACCTTCGACTATCTGCCGGACATCCAGCGCGGCGACGTCACGCTCCTCAACACCAAGGCCAGCGTCTTCGCGCCCTTCGTCCGCCGCGTCGGCGAGCGCGTGTTTCAGCACCTCGTCATCCGCCAGCGCGCGCTGCAGCTGCAGCAGATCCTGAGCGCGCACGACGTCGTCGAGATGCGCGTCGTGCTCGATCACGGCGGCAAGCTCAAGTCGGTGCAGGTCGAGAACCACTCCGGCAGCGCCAGCATGGACGAGACGCTGTCGGAGGCGGTCAACACCGCCGCCTTCGACAACAATCCGCCCCCCGCGGCGGCGAACTCCGCCGGTGAGTACGAGTTCGTCTTCGCGGCACAGCTGCGCACGTTCGAGCCCGGCCAAGGCGGCACGCCCAACCGCATCGAGAGCCGGCTGAGCGTCGGCTTGTTGTAGATTCCTACGACACCTAACCGGGAACGCGTTCGAACGTCGGCACGCCTGCCGGCACGTGGTGGAAGCTCTGTTTGTCGATGGTGAAGATCACCATCTGCGGGCCGCCGAACACGCTCGGATCGTCGAGGGTTCCGACCTTGATGATCAGCGCGCCGGGCAATGTCGACGACTTCGCGAGAATGTGCGTGCCGCACTCGGAACAGAAGTCGCGCGTCACCGGCTTCTCCAGATCGCCACGCCGGAACTGCTTGGGCGAACCCTTGGTGTACGAGAAGCCCGACTCGGGCATGGCGATGACGACGTTCGGATGCCCGCCGGAGATGTACTGGCACTCGCGACAATGACACTGGCCCTTGAAGAGAGGGTCACCCGTGGCCTCGTAGTGCAGTGCACCGCAATAGCATCCACCTTCGAGCTTCATGAGGTCTTCCTCCTTGGGTCGAAGGTTGCACCTCCACCTACGTACGACAACCATGGGCACCGAGCAGCCCGGACGTTGTCGGCCGAGGAACCGACGTCATCGTCCACACGCGTCGGCTAGCGCTCGGGAGGAGTCCAGCGCAGGACCGGGCGCCGCGCGGCGCGGGTCTCGTCGAGGCGACCGACGAAAGTCGCGTGCGGCGCGGCCTTCACCATCTCCGGGTCGCGACGCGCCTCGGCGGCGATCGCCTCGAGGGCGGCGACGAACTCGTCGAGCGTCTCTTTGCTCTCGGTCTCGGTCGGCTCGATCATGATCGCGCCGGCGACGACG
>JBGPOW010000392.1:0-2804 GCA_041488235.1 Binatia bacterium
GCAGCAAGCGACGATGACCGGGCAGTTCATCTTGCTCCCCAACATGTTCTTCTCGGGGTTCATGTTCCCGATCGCGAGCATGCCGCCGCTGGTGCAGAAGCTGACGTACGTCATCCCGCTGCGCTACTACATCACGATCGTCCGCGGCATTTTCCTGAAGGGCGTCGGCTGGGCGGAGCTGCGCGGCGACGCGGCGATCCTGCTGCTCTACGGCATCGTGATCCTCGCCGTGGCGACGCGCTTCTTCCGCAAGCAGATCGGCTAGTGGGCGAGCAATACATCGCCGCGGGAACGACACCGGCGACACTGGAATCAGGGCGTCAGGCAGGTGGCGTGACCCGGTTTGGCGAAGGGATAACGAAAATGCACCGTTCTGGAGCCCAAATCCGTGGCCACTTCCGTCCAATTCTCGGCCGTTCTGGCCGTTTCTCTTGAAAGAATTCGATTAACATCGTCAAGTCATAGGACGATTATGAAGCTTGGCACTCCACGAGCTTGCCACCGCTCATGCTAGAGGTCCGCGGTTCGATTCGACGCGCCGCTGCTCTTGTTCCGTCGACAGAGGCGCGGTTGCCTCGCGGACACGTCTCTAAGCGGGCCGTCCTTCTCCTCGCGGTCGTTTACCTCGCACAGTCGATGACTTCGTTGGGCGCCGATAGTCCTCCCGAAACACGCGTTCCGAGCGTTCCCGTTCCACTTTCCGGTGGCCCAATCGTAGACGGGGTTCGGCCGACGGGTCGTCCCGTGAGTCGATGTCAGGCGCAGAAGCTCAGGAGCGTCTCGATCGAGGTAAAGAGCCTTTTCGAATGCCACGCTAACGGCGCGTTCATCGGTCGTCCTGCCGACCAAGCGTGTCTGGCGGCCGGCCGGGCCGCTCTCGCCGAGCGATTCATTGCTGCGGAAGCGGGCGACTGTGCGACTGTCGACGACGCGACGACGTTGGAGGAGGCGATCGACGGTTCGGTCGCCAGGATCGCCGCGCTGCTCAGACATAGCGGACGGTCGAAGTACGATGGGTCACGTTTGAAGGAGATCGGCTCCGCCGCGCAGCTTCTCTTCGAGGGTTTCGCCGACCAGCGGGAAGCGCCGAATGACGAAAAGCTCGACGGCGTCGATTGTCAGTTCTGGACGAGACTTGAGCATCAGTTGTCGCGAACGAACCCTCCGTCTGGTTGTCATGCGGTAGCGGCGCGAAAGATCACGGACGAGGTGAGAAGCCTCATTGGAACCGTCATGCAGCAGCTATGGCCGTTGTCGGCGAGCGGCGTGACGTTCAATCCGCTGCCCGGCTTCACGCTGGACGGCCAGCTGCTCGCCCTGGGGGGTCCCGTCGAGCTCACGAACTTCGATCCCCGCGGCATGCAGATGGAGCCCCCGGGAGGTGCAAGAATCGATATCACGCGCGACCTCGCGCCCGGGGGAAAGCTCTCCGTATGGATCCGAAATCGGCGACCTTATAGCGAGCTGTTGTCGACGTCGGCACTGACCGTTGCCGGCACCGATGGCACCGTCGTCAGGTATCGTGATCGTGACAACTACTCCGACGTCGCTACGACCGTCGTCTACGTTCTGCACCGACAGTACATGTACAAATTCATTCTGACCTACCATACGGCTGACCCGCACGAGAAAGACTTCACTGCGGCGTTCGATGCGCTGCTCGCGTCTGTCCGCTTCGATGTGCGGACCTCGAACCTCGAAAGGCGAGGGCAGCCGTCTGCATCTCAGGCGTGAAGATCGGCACGGCATGGCGGACACGGACAGTGCCTGCGGCGGAGCCGGTACCCGATAAAAACTGCGATGCCTCAGTCAAGCGAGACGACCGCGGGCAACAACACGACGAAGAGCAGCCCTCTGTGGCATCTGGTGCCCCTCACGGTTGTTGTCTTTGGCGCTTCGTTGCCCACTCTAGCGTCGTTCTCGATGTGCCGGATCACGGGCGCCGACGCGCGTACGTATGTCGGTGCGCGCAGGTACATTCCCGGCACGCCATGCACCGACACGCTCGATCTGTGGTTCATTGCGTGGAGCACCATCCCATTTGCGATACTTGCGATCCTGTCTCGACCAACGCGCGATGGGCGACTTTCCGCGCTGACCTTGCCGGCTGTCGGCGCGACACTGGCCGCGCTTGCGATTCTACAGTTCGCCGTGATCCCCTTCGTGCCGATTGCCGTGATCCAAGCGGCCGTCCTCCTCGGGTCGCCGTTAGCGTTTACGGCAAGCAGGAGCGATCGCGGGGTATGGTCAGCAGGATTTCTCGGCGCGGCTCTGCTGCTCTTGGTGATCAGCGTCGAGGACAATATCAGCCTCTGGCAGACCGTATTTCATCATGGACCAGGGTTTTCGATGATCGGCGTTGCCGTCGTATTCAACGCGATCGGACATTTGCTGGTTATCGCAGCTGGGTGGGAGACAGGAGTATTCGCTATTCTCCTCATACGGCGACTGGCCGACCCTAATTTACGTGCGCGCAAGAGCATCGAATCGTAATGACACCCGCAAGCTCACGTTCGACGACCGCTCGCGGTACCCCACATCTGCAGTCTAGGCCACCAGCGCCCGACCCGATCACAGCGCAGCCTGACCGCCGCAGACGGGTACGCCGCGTTCCGCGCGACAACCCCCGGCTGGGTCGAGTTCACACTGGTCGGTTGTCCACTTCCATCCAAGATTCGGACACACTTCGGATTCCGCGGATGGAAGTGGCCACGCGCCGTTCGTCGTGATGAGTACGACTCAATTGAGGGTTGGCGTGTCGCACATGGAGCGCGCGTCGCGTATGCGGTCGCCGATGCACGTGA
>JBGPOW010000393.1:0-2777 GCA_041488235.1 Binatia bacterium
CGCGTCCGCGTCGAGTAGCGCGCCGCCGCGACGTCCGCTCGTCACGCAGCCGCACCGCGAACGCGTCGTTCTTCGCGGGGAGGCGGAGACGCGCGGCACTCGCCCGCCGCACTCCGCGTGCGCAAAAGGTTCAGTGCGCACAACGAGTGCAGCGGGCGACTGCCCCCGTGCCTCGCCGCTCCCGGGCGCTGCTGGACGTCTCGCCGCGCACGCGCCGGCACGCGCCGCTGCTCGGCCGCGCGCTGCGCGCGCGCCATCGCTGCGGTTCTTCCCGGTCGTTCTCATCGCCGTCGTTTGTTTTCTTGCGTTCGCGACGCGCGATCGCCTCGTGTTTGCGGCGTCGATGGCCGAATTGAAGTCGGAGGCGCACGCGGTGGGGTTGGCGCCGGGGAGTGGGGGATCGGGAGAGCAGGCGGCGTTGGAGCGGATGGGGAGGCTGGCGCTCGAGTTCCTCGACGCGGCGGATGTCGGCGAGGCGGGGGGCGTCGCGACGTACGAGGCGATCGCGGAGCCGCTCGAGCGCAGTTACCGGTCGCATCGGCAGGCGCTCGACGCGATGAGCAAGGGCGTGATCGATGCCGACGGCGACCTCGACGCGCTCTACGAGAGCGCGCAGTGGAAGGAGCACCAGCAGCTCGCGGCGCAAGCGCTCTATTATTTGAACTGGCTGCACTACCGCGGCGCGCTCTTCTATGACGGGGCGAAGCGGAAGTCGCTCCTCGAGGAGGCGGCGAACGGCTTCGGCGAGTTCGCGACGGCGGGGCGTGACGCGCCGATCGTCGCCGAGAGTCACCTCGGACGCGGCCTCGCGTATCTCGAGCTCGACAAGAGCGAATGGGCGATCGCCGATTTCCAGGCGGCGGCGGAGTCGAAGGGGGCGACACCGGAGCGCGTGCGCAAGGCGCGGCTCGCGCTCGCCGAAGCGTACATCAAGGCGGGACGGAGCGCCGACGCGCTGAAGACGTCGAAGGCGGCCCTCGACGGCGCGACACCGGCGGACGAGCCGCGCGCCAAGCTGACGCGTGCCCGCGCGCTCCTGATGGCGGCGGCCTCGTCGGCTGGGGATCGCGCGAGCTATCGCAGCGAGGCGAGCGCGCTCCTCGCGCAGCTGCAAGCGGCCGGCGGTCCGTGGGGCAGCCGCGCGACCGCGATCGTCAAGGCCGGCCTCGACAACCCGAAGATCTGGGCGGGTCCGAAAGCGAAGGCGGAGCCGCCGCCGCCCTCGGAATGGGACGTGACGAAGCAGCTCGTCGCCTCCGGCAAATTCAAGGAGGCGATTCCACGGCTCGAGCATTTTCTCGCGTCGTCGGACGAGGAGGACCGCAAGCAGCAGCCCGAAGCACGCTACCTTCTCGGCCTTGCGCGGTTTCGTGTCGGCGACGCGGCGGGCGCGATCGAGGCGTTCGGCCAGGTTCTCGCAGTCAAGGATCACGCGTCCTATCGCGATGACGCCGCGTATCTGAACTTCAAGGCGAACGAGTCGCTCTATGCGGCGAGCCCGACACCCGAGCATCTGCCCGCCTACGAGCGCGCGATCGCGACGCTCGTCGACGACTACCCGCGACACAAGGCGGCGCCCGAAGCGCGCTTTCGTCTCGGCGAGATCCGTCAGCGGCAGGAACGCTACACGGACGCGCTCGCGCAGTACGCGCAGGTGAAGGGGGATCCTGCGTTCGAGCTCCGCGCGGCCTTCGCGAGCGCCCAATCGAGCGTCAAGCTCCTCGAGCAGACGCCGCAAGGCGCCAAGCCGGATCCCGCGCTGCGACGTCAGGCCGACGCGGCTCTGGATCGCTTCTGGGCGCAGATCGGCAGCGAGGACTTCAAGGCGTTCGGTGACGCGCCGGTGCACGACTTCATGGGTCAGGCCGCGCTCATGCGGGCGTACCTCGCCGCGCTCGCCGAGCCGCCAGACTACGCGCAGGCGCTGGAGTGGCTGGGAGGGTTCGAGGAGCGCTATCCGAAGCTCGCCGATCAAGCGGCGAACATCGTGAAGCTGCGCCTCACCGCGCTTTCCCGTCTCGGTCGCCTCGGCGAGGCCGCGACGGAGGCCGACCGTCCCGCCGTGGCGACGCTCGACCCGGCGTTGCTCGACGATCTCACGACGCGCTTTCTCACCACGGCGGCGCGTGCCCAGGCGAGCGGTAAGAGCGACGAGGCAGCCGCCGGCAAGCACGCCGCGCTGCGCTTGAGCGAGCGCGCGCTGGCGTCGAAGGACGCCGGCAATCTCGCACCCCCAGTCATCAGGCGTCTACGGACGACGCTGGCGGCGCTCTACGAGGAGCAGGGAGCGCGCGAGCGTGCGCTCGCCCTCTATCGCGAGGTGCTGGCGAGCGACCCCGACGTCGTGTCGGCGCGCGCCGGCGCGGCGCGCATCCTCGAGGCGGAAGGAAAGCCCGCCGACGCGCGTGCGCTGTGGGACGAGATCGTCGCCGCCCCAATCGGGAAGCCGGGTTGGCTCGAAGCGCACTACCAGTCCGCCCGCCTCGCCGTCGCCGGCGGCGACGCGCCACGCGCCTGCGCCGTCCTGAAGGAAGTCCCCCCCGGCATGCTCACCAACGCCAACAGCGAGACCCCGCACAAGATCCAAGACCTCCTCCGCACCCACTGCCAGAGCTAGCCCGTTTCGCTGCATGGATCGGCGCGTGGCGTGCCGGGCCGGGCAGTCGGCTCCGCGCGAGGATCGCTCGCACGGGTTGCCGGACACGGTTTAGAAATTCCGTACTCCGCTGCGTCGTTGCCGAAGTGGCTCGCTCTTTATGCGCGCTGCGCCGACTGCC
>JBGPOW010000394.1:0-2775 GCA_041488235.1 Binatia bacterium
CGTGCCACCTCGCGGTCGCGGGCGGCGACGGGATCTCGACCATCGCCGTCGACCCGCCGCTCGCCGACGACGGCGAGTACCACGTGCTCGCGCAGGTCGCCGACACGCAAGGCAACGTCACGCGCGTCGACCGGCGGTTCTTCGTCGGCGACGCACCGCCCCCGCCGCCTCCCGTCACCTGCGCGCCCGCGCCGAGCGCCGGCTGTCTCGATGCGCGCAAGGGCACGCTCACGATGCGTCCCGGAAAGACGCCGCGCCTCACCTGGACGTGGACCGCCGGCCCTGTCGTTGCCGCGGCCGACCTCGGCGATCCCGTCGGCGGCGGCAGCCCGTACCGCGCCTGCCTCTACGACGGCGCCGGTGCGCTCCTCGCCGATCTCGGCGTCCCTGCCGGACACGTCTGCAAGGCGAGCCCGTGCTGGCGCGCCGTGCGCGACGGTTTCAAGTTCAAGGATGCGCTCGGCCGCAATCGCGGCGTCGTGCAGATCACGCTCAAGCCGGGCGCGCTCGACAAGGCTCGCATCGGCGTGAAAGCCAAGGGCGCAAGCTTGACGCTGCCGACGCTGCCCCTCGCGTCGGCTGCTGGGACGACGCTCCAGCTGCGGCGCGACGACGACACGAGCCGCTGCTGGCAGGCGGCGTTCCCGCTGACCCGTCGCAACGACGCGAGCGCGTTCTCGGCGCGGGTACCGTAGTGGGGCGGGCGGCCGCGTCGCTCTGTGATTGATGGTTTCGTTGTGTTGACGTCGCGCGCAAACTAGCGTCGCGGCGTGAGCGATCACCCACCCGCCCCGTACACCTTGCCGCTGCGCGAATGCTTCCCCGACGTGTGGCTCGCAGCCAGCGCGATCGAGATGTCGATTCCGTTGCGATTGAAGATCACGTTCAGCCGCAACATGGTCGCGGTTCGCGCGCCCGATGGCTGGGTGTTGCTCAACCCCGTGCGCCTTGGCGAGGACGCCGAAGCCCAGCTGCTGGCGAAGGCTCCCTTCAAGCACGCCGTGCGGCTCGGCACCTTCCACGGCCGCGACGACCGCTACTACGTCGAGAAGTTCGGCGTCGAGTTCTGGGGCGTGCGCGGAGAGCAGACCTACCCCGAGCCGAAATTCACCCGGGAGATCACGGAGGACGGACCGTTCCCGATCCCCGGCACGCAGGTCGTGATCTTCAAAAACGCCACGCGCGCCGAGTGCGTCGTCTATCTACCGCAGCACCGGGTGCTCGTGACCTGCGACAGCGTCCAGCATTACGACAACGACCCGCTGCTCTCCACACTCGGGAAGATCGTCATGTACCCGATGGGGTTCTTCACGCCGTGTGTGATCGGCCCGATCTGGTTGAAAGCGGTCACACCGCCGGGCGGCAGCGTGCGCGCCGATTTCGAGCGCGTCCTCGCGCTCGACTTCGACCACCTGATCTCCGCTCACGGCACGCCCAAGCTCGGCGGCGCCAGGGAAGCGCTCGCGCAGAACGTCGAGCGGCTGCCTCTCGAGCGGCTGCCTCGATAGTACGGTCGCTCGTCGTACGCGACGTCGTACACGTCACGTCTCGGGATGCGGGCCGCTCGGCGACTCGAAGTCCCGCTGTGACGATCGCACACCACGAGCCGCCGGTCTCCTGCGCCACGCCCACACCACTCGCGCGGCGAGCGCCGCCGCGACGAAGGCCGGCAACGTCCAGCGGCCGACGTACGGCGCGAGCGCGGAGCAGTCATCCATGCACGACCAAACGTACGTTCCCCACGCGTTCATCGCGACGGCGAGGACGACGAGAACGTACGCGCCGTGGCCGACCTCGCCCTTCATCCCCGCACCGACGAGGACGAGCAGCAGCGGCAACCCCTCGAGCAGGTAACGGTTGCCGAATTGGGTGTATCCCGTCGCCAGATAGAACATGAGCGCGGCGACAAACGGCGCCACGCCCACGGCGGCGGCGAGCGCGAGCGGCGCCCGGCGGCGCCACGCCAGCGCGACGTACACCAGCGGCGGCGTGACCAGGAACATGCTGTTGCCGTTCAAATCCGGGCGGCGCTCGCCGGAGACGTCCGCCGGCAGCGCGTAGTTCCAGAGGTAATACTTCGCGTTTCGTCCGAGATAATACGGGCTGAAGAGGCCGTGCTGGACGTACTCCGCGGCGAAGCGCGGGTCGCCCGTCGTCGTGATCTGGAGGCCGGCACCGTCCTCGCGCACGTCGCCGAACCGCTCGTAGTTGTAGAGCGCCTGCAGACCGATCGCGACGACGCACGGCATGGCGAAGGAAGCGAGTCGAACGGCGAACGCGGCGCGACGTCGCGGCGCACCGGCCGAGCGCAGCCAGATCACGACGACGAAGAAGAGGGCGAGCCCGGCGGTGATGTTGCGCCCGAGAATCGCCGCGCCGAAGAAGCATCCCGCGACGACGTGGCTGAATATCGACGCCGAGGGCGTCAGGATCGCAACGCATGCGGCGAGCACCGCCGTGAGCGTGAAGACCTGGACCGCGAACCACACGCGCCCGGTACACGACAGATAGAAGCCGACGGAGCCGAACGCGAGCAGGAGCGCGAGCGCGAGGCAGCAGGACTCGCTGAGCGGCAGCAGACCGCTGCGCTGCGCGCGGCGGAGAAACCAGTAGAAGAGCCCGACGTTGAGCGCACCGAAGCACGCGTCGACGACACGGTCGCTCACCGTCGGGCCGAACGCCGCGACGAACGGTATCATCACGACCGGCGCGAGCGGCGCCCAATAGCCGTAGAGCTTCCCGTCCACGACCGTCCAGTCGTGGAGCGTGCGAACC
>JBGPOW010000395.1:0-2771 GCA_041488235.1 Binatia bacterium
CGCTCGACGTGTGGCGCCACGACGGGGGGACGCGGGATCATCGGCTGCACCCGTGGTGCGCATGTGAACCTTATTGCGCACGTCGGGTGCAGCCGACGACCCCGCGTCCCCCCGCTGCGACGTCTCATTCTTCGCGACGAACGGGCGGCGCCGCGAGCGGTGCCGTCCAAATCGGCACGCGCGCGCGCGTCGACACGGCGTGCGGTGCGGTGACGAAGCCGAGGACGCCGATCGCGGTGAGCGCCATCCCGAGCGCTTGCGGAAGAGTTGGCTGCTCGCCGAGGAGCACGAACGTGGCGGCGAGCGATAGCAATGGGATGGACGGGACGACGATCGCGGTCGTGCGCGCGAGGTCGAGGCGGGTGATGGCCTCGTACCACATCATCGTGCCGAGGTAGCTGAGGACGACGCCTTGCACGACTAGTGCGAGTATGAGCGGCGCGAGCGCGGCGCCGGGCACGAGACCGATCGTCGCGCCGCCGAATGCCCACAGTGCTCCGAGCACGAGCCCGCCGTAAATGTAGCGAGCGCCGGTGAGGACGGCGGGCGGTACGCCGCCGAGCGTCCGCAAGACGATCAGATGCGAGAGCTGCCAGCAGAGCGGCGTCGCGAGGAGGAGCCACACTCCCGCCGGGGAGAACACGCCGCCGGCGCCGAGCGCGAGAGCGATCCCCGAGAGCAGCAGCGTGATCGCGCCGAGACGGCGCGCGCTCGGGCGCTCGCCGAGGACGGCCCACGCCGCGACGAGCGCGTAGGCCGGCTCGATCTGCAGACAGAGCACGGTCTCGATCGCGGTCGCGCGCCGCGCGCCTTGGAAGAAAAGCCAGAATGCCGCGCCGGTGCCGAGCGCGCCGACGAGAACGAGGCGCGGACCGATCCGCGGCTCGACGAGAAGCGCCAGCTCGCCGCGCAGTGCCAGAACGGCGAGCGCGGCCGCGCCGGCGCAGAGCGTCGTCGCGGCGGCGACGAAGAGCGCGTCGGCGCGATTGGTCGTGAGTTTCGCGACGGCGGGCACGAACGCGCCGTTCACGGCGCAGAGCGCGGCGAAGACGAGACCGGCACGCTCCTCGGCGCGGCTCACGCGGCGCGGCGCCCGCTCGTGCCCGGCGGTCGCCGGCGCGCGATGAGCCGCCCGATTGGCTCACCGATCGTAGTCGTCGTAGTCGCGAGGTCGGCGAGGCTGGGACTCGTACGTCCGCGCGCGGCTGCAGCCGTCGCGGGCCAGCTGCCAGACCACCTGCCGGCGCTTCTCGGGATTCTTGTGCTCGGCGGCGAACCGCCGGTATTCGTCGTAGCGACACGGATCGCGGCGCACGATCTCCCACGCGTCGCGATCGTCCATCTCGTGCGCGCGACGGCCGTAGTAGTCATGACGAGGGACGCAACCGCCGGCGGTCGCGACCGCGGCGAGCAACAGGACGGCGAACACAGCGCGTTTCACTCGGGTATCCCCCTTCCGATGCTGCATGGATCATGATCCGTGATGCGTCTCCGTGGTCAAGGTCGCGTCGGCGTCCGCCGCTTGCGGGTGGGCCGGCCGGGAGATTCCGGCGACCTTGGCGATCCAGGTGATCTGGCGCGCGAGCGCGAGGAGGACGCGCGTCTCGTAGACGTCGAGCGCGGCGCGTCCGAGTAGACGCCGAAACGCGCGCATCATGTGGACGCCGTTGTCGCGGTGGAGGAAGCCGATCGCGTAGAGCGCGTGCTCGAGCGCGGCGTACATCTGCTCGCCGAGCCCCGCGGACGCGAGGCCGATGGCTTCGCCGCCGAGGGTCTCCGACCCGGCACCAGCCGCGACGTCGCGCACCGCCGCGGCGGCGAGGCGGAGCTCGTACCCGCAGACGAGCACCGCTTGCGCCAAGTTCAGGGACGGATACGCGTCCGCCGCCGGGATCGTGAGGACGCGATGGCAGCGCATCAGCTCGTCATTCGAGAGACCGTGATCCTCGGGACCGAAGACGAGCGCGACGTCGTTGGCCGCGCTCGCGGCGACGATCGCCGGCGCCAGCGCGCGCGGCGACACGCCCTGGAGATCGCCGCCGACGCGACCGCTCGTCCCGACGACGAGCCCACAGTCGCAAATCGCCTCCGCGAGCGTCGCGACGCGACGGTGCGCGGCGAGCACGTCGCGCGCGTGCACCGCCATCGGCGTCGCGGCCTCGACGTCGAGCGGTGTGGAGGCGACGAGCACGAGGTCGGCGAGCCCCATGTTCTTCATCGCGCGCGCAGTCGCGCCGACGTTTCCCGGGTGCTGCGGTCGAACGAGCACGATGCGGACGCGGGCGAGGCTCACGGCTCGACGCTCGGAATGATCGTCATGATGTGGCGCGGCGTGTGCGGCGCAGCGGACGCGAGCGGCGGCGCGACAGGTCGGCGACGGCCGCCGACGCCGGGGCGCGCGTCGCGTCGGGAAGCGCGGCCCGCGCCGCCCAGCGCGTCGCCCAACCTTGAAGCGGTGCGAGCGCGTGCAGCAGCGCGACGCCTTCGCGACTCAGCCGATAGCCGGCGTCGGGCACGAGCGCGACGATCCCGGCTCGGCGCAGCTCCCCGAGGCGCTGATTCAGGACGCTCGGCGACATCGCGTCGCAGCGGGCGCGGAGCGCGCGGAAGACGAGCGTCGCATCGCGCAGCTCCCACAGGATGCGCAGCGCCCAGCGCCGCCCGAGAAGATCGAGGAGCGCCATGATCGGGCGCCCGCTCCGCGAGCCGCGCGCGCGTCTGCCGGGTGCCGGGATCTGCGCCGCGCGCGGCATCGACGACGCGCGTCAGAG
>JBGPOW010000396.1:0-2749 GCA_041488235.1 Binatia bacterium
TGACCTCCGCCAAGAGCGGCGACGCTGGGAGCTCATGACCCTGAGCGGGGTCGTCACCGCGCGTGCCGAGGACCTGATCCGCGTCACCGGAGTTCGGACGCTCGATGCGCTTCACCTCGCTTCGGCGCTGCTCTTCGAAGCGTCGGTCGGTGCGAGCGTGCCCTTCGTGACGGCGGACGCACGCCAGGCCGAAGCCGCCGCGCGGCTCGGCCTGCGCGTCGTCCGCGTCGATTGATCCGCGACGCCGGCTTCGGCATGGCATCGACACGCCGGGGCACGCTCACAACCCGAGCGTCTCTCGCAGGCTTGCATCCACGTCCTTCAGCTCCTTCGGGCGAAACCGTCCGAGCGAGCGTTCGACTATGGCACGCCGGTCGTAGACGGCATCCGCATCGGGGAAGCAACGTGAGAGCTTGTCGCAGACGTCTATTTGACAGCGTGCAGGGGGGCGACTATCGCCCTCGGTGGTTTGCCGTCGACTGTCGACCGCCCTCCGACATTGCGCATGGGCGAGACGCGCGTCGACCTGCTGCATCACCAGGAGACCGTCATGGAACCGACTGCTGAAAAGACGACTGCTCAAGGGGCGCCGAGCCAGAGCAACGTTCCGCCCGTGTTCGCGGCGCTGCACTTCGAAGTGAGCCGCCTCCACTTTTCCTGGCAACTCTATACTCAGCTCTTCACGAAGCCTGAGAGCATCGAAGTTCTCCGCCGTGGTGCACGGACGGCGTTCCGGCTTTTTCAGGAATCCCTTGCACGCACCATGGAGCTGACCATCTCGCGCTTGACCGACCGAGAGTCGAACCAATCCCAAGGCAACGTTTCGCTGTGCCGCTTGCCAGCCTTGCTCGAAGAACTGGGCAAAGACGACGTTGCGAGGGATGTCCGAGCCAGGCTTGAGGAACTCAAATCCAAGACCGCCCTCATTCGAGATTGGCGGAACAAAAGGACTGCACACTACGATTTGAAGGTCGCGCTCGGCGAGAAGAGCCTCGAACCGCTTTCATGGCCTCTCGTCAGCGGCGCAGTCACCGCGATCCGCGAACTCATTCAGTACGTTGAACCTGCGATCTACGGCGAAGATCGGGCCACGGGATTTGAGTACACGGTCCTTGATGGTGACGGTGAGGAATTACTTGCACTGCTCAAGATGGCAGATGCGCACTACGACTGTCTGCGCGCCCAGCGAGGACAGCCTCCGCGCCAGCACGATGACTAGGGCTTCAGTGCCGAGGGATTCGATTGCAGGCCTTTCCAGAACGGCAATGTCGGTGCCGAAAGTATTCACTATTCTCGTCGGATCACAGAAACATCAGCGGGGAGACGGACGACCTTGCTCGGCCGTCGGTCGCGGCGACGGCCCACGGCGCTACGCCAAAATGGATTGCGGAATCCCCTAAACCGGCGCGTCCGCTGTGCTTGGGCAGAACGGCGAAGGTCGGATAACGGGCATACGGTCAACCTAGAAGAGGCTTTTCGTGCTGCCTACGATCCCTACGATCAAACCGCCCAGAAGCCGGTTCGCGGCGGGACCGGCCCCAGGAACCCGGGACCTTGCTTGGAAGCCGGCTACCGACTCATCGTGCGTCGCCCACGATCTCGTCTTCGACGTCGCGCAGGCGGTCCTTGCCGAAATACATCTCGTCGCCGACGAAGAACGTCGGGATGCCGAAGGCGCCGCGCTCGAACGCTCGTTGCGTGTTGGCGAGAAGCGCATCCTTGACGTCCTGGTCGCGGGTTCTCGCGATCAAGCGGTCCGCGTCGAGTCCGGACTCGAGCAGGGCGGCGCGGAACACGTTCGGATCGTCCATCCTCTTCGAACGCTCCCACATGTGCTGGAACACGGCTTCGACGTAGTCCGGCAACCGACCGTCGGCGGCCGCCGCGACCGCGCCGCGCATGAGCTGCAACGTATTGATGGGAAAATGCGGGTTGAACACGAACGCCGTGAGATGGTGGCGCGTGATGAATCGGCGCGTCTCCAACATCTCGTAGGGCAGCTTGTTTTTGATGTTGCCGAACGCCACTGCCGGCGGCTGGTTGTTGGTGAGCTTGAAGAGTCCGCCGAGCAACACCGGTACGTACGCGAACCGCACACCCGTGCGCGCTTCGATCGCGGGGACGACGCGGTGGCTCAGATAGGCATTCGGGCTGCCGAAATCGAACAGGAACTCGACGGTCTTGGTCATCATGGTCATCACGACCGCGGCAGAAGTGGGACGCAATCGGCGTCGCACGAGGACGCCGCGTTCGGTGTCGTCGCCGGTCGGTGCAGTACGGCCTTGGTCGGCGTGATCAGCACACGGTGGGTCTCGTTGCGCACGATGCCCGCAGCGATCCCGTCCACGATCAGACTGTAGTCGTCAGGGGTCCGAACCGAGTACAAGAGCGACACTGCCGGCCGCGCAGAGCTGTTGGCAGCACTGCGCCTCCCGACGTCCGCGACCAACCGATCGTCATCCCAGCTCACGGACACGTGCACTGCATGTGGCCGCCCGTCGTCGGACACCGTCAGCAGATACGCGTTCGACCCGCGCTCCTCGATGGCGGCGCGCAAACGCTCCAAAGGTACCGGAATACTCACCAGCGGTTCGCTTATCCTCGCCCGCCATCTATCGCAACGATACGATGGGGATCAGATCGATGGATGCGCAACGTCCCGACGCTACCGAGTTGGAACGAGCTGCTCTTGCGGTGGAAGGAGCTGGACCTGCTGCACGACGTCAGCTCGCCAGCTGCGACGGTAACA
>JBGPOW010000397.1:0-2742 GCA_041488235.1 Binatia bacterium
CGGCGATAGAGCGGGAACCGGCGCGACAGGTACAGCGGGCTCGCCGTCAGGCCGAAAAAAAACCGCAGCTTCTCGGCGTCGAGCCGCCGCAAAAGACCGCGGCGCAGCAGGACCACGAGGATCACCTCAGTGCATCCGCCGCGATGCGAGCTCGAGCTCGCCCGCTTGCGAGGCGTAGAGCCGGAACTCGAGGACCTCGCGCAGACGGTGCGCGCGCAGCGCGCCCCCCGGCTCCTCGAGTAGACATTGTTTCTCCACCGGCGGGAGATCGAGCCAGAACGCGAAGAAGTTCACGAGAGTTTGGTCCGAAATCGCGGCATCGCCGAGCACCTGCTGGGTATCGTCGTCGCCGAATCGGCCGGTGTAGCGCTCGATGACGTGCACCAGTGTCGCACGCAGATCGGCGGGGAGGCGCTCCTCGTGCGGCTCGGCGCGCCACGTGACGCTCGCTTGTCGATACGCGCGCTCCCGCTGCTCGGTCACGATCTCGAACTCGCGCAGCCCCGCAAGCACGATGTTGAACTTGCCGTCGGGAAGCGGCGTCGCCTCGACGATCTTGCCGACGCAGCCGACGCGGTACACCTCCGGCGCCCCCTGGTACTCGGCCTCCCAGCCCTCGCGCAGGAGGACCATGCCGATCAACCGCGACCCCGCGAGCGCGTCGCGTACCATCGCGCGATAGCGCGGCTCGAAGATGTGCAACGGCAGCGGCACGTCCGGGAACAGGACGACGTTCGGGAGCGGGAAGATCGGGATGAAGCTCGGCAATTCCATACGCGACGACGAACAGTACGGTGGGCGTGCGCGACCTGTCAAATCAGCGTCCACCGCGTCGTGCGTGTCGGCTGCACGTTCTGCGGCGACAGCGGGGAGCGAGGAGCTGTACACCGTACGGCGGGAACGGTAGCTGACATGGATGCTCGAACGGCTTCCCGTCATCGTCGGGGTGGGTCAGTGCACCAACCGCATCGAGAATCTTGCGCAAGGGCGTGAGCCGCTGGCGCTCATGGACGAAGCGGCGCGGATCGCGTTGGACGATTGTCGGGCGAACGTCGTACGCGCGATCGATTCGGTGCGGGTCATCAATGTGTTCTCGGGGGCGTATGGGGAGCCGGCGGGGGCGTTGGCGGAGCGGCTCGGGGTCGCGGGCGGGGAGCGGCTGTACACGGCGATCGGGGGGAATGGACCGCAGTGGCTCGTCAACCGTACGGCGGACGACCTCGCCGCCAGCAGAATTCGTGTTGCGCTCCTCGCCGGCGCGGAGGCGATGTACACGCTGCGGCTCGCGGCGAAACGCGGTGTCGCCCTTCCGTGGGCGCAGAGGTCGTCGCGCCCGGCGATGATCGGCGACACGCGCATGGGCTCGCACCCCGACGAGTGGCGGCACGGCGCACAGAAGCCGACGCAGGTGTATCCGCTCTTCGAGATCGCGCTGCGTGCACACGAGGGGCGGACGCCTGCGGCACACGAGGCGCGCATTGCCGCGCTCTCCGCGAGCTTCGCGCACGTCGCGGCGACGCATCCGAACTCATGGTTCCGTGATGCCAAGTCGGCGGCGGAGATCGCGACCGTCAACGACACGAATCGCATGGTGGCGTACCCCTATCCGAAGTTCATGAACGCGATCCTCGACGTCGATCAAGGCGCGGCCGTCGTGATGACGACCGCCGGCGAGGCGCGACGGCTCGGCATTCCCGAGTCACGCTGCATCCATCTGCACGGCGGCGGCGACGTCGACGACCTGTGGTACGTACGCGACCGCGTCGAGTACCATTCGTCGCTCGGCATGCGCGTCGCGTTCGAGGAGGCGCTGACGCAAGCCGGCATCGACGCGAGCGCCCTCGGCCCCGTCGATCTGTACAGCTGCTTTCCGGTGGCGCCGCAGTTCGCGGCAGGGATTCTCGGCTTCCCGACCGACGGCACGCGGCCGCTCACGGTGACGGGTGGGCTCCCCTACTTCGGCGGCCCCGGCAACAACTACGCGATGCATGCGATCGCAACCATGGTCGAACGCCTGCGCGACACGCCGACGACGTTCGGTCTCGTTTCCGCGCTCGGGTGGTACCTGACCAAGCACGCGGTCGGCGTCTACGGCGCGACGCCGCCGTCGCGGACGTGGGAGCGGCCGTCGCGCGCCGCGCTGCAGGCGCGCGTCGACGCCACGCCGCATCCCGCATGCGTCGAGGCGGCGGAGGGACGCGCACGGATCGAAACGTACACCGTGCTGCACGACCGCGACGGCGTCGCGCACGATGCGATCGTCGTCGCTCGACTGGAGAACGGCGCGCGGGCATTCGCCAACGTCGAGCCCGACCCCGATCTCCTCGCGACGCTCGAGCGCGAGGAGATGGTCGGCGCCTCCGGGGCCATCTCCGCCGCGCCCGACGGCCGCAATCTCTTCCGCGCAGCGGGCGGCTGACGGGCCGTCAGACGTTGAAGCGGAAGTGGATGATGTCGCCGTCGGCGACGACGTAGTCCTTGCCTTCGAGGCGAAGCTTCCCCGCCTCACGACAGCGCGCCTCGCTGCGATACTGCATGAACTCCGTGAACGCGATCACTTCGGCGCGGATGAAGCCGCGCTCGATGTCGCTGTGGATTTTCCCTGCCGCCTTGACCGCCGTCGTCCCGCGCCGGATCGGCCACGCGCGGCACTCGTCGGGACCGGCGGTGAGGAAGCTGATCAGGTCGAGCAGCGCGTACGCGCCGCGAATGAATTGGTTCTTCGCCGGCTCGCCGATCCCG
>JBGPOW010000398.1:0-2726 GCA_041488235.1 Binatia bacterium
CCGCCTACCGGAGCGTTCCCGCCTTGCGCAGTTCACGCGCCACCGCCTGAGCCAACTCGTCCACGTCGCCCCGCTCCGGACGCCACGACTCGCGCAGCCCCTGAATGATCTCACCCTGCCGCCGGTTCCCGACCGCCCCGTAGCTGTAGAAGGTCGTCCGAAATGGAATGCTTTGAAATCGCGGAATTTCGTATCGACCTCGAACCGCGCCAGCGCCTTGGCGACCGCGTCTATGGTGGCATCGCTATGGCGCTTCGCCTCCTTCAAATAGGCGAGGTACTGTCGTTTGATCCGCTCGTTGTTGGGGTTGTGCGTGAGCATGGTTCCGTTCCGCCCGTCTCAAGTCACTGTTCACGGAGAGCTATGCGCTCTCGACTACTCGGAGCGATGCGCCAGCGCGCGCGGCTGCCATGACCTCGGCTCGTGGCTGCGCTGTGCGAGACCACCGCACGCGACGATCGCCGCGCGCCCGTGGCATCCCTGGGCTATACGCCCCGCCAGGTCGAACGCACCGTGCTCCATCAGGTCGTCCGCCAACATCTGGAAACGTTTTTTGCGACCGCCGCCCGCGCCGATCCCGGCGGACTGCCCGCGTTCCTCGAGCAGGAGTTCCGCAGCTTCTTGGACTGTGGAGTGTGGGCTCGGGGTTTTGCCCGTTTTCAGTGCGATGGTTGTCACGCCGAGACGCTGGTGCCCTTTTCCTGTAAACGGCGCGGGTTTTGTCCGAGCTGTGGCGGCCGGCGCATGGCCGCCGGTGCGGCGGAACTGGTCGACCACATCCTGCCCCACGTCCCCATACGCCAGTGGGTGCTCTCGCTCCCGCACGCGCTCCGCTATCGCTTGGCGTGGGATCACACCCTCTGCCGCGCCGTGCTCACGATCTACACCCGCGCGCTCCTCGGCTTCGAGCGGCGCCGCGGGCGCCGGCGCGGGATCGGCGATGGTCGGAGCGGGACGGTGACGGCGATCCAACGCTTCGGGAGCGGCCTCCAATTGATGCGATGCGCACAGTACCTGGCATCATTCCCTCCGCAATTTCATTGGAAGAGTTGGCGCTGCTGGTCCAACGGATCCCCGACGAGGAGCCGACCGGTACGCTTGAGATGATCGAGGATCGCTCGCACCTGTTGCGTCTCGAGATCCGCGCGTCGAATCTCCCACGGGGCGAATGGCACCACCTGCCGCATCGGGTAGGATGCTGGCGTCGACGAGCTTCTTGATCGTCGTGTCGCTCGTCGCCGTGTACCGCGCGGCTGCCTGCAGCGTGAGTAGCTCAGGGTCTGCGAGCGTCTGGCTCCGCCCCTCGATCGTGTGATTGCGGCGCGCCGTCTTGACCGCGACATAGCTCCACGGCTTGTCCTTGCCCGTGCGCCGCCCGAGCTTGTTCAGCACGCCGGACCGAGTCGTAGACGGTCGGCGCCTCGAAGGGCGATCGGGACACGGGCGATCGCTGCGCTGGCGTGTCCGGCGGGCGGACGCCGGCGAGAGCATCGACACTCATCATCCTCACCACGCTCACCATCGCACTGGTGAGGATGGTGATCATGGTGAGGATGGGAACCACGCCAGGGATCTCGCGGTCCGTCCCGACGCGCTGGTGGAGGCGGAGGTATGACGCAGTTGCGAGGCTTCCGCCGCACGCTCGATGCGATCGCGGCCGTGCTCGGCGAGGGCGAGAAGAAGCATCACGGGCCTTGGCGCCGCCAGCCGATGGCCTTGGAGCTGCTCGCCACCAGCGCGGGTCCTTCCAGAAGGCGGCGCTATGCGGAGACGCAGGCCGCGGGGTAGACGCAGCGCCAGAGCTCAATTTTGGGTTGACGTGGTTGACGTGGTTGACGGTTGACGGCGCCGCGTTGAAAGGGGGGTATATTCACCCTTCGGGCGTTGACAGCTATGGGGTGAATACGCCAGAGTACGCGCACGATGGACGTACGGTTCCGGGACGCGGCACTCCGGGAGGCGTACGAACGGCTCGCCGTCGGCCGACGGCGGTGGGGCGAGAAGGTCGCCCGGATCTACGTCCGTCGCATCAACCAACTCTTCGCGTGCGCGACTACCGACGATCTCCGGACACTCCCGGCGCTTCGGTTCCATGCGCTCAAGGGCGAGCGCAAAGGCGAATACGCGATCGACATCGATGGCTTCTGGAGGATCATCCTTTCGTTCGCAGCGACGAAGCAGATCATCATCGTCGAGGAAGTGAGCAAGCACTATGACGACTGACCGTGGAATGCCGAGCTCGCCGGTGCGGCCGTGGCCCGATGTCGCCATTGCGCCCGGCGAGACGCTCGCCGAGACGCTGGAGGCACTCGGCATGTCACAGGCCGAGCTCGCGCGCCGGACGGCGCGGCCGGTCCAGGCGATCAACGAGATCGTACATGGAAAGAAGGCGATCACCGCCGCGACGGCGCTCGCCCTCGAGCAAGCGCTCGGCGTGCCGGCGCACGTGTGGATGCACCTCGAAGCGGACTATCGGCTGACCGCGGCCCGCGTAGCGCGCGACCGCGGCGGTGGGCACGCTCGGCACGCAATCCGCCGCGACGTCCTGAACGCGCCCGTGCGTAGCGGTACGCAGCACGGCCGTCGCACTGCCGCCACCAACACGCGGCCGATCAATCGTAGGCGCACGCGATAGTCGCGTGCCGCCACGCATCCGTCGGTATCTGCACGACTTTTGTTCGCGATGGCCAGTTCCTTGGGAACAGTGGCCAACTTGTCCACTTACA
>JBGPOW010000399.1:0-2674 GCA_041488235.1 Binatia bacterium
ACGTTCCTCAGGGGAGGCGACGGATCGCGCCGACCGAGACAGGTCGTTCGATGACGCTCGTTCTGTCCCATTTCTTCGCCAATTCGCGGGCAACGGGGTGCAACGCTCTACAATTCACGGGTTCGAGAGACGCCAGTCGTTCTTGCCGACCGTTGCAGACGGTTGCAGAGTGTCACCGGTTTTCCGGGTCTTGAAAACCGGCAGGGCGCAAGCCCTCGGGGGTTCGAATCCGCGCGCGCATCGTCGCGTCTTCCTGGATGCTCTCAGCCGGACGCAGGCGCTACCGAGTCGGTGCGTACGCGATGCGCAGCTCGGTGGCCACATCCGCCAGGCTGGCATCGGCTGTCCACAGCCGAACGTGTTCTACCAACGTCGACGCGAGCAGGTGAGCGTCGAGCCATCCGATTCCTCGCCCCTGGAACTTGCGGGTCCGCACGAGCTCCACCACCTCCACATGGGGGATCGTGCCAGCGTGACGAATCTCCGCGTAGGCGGCGAGAAGTTTGGCGCGCCCTCCGGCGTCACCGATCAGGAGCTCGCCGTGGACGAGATCGTGGCCCATGACCCGGTCGCTCGCCAGAAGCTCGTCTAGTGAGCTGGCATACGGCTCCCGCCCGGCCAGGAACCGGATCCAGACCGAGGTATCGACGAGGACCACTATGCGGCTCGGCGTTTGCGGCTCGACTTCTCGCGGCGCCGAGGGACCTCTTTTGCGGTCGGTTCCGATCCTCGCAATGCCCGGAGACGCTCGTACGCGGCATGGCGGAGCAGTGCCTCGAGACCAAGGCGCACCGCCTCAGTATCGGTGCCCGCGCCACTGACGGCACGAGCCTCCGCGAGGAGCTTCTCGTCGATGTGCAGGGTCTTTTTCGTATGGCTCAGATTGCCATACTAGTACATCTCCGTCAACCATCCACACGGCCCCAGGAGCTGTCGTACCGGTGGTCATGTCCGTTGCCACGACTCTCTGGTCGCCGGCGGCCGCAGTCGCATCGCTACGTGTCGTCGTCGCGCTCGTCCGCATCGTCGCGCGTCATTGCGCCGTCGCGACGCGGGCGCGCGGTCGCGGGCGCGCGCTTGGCCGTCGCCGTGCGGCGCATGCGCGCGGCGATGTCGGCCTCGGCGCCGCGATCGCTCGGCTCGTAGAAGCGCGCGTCGGCGAGCGCGTCGGGGAGACACGCCTGCTCGACGACGGCGCCCTCGTAGTCGTGCGGGTAGCGATAGCCGCTGCCGTAGCCGAGGCCCTTCATCAGGGGCGTCGGCGCGTTTCGCAGTTGCAGCGGGACGGGCAGGGCGCCGTGCTCTTTGACCGCGGCGGTGGCGGCGAGCATGGCGCGGTACGACGCGTTCGATTTCGGCGCGGTTGCGAGATACGTCGCGGCTTGTGCGAGCGGGATGCGGCCCTCGGGCAGCCCGACGAAGTGAAATGCGTCCTTCGCGGCGACGGCGACTTGCAACGCTTGCGGGTCGGCGTTGCCGACGTCCTCGGCGGCGAAGATGACCATGCGGCGCGCGACGAAGAGCGGGTCCTCACCCGCCTCGAGCATGCGCATGAGCCAGTACACCGCCGCGTCCGGATCGCTGGCGCGCAGGCTTTTGATGAAGGCGGAAATCACGTTGTAATGCTCCTCGCCGGCCTTGTCGTAGAGGAGCGCCTTCTGCTGCAGCGACTCTTCGACGAGCGCGAGCGTCAACGCGCGCTCACGACGGCGGCCGGCGAGCGACGCCGCCACCTCGAGCGCGCCGAGCGCGACGCGCGCATCGCCGTGCGCGCGCGCGGCGAGGAAGTCGCGCACCTCGTCCGGCAGCGTCAGGCCGCTCGCGCCGAGGCCGCGCTCGCGATCCTCCATCGCGCGCTCGAGGACGCGGCCGATCTGCTCCGGCGTGAGCGGCTCGAGGACGAGCACGCGCGTGCGCGAGAGCAGCGGCGCGATCACCTCGAACGACGGGTTCTCGGTGGTGGCGCCGATCAGCACGATCGTTCCGTCCTCGACGTGCGGCAGGAACGCGTCCTGCTGCGCCTTGTTGAAGCGGTGGATCTCGTCGACGAAGAGAATCGTGCCGCGGCCGTGCAGCGCCTGGCGGTCGCGCGCCTCGTCGATGAGCTGGCGCAGCTCCTTCACGCCCGACAGCACCGCCGAGAATGCGACGAACTCGAGCTGCGCCGCGCCGGCGAGCAGATGCGCGAGCGTCGTCTTCCCCGTGCCCGGCGGCCCCCAGAGGATCAACGACTGGACGGTGCCGCTCTCGACGATCTCGCGCAGAATGCGACCGGGGCCGAGCAGGTGCTCCTGACCGACGAACTCGTCGAGCGTCGTCGGGCGCATCCGGTCGGCGAGCGGCGCCGTGCGTCGGCGCTCGCGCGCGCCGCTGGCGCTGAAGAGATCCGGCTTCGTGTCACGGCGCTTCATGCGAGATCCGATTCGTCATTCGAGCGTACCACATATGCGAGCAGCGGTTGCCTTTTCCGGGAGCGCTCACCATAACGTCGAGTCGTGCCCGAGGCGCCTCGCATCGTCGGTTTGGTGGTGAAGCGCGATCGCGCGGAGGCGCAGGAGCTCGCGCGCGTCGTCGCGCAGCGGTTGCTCGAGCGGCGCGTCGAGGTCCTCATCGAGGCGGGAGTCACCGGGATCGCCGGCGCGAAGGTCGTCGACAAAGCGGTGATGGCCGCGCA
>JBGPOW010000400.1:0-2668 GCA_041488235.1 Binatia bacterium
AAGCGGGCGGCGCTCCTCGGCTCCAACGAGGGCGGTCCGATGGCCATGCTCTTCGCCGCCACCTACCCGGAGCGTGTGTCGGCGCTGATCCTGAACGACACGTTCGCCCGGCTCCTTCGCGACATCGACTATCCCTGGGGATTCCCGCCCGACCTGGTGCCGCAGTTCCTCCAGCAAATTGAAGAAGGCTGGGGAACTGCGCGCAACGTGGACGTCCTTGGGCCCAGCGTCGCTCACGACGAGCGGTTCCGGCGCTGGTTCGCCCGCTACAATCGACTCGCCAATGGCCCCCGGGCCGCTACCACCATGTTTGCCATGAGCTGGAGAGCAGACCTCCGAGCGGTTCTGCCGTCCATCCGGGTACCGACGCTCGTCCTGCATCGAACAGGGGACCGCTACATCCGAGTCGGCCACGGCCGCTATCTCGCCGAGCACATCCCCGGCGCGAAGTACGTCGAAATGCCCGGCGAGGACAACCTTTATTTCGTGGGCGACACCGAGACGGCGCTGGGGGAGATTGAGGAGTTCCTCACCGGCGTTCGTCCACTACCCGAGTCCGACCGCGTGCTCGCCACCGTCCTCTTCACCGACATCGTCGCCTCCACGGAACGCTCAGCCGAGGTCGGGGACCGGAGGTGGAAGGATCTCCTCGACCAGCACGACACCCTCATCCGTGGAGAGCTGGAGCGGCACCGCGGACGGCTCGTGAAGAACACCGGTGACGGCATCCTGGCCACCTTCGACGGCCCGGCGCGTGCCGTCCGTTGCGCCCAAGCGATCGCGACCAGCGTGAAGTCGCTGGGCATCGAGGTCCGCGCCGGACTCCATACCGGCGAGGTCGAGCTCCGGGGCGAGGACGTGACGGGCATCGGGGTGAACATCGCCGCCCGCGTGATGGACGCCGCCGGTCCCAGCGAGGTGGTCGTGTCGTCCACGGTCAAGGACCTGGTGGCGGGCTCCGGCCTGCGCTTCGCAGATCGTGGCAGCCACGACCTCCGCGGCGTGCCCGAGGCGTGGCGCCTCTTCGCCTTGGAGGCGCTACCGGAGTAGATCGCCCACGGAAGGAGCGACGACCCATGCAAGCCATCGATCGACTCGTTCATCTGTTTCTTGCTGCCACCTTCGTTGCATGCGTCATCATCGGTGCCGCCCCGACAGCGAGGGCAGCTGGTGATGAACACGTCATTCGTGACCTCGAAGCTCGCTGGGTGAAAGCGGTGGCTGCAAAAGACGTCGCGTGGATCGCCAACCTCTACGCGCCGGACGGCCGATTGATGCCGCCGAACGCCAAGGCTGCCGTTGGCCGTGATGCCGTCCGCGCGGCGTGGACGGCGATGCTGGGTACACCGGGCTTCGCGCTCACGTTTGCACCGGCGGAGGTTCGCGTCGCGAAAGCGGGCGACATGGCGTCCGACATCGGCACCTGGGAACAGCCGGGCCCCGACGGGAAGGTCGGCGACCAAGGTAAGTACGTCGTCGTCTGGAAGAAGCTGCACGGCGAGTGGAAGGTCCTCGCCGATATCTTCAATAGTGATCGACCGTCGCCGTAGGCGCTGTCCTCAAGGCCGAAGGGCAGTTCGTCAGGTGAATCGAGAGACGCGAGGGATGCGCTACGAGGCTCATGCTGCGCGGCGCGTCGCGCACTAGGATTCCGTCCAGCCTGCTTTTCGCCACCCCTCGATGCAACGCTCGACGAGGATGGCGGAGTTCGCGCGCCGGAACTCCTCGAGCGAGAAGTGCGGCGCGAGTCGCTGCATCGCCTCGAGCGCACGACGCGCGTCCTCCACGCGCCCGAGATGCCCGTACGCGGCGGCGAGCATGCGATAGGAGTTCGGTCGATCGGCGCGCAGGCGCAAGCTCTCCTCCGCGTGCCGCGCGGCATCCTCGTAACGGCCGGCAACCAGGTGCGCGACCGCGAGCTGGTGACAAAACATCGCCATCTGCGGATCGCGCGGCGAGAGCCGGATCGCTTTCTCCATGACGCGAATCGCGTCGTCCGGGCGCTCCGCCGAGAGCGCGACGGCGAGTCCCTGATACGCCATCGTGAGGCTGGGATTCAGCTCGATCGCGCGCTCGAACGCGGCGACCGCGCGCGGCACGTCACCGGTGAGCGAGCACGCGTAGCCAAGCGCGCTGTGGGCCCACGGGTCGTCGTCGCCGAGCGTGACGCTCGTCTCCGCGGCCGCGATTGCCTCGGCGACGGATCGGTCCGGGTCGTCGGCCCATTGCAGCGAGAGGAGGGCCGCATGCGCGACCGTTTGCAACGCCGCCGCCGTCGAGAACGCCGGATCGAGCGCGCGAGCGCGCCGCAAGAACTCGAGCGACTGGACCAGCTCCTCCTTGGAACGCAGGCCGAAGAGCAGCCAGGCGCCGCGCTGGAAGGACTCCCACGCATCGAGGTCGGGCGCAGACTTCAGACGGGCGCGCTGCCGCTCCGCACGCGCTAGCGCCGGCTCGATCGAGCCGACGATCGCGAGCACGATGTCGTCTTGCAGCGCAAAGACGTCGCCGAGCTCGCGATCGTAGCGCTCGGCGGAGATCTGGTGCCCTTGCACGCCGTCGATGAGCTGCACGCTGACGCGCACGCGCCCCGCCGCTTCCTGGACGCTGCCCTCGACGACGTAACGTGCGCCGAGCTCGCGGCTCACCTGTCGGGGATCGACGCGCC
>JBGPOW010000401.1:0-2660 GCA_041488235.1 Binatia bacterium
AACGACCCGGCACGGGGGCTGGTGCGGGGCGTCGCCCTCAATCCGGGCACGCCGCTCGCGGCCGTGGAGCCGCTGCTCGGCGACGTCGAGCTGATCCTCGTCCTCGCCGTCAATCCGGGGTGGGGCGGCCAGGCGTTCGCCGCCTCGACGGAGCGCCGTCTCGCGCAGGCGCGCGAGATGATCGCCACGTCGGGGCGCGAGATTCTCCTCGGCGTCGACGGTGGTGTGCGTCGCGACAACGTGAAGACGATTGCGGCGATGGGCCCCGACATCATCGTCACCGGCAGCGCGGTCTTCGACGGAAAGAGCGCGGAGGCGAACGCGCGCGTCATGCTCGAGACGTTGCAGGCGCGGTCCGCGGGAGCGGCCTGACCCTGGGCGCCGATCACGCATGAAGAGCACGTGGTCGGACGACGACGCGGCCGCGTGCGTCGAGCGCTACGCCGCGCGCTGCAGCGAGGAACTCGCGCTCCGCGTCTATACGAGCCGGCTGATCGGCGGTGAGCCGGAGCTCGTGCTGTACGGCGGCGGCAACGCCTCGGTGAAGGGCGTGCAGACGACCGTGCTCGGGGACCGCGTGCCGGCGATCTTCGTGAAGGCGTCCGGCCACGATCTGCGCGTGATCGAGCCCGAGGGCTTTCCGGCGCTCGATCTCGCGCACCTGTGTCGCCTGCGCGCGCTGCGAGCGCTCTCCGAAGCGGCGATGGTGAACGAGTTCCGCACCCACCTCTTCGATCATCGCGCCGCGACGCCCTCGATCGAGACGCTGATGCACGCGTTCATCCCGCAGCGCTTCCTCGACCACACCCATGCGGACGCGATTCTCGCCCTCACGAACCAGCCGGAGAGCGCGCGCCGCGTGCAGGAGGCGCTCGGCGACGACGTCGTCGTCCTCGACTACGTGATGGCGGGCTTCGACCTCGCCAAAGCAGCGGCCGACGCCTACGACGCGCACCCGGGCGCGCGCGCGATGGTGCTGCTGCGCCACGGCGTCCTCACGTGGGGCGACACGGCGCGCGAGTCGTACGAGGTCATGATCGAGATGGTGACGCGTGCCGAGGCGTACCTCGACCGCGCGGCGTCGCGCTCGCTGCGCGCGCGCGCTCGTAGCGTCCGCGTCGCGACGTCACCGGAGCAGGCGCGGCAGCGGCTGGCGTGCGTCGCGCCCATCGTGCGGGGGCTGCTCGCGACGCGCACGAACGATCCCGACCGGCCGTACCGTCGGATGATCGTGCGACCGCTGGTCGAGCGTGCCGTGCTCGACTTCGTCGATGCGGATGGGGCGAAGGCACTCGCCCTGACACCGGCGCTCACGGCGGACCATCTCATTCGCACCAAGGCGACGCCGCTGTGGGTCGACGCGCCGAGCTACGACGACGCCGACGCACTGCGTGCGCAGCTCACACGCGCCGTCGCGGACTACACCCGTTGTTACGAGCAATACGTCCAGACACATGCGCCACAGCTCGCGTCGTCCCTCGTCGCCGTCGATCCGTTGCCGCGCGTCGTGCTGATGCCGGGACTGGGGGCGCTCTGCGCTGGGGAGAGCGCCGACGCCGCCGAGATCGCGCGCGACATCACCGCGCACACGCTCGCCGTGAAGGCGCGCATCGCCGCCATGGGAACGTATCAAGGTCTGGCCGAGCGAGACCTCTTCGACATGGAGTTCGATTCCCTTCAGCGTGCCAAGCTTGCGAACGGCGGCGAGCCGCCGCTCGGTCGCACCGTGGCGTTGATCACCGGCGCCGCGGGCGCGATCGGCTCCGGCGTGGCGCGCGGCCTCCTGCGCGCGGGGTGTCACGTCGTCGTGACCGATCTCCCAGGCGCCGGCCTCGACAGCCTCGTCGCGGAGCTGCGGCCGACGTTCGGGTCACGGATCATGGGGGTACCGCTCGACGTGTGCGACCCCGAGTCGGTTACGCACGGCTTCGACGCGGTGGCGGAGACCTGGGGCGGCGTCGATCTCGTCGTCGTCAACGCCGGGGCGGCCCACGTCTCGCGCCTCGCGGAGATGGAGCTGGAGGCGTTCCGCAGGCTCGAGCGGATCAATATCGAGGGGACGCTCTTGGTCCTGCGCGAGGCGGCGCGGCATTTCGCGCGGCAGGCGACCGGCGGCGACATCGTCGTCGTCTCGACGAAGAATGTCTTCGCGCCGGGTGCGCAGTTCGGCGCGTATAGCGCCACCAAAGCGGCGGCGCATCAGCTGGCGCGCGTCGCCAGCCTCGAGCTTGCCGCCGCCGACGTGCGGGTGAACATGGTCGCTCCCGACGCGGTGTTCTCGGAGGGCGCGCGGAAGTCTGGTCTCTGGCAGGAGGTCGGCCCCGATCGGATGCGGGCGCGCGGCCTCGACGAGCGCGGGCTCGAAGAATACTACCGCGACCGCAATCTCCTGAAGGCGCGGATCACCGCCGAGCACGTCGCCAACGCGGTCATCTTCCTCGCCAGCCGCCAGACGCCGACGACCGGGGCGACGATTCCGGTCGACGGCGGCCTGCCGGACGCGACGCCGCGCTGACGCGCGCGATGATCAGTGCGCGATCGACTCCGGGATCACGAACGGCGTCGGTTGCGCGTCGACGGCGCGTTCCTTGCGCGCGATCGCGAGGAGCGCCATGCCGCGGTTCGGACGGAGCCGCCGCTCGAACTGCAGCCACGGGACG
>JBGPOW010000402.1:0-2659 GCA_041488235.1 Binatia bacterium
ACGCGACAACGCCACGAGCTACGCGTTCGACGCGGCCACGCTCGCCGGTGCGCGGCGTCTGCTCGCGGACGAGCCCGCGTTCTTGCTCGTGAACCTCGCCGACGTCGATCGGGTGAGCCACGGCGCGGGTCCGCATTCCGCGGCGGCGCAGGCGGCGCGCCGCGCGACCGACCGCGAGCTGGCGGCGTTCGTGCACGACGTGCTCGCCCGTCCGGAGTGGCATGACGGGACGATCGTGGTGACCTCCGATCACGGCTTCGACACGACGACGCATCCCGCCGTCGACGTCGGGGCAATGCTGCGCGATGCCGGCCTCGCAGACGCGCTCGTCGCGGTGCCGGACGGCGGCGTCGCCCACGTCTACGCGCACGAGAACCCACGTGCGGCAGCGGCGCCGCTGACCGCCGCGCGGCGCCGTGCTGTCGCGCAGGAGGGCGTCGCCGAGGCGCTCTATCGCGCGATCGATCGCGAGGACGAGTACTACCACCATACGCTCGACCACGTGCATCCCGATTGGCACGTCACGAATGTTCGCAGCGGCGATCTGATCTTGATCGCCAAGCCCGGCTATACGTTCGCCGCGAGCGACGGCGACGACGCGCGGCTGCTGGGGAATCATGGTGCCCCCGCGGAGACCGACGTGCCCGTCGTCGCGCTCGGCGGCGGTGCTGCGGCCGGTGATCGTTGTGACGACGTGCACGCCGCCGACGTCGGCCGGACGCTGCTCGGCTGCCTCGGTTTGCGCGACGTCGCCCGCCTCGACCACGGCCCGATCGCGGCCGATGCCCAGGGGCGCGTCCTGCGCGGACTCTGTAGCGCCGCGCCGGTTACGCCTTCGGCAACACCGTAACGATCTGGTAACGTCCCCGTCACGTGATTCGCACCTCGATGTTGGATAAACGGGTCGGGATGGGGGGCCCGGAGAAGAAGAAGATTCTCGTCGTCGAGGACGAGAAGGACATCCGCGAGCTGGTTCGCTACAACCTCGAGCAGGAAGGGTTCAGCGTGCTCGAGGCGGAAGAGGGCGAGCTGGCGCTGGCGCTCGTGCAACGCGAGCGGCCGGCACTCGTCATCCTCGACATCATGCTCCCCGGCATGTCCGGGCTCGAGATCTGTCGCGCCATTCGCCTCGGCGACGAGACCGCGCGGCTGCCGATCTTGATGCTCACGGCGAAGGCGGCCGAGGTCGACAAGGTCGTCGGCCTCGAGATGGGCGCCGACGACTACGTCACGAAGCCGTTCAGTCCACGCGAGCTGATCGCACGGGTGCGCGCGGTGCTGCGGCGTGCGCTCGGCCCCGAGCTCGATCGTCCGCACGAGATGTATCAGCGCGGCCGCCTCCGCATCGACTTCGACACCTACCAGGTATTCCTCGACGATCGGGAGGCCGAGCTCAGCCTCCGCGAGTTCGAGCTGCTGGCGTTCTTCGTCCGCCATCCGAACCGCGTGTTCGAGCGCGCGCAACTCCTCGACATGGTCTGGGGGCGGGACACGTACGTCGAGCCGCGCACGGTCGACGTGCACGTGCGGCGCTTGCGCATGCACATCGAGCGCGACGACGCCCATCCCGAGCTGATCGTCACGTTGCGCGGTGTCGGCTACAAGTTCAACGATGCCGCGCTCGACGTCTAGACTCGCCGTCTACCTGCTCGTTCCGTACCTCATCACGGTGCCGCCGCTCTTGCTGGTGGCGTACCTGGTCATCCGCCACGCGGTCGAGTCGACGGCGATCCCGATGGCCGGCGCCGCGGCCATTCAGCAGGCGCGCAGCATCGCGGCACACGTCCCGCCGCATTTGGACGGCGCGGCCCTCGAGGACTGGTGTCGCGACCAAGTGCGTGGCAGCGCCACACGCCTGACGATCATCGACGCGACCGGTCTCGTGCTGTGCGACAGTGAGGCGGATCCCGATCGCATGGTAAACCACCTCGACCGTCCCGAGGTGCAAGCGGCGCTCGCGACGGGCGAGGGTCTCGACCGGCGGAAAAGCGCGACCGTGCACCATTCGTTGCTGTACGCCGCGATTCGTAGCGGTGAGGGGCCTGGCACGCGTTTCGTACGGGTCGCGACGCCGGCGGAGTTCGTCGCCGGTCCCGATCGCCAGCTCGGGACGATCGTGCTGCTCGGCGTGATCGGCAGCGTCCTCGTCGGGTTCGTGCCGGCGCTTTACGTGGCGAACACGATCGGCGGTCGCCTCGAGCACATGGTGGATTTCTCGCGCAGCGTCGCCGGTGGCGACTTCTCGGCGCGCCTCGCGGTCACGCGCCGCGACCAGCTCGGCATTCTCGAGACGAACCTGAACGAGATGAGCGCCCGGCTGCGCGCGTCGTTTCTCGAGCTACGCGAGGAGAACGAGAAAGTCGGCGGCATCCTGCGCGCGATGGTCGAAGGGGTGGTCGTCGTGTCTACCGCCGGCCAGGTCGTGCTGATCAACCGCCGTGCCGAGGACATCTTCGGGCTCGAAAGCGGTCCCGATTACCGCGGCCGGCACCTCGTCGAGATGTGCCGCGACCCGGAGCTGCAAGGCCTCCTGCGCTCGCTCGCGGAATGGGGCGGGACCGAGCCGGCCGTGTGCGAGATCACGCTCGCGGATCCCGACCGGCGTGTGCTCGCCGTCAGCGTGTCGCCGATCCGCGATCCGAGCTCGGCGCAGCCGACG
>JBGPOW010000403.1:0-2655 GCA_041488235.1 Binatia bacterium
AGCATGATCTTGCCGCCGCCGCCCTCTTCCGCGGGCGTACCGACGACCGTCACGGTGAGCCCCACGTCGTCGGCGACACGCGCCAACGCCAGCGCCGCGCCCACGGCGCTGGCGGCGATGATGTTGTGGCCGCAGGCGTGGCCGATCGCCGGCAGACAATCGTACTCGGCGCAGATCGCGAGGTGCAGCGGGCCGTTGCCGACGCGGGCGCGAAACGCCGTCGGCAGCTCGCAAATGCCGCGCTCGACGGCGAACCCGGCCTCGTCGAGCGCCGCAGCGGTCCATGCGGCGGCGCGCTCCTCCTCGAATCCGAGCTCGGGATGCGCGTGAATGCGGTGGCTGAGCGCGAGGAGCTCGCGCGTCGCATCCTTCACACGCTCGCCTGCCCCGGCCTTGATGTCCATCAGCCCCCCTTAGCGCGCGCTCATGGCAGTGACAATGCGACCGGAAAATTTCACCGCGGCACGATCGCGATGATCCGCAGCGGGCCGCCGCTGCCGCCGCGAATCTTCATCGGCAGCGCGATCACGGTCGCGCCGCGTACCGGTACGCGGTCGAGATTCGCCAGGTTCTCGAATGCCGGCACGCCCTGCGCGAAAAGCGCGACGTGCGTCTCGAACATCGTCGACTGCCCGTAGTCGATGCTCGCCGTGTCGATGCCGACGGCTTTGATCTCGCGCTCGCTCACGAGCCAACGCGCGGCCTCGGGATGGAGCCCGGGAAAATGCAGCTTCGCGACGGCGCCCGTTCCACGCTCGTCCGTCCCGAGATAGGTCGCGCGATCGGGCCATCGTTTGCCGAACCCGGTTCGCAGCAGCACGATCGTATGGTGCGGGATGCGGCTGTGCGCGTTCTCCCACGTTCGGAGGTCCGGTACCCGCACCTGATAGTCGGGTTTCCCCGCGACGGCGTCGCTCACGTCGACGACGACCGCATCGCCCATCAGTTGCTCGAGAGGCAGCGCGTCGACGCTCTTCCCGCTGGCGTTGAAGTGCAGCGGCGCGTCGATGTGCGTCCCGCCGTGCTCCGGAGTGCAGAACTTGTTCGACGCGTAGTAGTAGCCCTTCTCGGTCACCTCGCCGTGCTCGCGCTCGAGCTTGAAGCCTTCCTCGGTCGGCCAGAAGATCGTCGTGTCGTCGTAGGCATACGACAGATCGACGATCGTGCCGTCGAGCAGCGACGGGCCGGCGGCGCGCGCGCGACCTGAAACGACGGTCGTCGCGACGGTCACGCTCACGGCGGCGACGGTCATCCACATCCTGCTGTGCCCTCGCATGGCTTCCTCCTGACACGTTGCGACGCAGCGGACGCCCCGGTCGCGACGGCGTCCGCGTGTATTGCGGCGGCGCGGCGTCACGTCGCGCGCGTCGGCTGAGGTGGCTTGCGACAGCCGCGCACGCTAACACGCTTCGCGATGAACGCTGAAGCGTCGCCTGCCGGACCGCTCGACGGTATCCGCGTCCTCGATCTCGCCGACGAGAGCGGCGCGCTCGCTGGGAAGCTCCTCGGCGACCTCGGTGCGGACGTGATCGCGATCGAGCCGCCCGGCGGTCTCCGCGCGCGCACGATCGGACCCTTCTGGCGCGACGAGCCGCACCGGGATCGCAGCCTCTTCCACTGGTACTACGCGACGAGCACGCGCTCAGTCGTACTCGATCTGGAGTCCACCGCCGGTCGCGACGCCTTCGTCGTGCTCGCCGAGACGGCGGACGTGATCATCGAGACCGACGCGCCCGGCGCGATGGCGCGCCGCAACCTCGATTACGAGACGCTCGCCGCGCGCAACGCCCGTCTCGTCGTGGCGTCGATCACGCCGTTCGGCCAGACGGGACCGTGGCGCGATCGTCTCGGGTCCGAGCTGGTCGCCGCCGCGCTCGCGGGCATGGTGTACGTGAACGGCTTTCCGAACGGCACCCCGCTCCACCCGCTCGGTCCGCAGGCGTTCCATTGCGCCGGCCTCACCGCCGCGATCGGAATCCTCTGCGCGTTGCACGCTCGCGCGCGTCTCGGTCGCGGCCAGCACGTCGACGTCAGTGTTCTCGAGGCGACGGCCGCAGCCGTCGAGCACGTCGCGCCCTTCTTTCATCAAAACGGCACCGTGCACCGCCGCGGCGGCAGCCTGCACTGGACGCGATACTTCCGCGTCGGCCGCTGTCGCGACGGTCACATCCTGCATTGCACGCTCGGAGACTGGACGTCGCTCGTCGAGTGGGTCGCCGCCGACGGAAAGGCGGAGGATCTGCTCGCGGAGGAATGGGAGGACTTCAACTACCGCCGCATCCACGCGGAACACCTCTTCGACGTCCTCGACGCGTGGGTAAAGGATCACACCGTCGCCGAGATCATGGACGGCGCGCAGCTGCGACGCATCCCGTACGCGATCGTGCGCCCGCCGGAGGCGCAGCTCGAAGACCCGCAGCTCGCCGCGCGCGGCTTCTTCGTCCCGATCGCGCATCCCGAGCTCGGCGTTGCGATACGCTATCCGGGCGCGCCCTACATCTTCGGCGCGACGCCGTGGGCGATCCACCGCCGCCCGCCGCTCCTCGGCGAGCACACAGTGGAGGTGCTCGGCACCGCCGGGCTCGACGCCCCCGCGATGGCCGCCGCGAGCGGCGCCGTGACGCCCTCATCCCTGCGCGCGGGCGAGATTGGGGG
>JBGPOW010000404.1:0-2650 GCA_041488235.1 Binatia bacterium
CGAATTCCTTGCTCAATCCGGTGTAGGACACGAACTCGTCGGTGAACACTTCGGAACCCGGCGTGACGTGATCTTTGATCTCTGCATGGAGCGTGGCGCGCGTCCGGTCGGCGAGATGCTTCACGCGCACCGTACGGGTCTCGCGATCGAGCAACCCCATCACGAGCGCCTTGCCCTTGCCGCCCGTGCCGGTGATCTTCTCGGCGCGCTTACCCTTGTGCATGTTGCGCGCCTTGCCGCCGATGAACGTCTCGTCGGCCTCCACCGGACCGCCGCCGCCCATCTTCTCGAAGGTGCCGCGCTGCATCGCGAACCGGATGCGGTGGAGCATGAACCACGCGGTCTTTTGCGTGACGCCGATGTCGCGGGCGATCTCCAGCGAGCTGACGCCGTTCTTGCAGTTGCCGATCATCCAGACGGCGGGCAACCACTTGGTCAGCGAGAGCGGCGAATCCTCGAAGATCGTCCCAACCTTGATCGAGAACTGGCGGCGCGGATGGTCGTTACCGCACTTCCAACGGTGCTGATTCTTCAAGTAAAGAACGGCGGTGCTCCCGCAAGACGGGCACTTCACCTCACCATCTGGCCAGCGGCGGGCGGCAAGATAGGCGATGCAGCGTTCCTCACTGGAGAAGTAGCGGATGGCTGCGGTCAGCGTCCTCGGCGTGCTTTCCTTCGTGCTCATGGACGAAAGATAGCACCGGAACCCCAGTTAGTCAAGTATGTAGTTGCCCTAGCTAGGACACTACCCGCCGCCGCTTGGCGACGTGCGTCATCATTTTCTGCTGGCCAAAACTCCCGCGTCGATGCTAAGCGGCCTCACCCGGCCGCGCTCGAGCGGCTCACAACCTGACAGGAGGCACCATGAAGCGGAGGCTCGGATTCATTCCCCTGCTGACGGTCGCAGCGGCGACGTTCCTCGTGAGCTCCGAGGTGCACGCGAACACCATCACCCAGAACACGTCGTGGACGATCGATCGTGCCGGCACGACCGCGAAGTACCGGATCACCGCGTACGGCGACTCGATCTACGCCGGGTACCACGGCTCGCTCTCCAACGTCGCGCGTCGCGCCGCCCCGTGGGCCGACGGCGAGTACATGTCGGCGCTGTGGAACAGCGACATCGAGGTGATCCGCCGCTGCAAATCGGGCGCGGTCGCATCCGACATCTACAACAACAAGATCGTCGCCGAGCGCTCGTACATGCAGACGACGAACACCCGCGTCGTCACCTTCGAGATGTGCGGCAACGACGGCCTGCAGGCGCGCAGCAGCTTCGCCGGCCAGAGCGGCACGTGCGACTACACGCCGCTCAACAATGCGCAGGCGAACTGCACGACGTATCTGCAGAACGCGATGACATACATCAACGCCAACGCGTACTCCGGCATCAAGCTGAAGGTCGTCGCCAACCTCTACTATCCCGGCTACAACGCCGACAACGCGCTCAGCGGCTGCACCGATGCGACGACGCACGCGAAGGTGAACAAGCAGCAGGTGTTCCTGCCGTACATCGCGCGCATGAACTGGCGCGCCTGCAACTTCGCCAACACCTACGGCTTCCAGTGCGCCGACGACTTCGCGCAGTACATGGGCGCCGATTACGACTCGAACGGCGACGGCCAGATCGACTCGGACGCCTTGCGCTATGTCCAAGGCGAGTCCGAGGCGGCGTACGTCACCCGTATCACCTCGACCCTGCGCTCGACGATCCGCGACGCCAACACGCACTTCGTGAGCGCCGGCACCAGCTACGACTACATCCAGTCCGACGACACGCACCCGACGTACTACCTGTCGTCGACGATCGGCGTCGGGTTCTTCGGCGGCACCGGGACGGGCTCGGGTCCGCCGGACTTCGTGACGATCAGCGGCGGCAAGAACCCGGTCTGGAACCAGTACGGTCACGAGCGCATGGGCTGGGCGCTCTCGGTCTACAACCCCGCGACGCCCTGAATGATTGCTGGCGGCCCGTCGTACCTGCACACGCGGGTGCGACGGGCCGCCGCGTGATCGCCGCGGCGTGACGCGACATCGCACGCGCCGCTGCCCTCCGCGCGGCACGCGCGCGCCAGGGCGTGTTGCAGCGTGCGTACGGCCTCTCGTATTATTTCGATCGGTCGCCATGCCGAGTCGCCCCCGCCAGAGCCGCGTCTCCATAGATCGTGACGGTGTGCGGACGGTGAAATCCGGGCGCACGGCAGGGTGGCTGATCGCGGTTGCGATCGGAATCCCAGTCTTGGTGACCGCGGTCGTGATCGCCGTCCTCCGACTCGCGCCGGCGGGCGCGCGCCCGGCGCCGCCGGCCGACGCGCCGCCGCAGCGCCTCGCCGCCGACACGGACGCGTCCGACGCGATCGCACCGCGCGCGTCGCGACGTGCCACGCAGGAGCCCGCGGATCCCCATGCGGCGCTGAAGACGGTCACCGGGCCGGCCGTGGAGCGTGAGCCCGTCGTTCCTCGGCGCATCACGCGCGCCGCGGACCGTTCGCAGGGCGTGCCGACGCCGATCGGGCAAGGCGACGAGGAGGGCATCGACGCGCGCGACGCGATTCCGGCGCTGATCGCCGCCGGCGAGACCGGCGGCATCACGGTCTTCCCACTGCCGGGCACGAAGCCGATCAAGCGCGGCGTGGTCGTGCCCGAGGCC
>JBGPOW010000405.1:0-2627 GCA_041488235.1 Binatia bacterium
ACGTCGAGAATGGTCTCGAGGGTTACCACGTCGCGATCGTCCACGACATATTGAACGACTTCGTCGAAACGAAGACGGCGCGGCATTTCTTCGAGTCGTGGTCGAGCTACACCCACGCGTTCATCAAGCCGGAGTATCGCGCGATGATTCCGCCGCTCGCGCACCTCTCGGAGGAGGAACGGACGTACGTGCGGTTCGGCCACGTGTTCCCGAACCTCATCCCGGTGCTGGCGCCGGCGGAATTCTCGTATCTCCGCATCGATCCCGTGGCGCCCGAGCGCATCCGGCTCGTCGCGCGCAGCTTCGATCTCGGCGGCGAGCTCGCCGGCTTGCGCGACTTCCGGCGCGAGGCGCTCGACCGGACGAATCAGCAGGACATCGGCGTCGTCACGCGCGTCCAGCGTGGATTGCGCGCGCACGGTCTACCCGCGGGGGTGCATTCGTCATTTCTCGAGTGTCGCATCGGTCACTTCGAGCAGATGGTGAGCCGGGCGCTCGCCGTCGACACGGGCGAGGCGCTGCCGGTGAGCGCACTGCCGCGCGCCGACGCGGTCATCGTCGCGCGCGAGGCGCAGAGCGGCCGCTAGTCCGTTGCCGGATACGCCGCGCTCGCGTCGTCGCCGCCGCACGACGGCGCGCCTGGACGGTCCGCACGGTGTTCACGTCGAGCCGCGACCGCGCTGCCACCGCCGCCCGCGCCCGACTGCAGGCGCCGATCAGCCGCCCTTCTATCGCCTCGTCTATCGTCTCGTCCGCCGCGTCCCCCGCGGCAAGGTGGTGACGTACGGGCAAGTCGCGGCGATTCTCGGGCAGCCGCACGGTGCACGTGCCGTCGGCGTCGCGCTCGGCGCCTTGCGCGGACCGCTCGTCGAGAGCGTGCCGTGGCACCGCGTGATCAATGCCGCCGGACGGTGCACGCATCGCGACGGCTTCTGGGCGGACATCCAGCGCGAGCGACTGGAAGAGGAAGGCGTCCGCTTCGACGCCGGCGGAAGAGTGGACCTGAGGACGACGCGCTGGACGGGACCGCGACGGGAATGGCGCACGCGTCTCCGCGCCGTGGTTTAGCCGCGCGATAAGTCGTGAAACGCCGTCCGGGCGCGACGTGACGCGGTTTCCGCCCGGCCTCACGTGTTTCCGCCCGGCGGATCACGTGTCGCTGTCGACCCGACTGCCGAACAACGGGGCGACGCGTCGCAAGCAGCTAGCGTAGCTTCCGCATTCGCACGCGTTGTGACGTGCGGGCGGTCAGTCCCCCTAGCAGGAGTCGACCCCATGTGCCGTTCATCTCTTTTCGTGATCCGCGCCGCGCTCGTCCTCGGCATCGTCGTCGTCCCTCGGCTGAGCCACGCCGACGCGCGCCAATGCGAGCGCGCGATCAGCGTCGCCTCGACGAAATTCGCGCGGCTGTATTACAAGGCGCTCCGCAAGTGCAACGACGCGGTGCTGAAGGGCTCCATTCCCGGACCGTGTCCCGACGCGCGCACGAGCACACGTCTCGCGAGGCTGAACGCGTCGCTACACGTGCGGCTCGCGGCGAACTGCGGCGGGCACAACCATCAGTGCGGCGACGCCGACGACGAGCCGCTGTCGACGATCGGTTGGGACATCGGCGCGTGTCCGAACTTCGAGAACGGCTCGTGTACGAACGCGATCGCGGATTGCGGCGACATCGCCGACTGCTTGTCCTGCGTCGACATCGCGGCCGCTCACCAAGCCCTCGCGCTCACGTATGGCAGCTTCACCCCGGCGCCGGCGGGCAGCAGCGCCCTCGTCTGCCAGCGCGCCATCGGCAAGTTCACCGAGAAGTTCTTCAACGCTCAGATGCGTGCGCTGCAAAAATGCGAGAACCGGGTGCTCTTCGACTTCGCGAGCCCGCCGTGCCCGGACTCGATTGCATCCACGTCGATCGCGAAAGCGGAGTTCAAGAAGGTGAAGGGCATCTGCAAGGCCTGCGGCGGCCCGGATCGCACCTGCGGCGGCAGCGACGACCTCGACCCTGCGACGATCGGTTTTCCCGCGAACTGCCCCGACGTGACGGTGCCGTACGGTAGTTCGTGCGCGGCATCGGTCACGGACATGCCCGCCCTCATCGCCTGCGTCGATTGCGTCGATACATTCAAGGGCGACTGCGTCGACGCGCTCTCGGTGCCGGCGGCCGAGACCTATCCACCGGAGTGCAACGGCGGCATCAGTGCCACCAGGACTCCGACGCCGTCCCCGGCGACGCCGACGCCACCTGTCGCGACGGCCACGACAACGTTGCCGGTTCCGACCCCCACGGCGCCTGGTCCGACGGCGACGTTACCGGTTCCGACCCCGACGGTGCCGGGTCCAACGCCAACGCTGCCAGTCCCGACGATCACCTTGCCGGTACCCACGGTGACGCTGCCGTTGCCGAGCATCACGCTGCCGCTCCCGACGCTGCCGCTGCCGTCGATCACGCTGCCGCTGCCGAGCATCACGCTGCCGCTGCCGAGCGTCACGCTGCCGCTCCCGACGCTCCCATTGCCGACGGCGACGGTGACACCGGAAGTCACGGTGACGGCCACTCCGACGTTCACCCTCGCGCTGCCGACGGTTACGCTTCCCCTCCCGTCGCTCACGTTGCCATTGCCGACCGTTAC
>JBGPOW010000406.1:0-2575 GCA_041488235.1 Binatia bacterium
CGTTTCCTCATCGACTGCGGCGCTTCGTCGCTGATCGCGCTCAAGCGAGCGGGTGTCGATCCCAACGACATCGATATGGTCCTCATCACCCACTTGCACGGAGATCACTTCGGGGGAATCCCGTTCCTCGTTCTCGACGGCCAGTTCTCACGTCGCTCGCATCGTCTCCTGATCGTGGGGCCGCCGGGCCTCACCGATCGAGTCACCCAAGCCATGGAGGTCTTCTTCCCCGGTTCGTCGCGCGCCGAACGGAAGTTCGAAACGGAGTTCGTCGAGCTTGCCGAAGGTGTCGCCAGTTCCGTGGGGCCATTGCGTGTCACGCCCTACGAGGTCGTTCACGCCTGCGGCGCACCTCCCTACGCCCTCCGGGTCGAGCTCGACGGTCGAACGATCGTCTACTCGGGCGACACCGAGTGGACGGATCGGCTCGTTCCCGCGGTAGCCGGCGCCGACCTGTTCATCGTCGAAGCATACTTCTACGACAAACCCGTTCGGTTTCATCTCGACTACGCCACGCTCATGCGGCACCGCTCCGAGCTGGACTGCAAGCGCCTCATCGTCACTCACATGGGTTCCGACATGCTCGCTCACGTCGCAGAGTTGCCTGTGGAGGCTGCCTACGACGGACTCGAGGTGTCCGTAGGTCGCTAGAAGCGTCCGCAGGAGGCAGCATGAGCTTTGTCGAAGTGGAGTTGCATGGCGGGATCGCTACGGTCGTCCTGGAACGCGGGAAGGTGAATGCTCTGAATCCGGTCGTCGTCGAGGAGCTGTCGGCGACGTTCAGTACCTTGCAGCGCGATACCGCGGTCGGTGCCGTCGTGCTGACCGGGCGCGGAAAATTCTTCTCGTTCGGCTTCGACGTTCCGGAATTCCTCTCCTATCCGCGGGAGAGATTCACGCACTTTGTAACCGGCTTCACGACGCTTTACCGCGATCTCTTCATCTATCCGAAGCCGCTCGTGGCGGCGCTCAACGGTCACACGATTGCGGGCGGCTGCATGATTGCGCTGGCCTGTGACAGCGCGATCATGGTGCAGGGGGGCGCGAGGATCTCGCTCAATGAGATTGCGTTCGGGTCGTCGGTCTTCGCCGGGAGTGTGGAGATGTTGCAGTTCCAGACCGGCTCACGGGCGAGCGACATTCTGTATTCCGGCGCCATGTACTCGCCCACAGAAGCGCGGGAGATCGGCTTGGTCGCCGAGGTCGTTGCCCCAGAAGCGCTGATCGACCGTGCTTGCGAGATCGTTGCAGGGTTGGCGTCGAGGCGCCCCGCAGCATTTGCGAGCATCAAGTCGTTGCTGCGGAAACCGGTCGCCGATGCGATGGCCGCCAGAGAGGCGGCCTCGATCTGTGAATTCGTCGACATTTGGTATTCCGAGCCGACATGGACCAATCTGCGAAGCATCACCATACGCTGAGCCGTGAAAGTCCGCTGAATCCTCGTCGCGCTTGTCTCAGGACGACTCCGTGATAGCTTCGACGAGCGCGTGATGATTCTGCGCCAGGGAGGTTGATCGATGGACCGGACGCTCACGATCGACGGGATCGACCTTTCGACGCCGCAAACAGGCCGCCTGCTGCCGCCGCGCGCGTTCACCTCTCCGGCGGTGTACGACGCGGAGATGCGGCGCATCTTCGACCGCGCCTGGGTCCACGTCGCCGACCTTCCGGAGCTGCGTATGCCCGGTGACTTCGTCACGAGCACGATCGGGACGACGCCGATCGTCGTGGTGCGCGGGCACGACGGCGCGGTGCACGGATTCGTGAACGCGTGCCGGCACCGCGGCGCGACGATCGTCGAGGGACGCGGCAACTGCGGCCGGCAGCTGAGCTGCCCGTATCACGCCTGGAGCTACGGTACCGATGGGCGCCTGATCGCCGTCCCGAGCCGCGAGGAGTTCGACGGCTGTGACCTCGGTGACATGAATCTGCTGCCGATCCGCACTGCGACCGTCGGGCCGATGGTGTTCGGCTGTCTCGATGCGGCGGCGCCGTCCTTCGATGAATGGGCGGGGGAGCTCCCGGCGGCGCTGCAGCGCGCCCGCGGCGACGAGATGGAGCTCGCGTTCGAGTACACGTACGACGTCGACGTCAACTGGAAAGTCTACGTCGAGAATGGTCTCGAGGGTTACCACGTCGCGATCGTCCACGACATATTGAACGACTTCGTCGAAACGAAGACGGCGCGGCATTTCTTCGAGTCGTGGTCGAGCTACACCCACGCGCTCATCAAGCCGGAGTATCGCGCGATGATTCCGCCGCTCGCGCACCTCTCGGAGGAGGAACGGACGTACGTGCGGTTCGGCCACGTGTTCCCGAACCTCATCCCGGTGCTGGCGCCGGCGGAGTTCTCGTATCTCCGCATCGATCCCGTGGCGCCCGAGCGCATCCGGCTCGTCGCGCGCAGCTTCGATCTTGGCGGCGAGCTCGCCGGCTTGCGCGACTTTCGACGCGAGGCGCTCGATCGCACGAATCAGCAGGACATCGGCGTCGTCACGCGCGTCCAGCGTGGATTGCGCGCGCACGGTCTACCCGCGGGGGTGTATTCGTCATTTCTCGAGTGTCGCATCGGTCA
>JBGPOW010000407.1:0-2520 GCA_041488235.1 Binatia bacterium
GTAGAATTTGCGCGCCGACTACGACGCGCGCGGGTACTCGGACGTCAGCGTGCGCGCGTGGCGTTCGCGGGGACGCAGACCGCCATGCGCGCGCGCCGGCCCGCGCACCCCGTGCTCGCGCGCCCGCGCCGCAACGCGCGCCGCCGATCGCATGCAACGGACGACAGACGCGCCGCGCCGGTGCTCAGCCGGCGATCGCGTCGTTACGCCGCCGGCGCGGGTGTGCCGGAAGCGCGACCCGATGGCGGCGCGGCGCCGCGAGCGCGCGGCGGCTCGGGATCGACGTGCCGTTCTCGCCGCTCTCGGGATTCCATGCGAGGAGCCCGCGCGCCAGATACTCGGGATCGAGCCCGAGGCCTTCGCAGACCGCGCTGAACGAGAACGGCATGTCGTCGTCGCGATAGCGGATCCAGCGTTCCGCATCGGCGGCACCCGCCGAGCCGCGACGCGAGAGCTGCAAGACCGCGTCGAAGAGCACCGCGGCCAAGAGACGACGCTCGGGAAGGTCCGACGCGCCCGCAGCGATGCTGTCGAAGAGATCTGAGTCGACCGACGGAAGTGAGCTGCGATGCGCCATCATTGGCTTCGAACTGTAGACCTCGGTCCTCCGAAGCTCAACTGAAATGCGCGCGAGACCGCCGCTGTGCGAAGAAATCGTTTCGGGTGTGCGAGCCGGCGCGGTAGTGCTCTGACGCGCCGTGACAGGCGGCGTGGTGTCAGCGACCCATGAAGCTGAGGAACTCGTCGACCGACTGGAACCGCATGAACATGTTGCGGCGTTTCTCATCGCCGATCGTCGACGTCGGCCGGTCGGCGTAGTTGTGGCCCGGGTAGACCACGGTTTCGTCGGGAAGATTCCGCAGTGTGTGGTTGAGGCTGTGGTAGAGCTCGGCGGGGTCGCTGCCGGGGAGATCGCTGCGGCCGCAGCTGCCGATGAAGAGCGTGTCGCCCGAGATGAGGTTGCCCCCGGCGAGGAAGCACTGCGAGCCGGGCGTGTGTCCCGGAGTATGGATGAACGTGACCGGCACGTTGCCGACGTTCACGGCGTCGCCGCCTTCGACCGGTATCAGGTCCGAGGCCGACAGATCCGAGATACGATGCACGAAGCCCGCCTCCCGCTTGTTGATGTAGACCTTGACCGGCACCTTCGCGAGCAGCTCGGTCGCGCCGATGACGTTCATGCCCATGTAGCGGCCGCCGAGGTGATCGGGGTGGAAATGCGTCACCAGCGCCTTCGTGATCGTCATGCCGTCCTTCGCCGCGACGTCGAGAATGGCGTCGATGTCCCAGGCGGCGTCGACGACGGCGGCCTCGCGCGTCTCCAGGTCGCCGACGAGGTAGGCGTAGTTCTGCATGGGGCCGATCTCGAGCTGGCGGAGGTAGATCGGTGCCGTCATCGCGCTCTCCTCGTCGACGCCGCGGGTACCGCGGCGCGCGTGCGCTTCGGCGGACGTCCCGCGGGAAGCGTGAGGCCCTTTTCCCACAGGTATTCCGGCTCGCCGAGATGCTTCGATACCCAGCGGGAGAGGACGAAGAGCAGATCGGAGAGACGGTTCACGTAGCGCAGTGGGCCGCCGCCGATCGGCTCACGTCGGCGCAGCCGCAAGATGTCGCGCTCGGCGCGGCGACAGACGGTGCGCGCCTGATGCAGGAACGCGGCGATCGTGCCGCCGCCCGGCAAGATGAAGGATTTCAGCGGCTCGAGGTCCTCCTGGCACTCGTCGATCGTGCGCTCGACGATTTTCACCTGCTCGTCGCCGATGCGGATCATGCCTTCCCACTCCGCGTCGGGCGGCGTCGCGAGCTCGCTGCCGAGGTCGAAGAGCTCGTTTTGCACCTGTCGCAGAATGGCGTCCAGGCGCGGTGCGATCGGCGACCGCGGCGCCGCGTCGTTGAATGCGCGCACGATGCCGAGAATCGCGTTCAGCTCGTCGATCGTGCCGTAGCTCTCGATGCGCGGGTCGTCCTTGGGGACGCGCTTCCCACCGACGAGGTGCGTGTCGCCCTTGTCGCCGGTGCGCGTGTAGACCTTGTTGATGCGGATTGGCACGTCAGGATTTCGCTGCGCCCGTCTCGACGGGGAGACCGGCGTCGCGCCAGCCGGGGATGATCACGCGGCCGGTTTGGTCGCGGGCGCCGCCGAACCCGCCCTGCACGTTGGTGACGTCGGTGAAGCCGGCGGCGTGCAGCAGCTCGCAGGCGCGCTGCGAGCGGCCGCCGGCTTGGCAGCCGACGAGGAGCTTGGTCGTCCGTGGGACGAGCGCCTCGACGGCGGCGACGAAGTCGGGGTTGGGGCGCGGCTGGCCGCCGGCGACGTAAAAGATGACCGGTACGTGCCGCGCACTGGCCGGGTGTCCGGTCTCGAACTCGGGCGCCGTACGCACGTCGAGATATATCGCGTCGGAGTGCTGTTGCAGGACGTCGAACGCCTCGGGCGGTGTCGTCTGCGGAATGTCCATGACGCGTTCCCTAGCAGAGCCGACCAGCGACGTCAGCCCTCGCGCGCGGTGAAGAGCCGCA
>JBGPOW010000408.1:0-2477 GCA_041488235.1 Binatia bacterium
CGGGCGTCGTCGTCGACGGTGACGATCAGCTCGCGCGCGGTCATGCCGTTGCCGAACGTGACGACGCGGGCGCCTTCCTCGAGCTGGGTGGCGACGACGAAGCCGGGCGCGACGCGCTCGTGCACCTTGCCGACGTCGCGGAGCGCGTCCCACACCCGCTCCGGTGTGTTGTCGACGAGGATCTCTTTGCGAATGGAAGCCATGATGATTCCTCCTTGGCCGCCACTCTGCACGAGCGCTGCCGGCGGATCTTGGCGAAAATTGCGGTGCCCGCTTGACCGCATGCGTGGAAACTTGGCACGCTTCCCCGCCGCATGATCACACTGCTGCGTCCGCCCGGGTTCACGTCGGCGCGAGCGACCGCGTGCGTCGCGATGCTCGTCCTCGCGCTCGCGCGCGTCGCCGGCGCCGCGACGCTCCTCGTCGCCGCGAACGGCGTCGATACGGGGACCTGCGGTACGAAAGCGGCACCGTGTCGCTCGATCAGCCGCGCGGTCGCGCTCGCGAGCGACGGGGCGACGATCCAGGTCGGTCCCGGCCGCTACGGAGACCTCGCCGGCGACGGTGACTTCCTCGACCCGGGCGACGAGGCCGCCGAGGTGGGCACGGGCTGCAACTGCGTCCTCCACGTCACGAAGCGCCTCACGATCGTCTCACGCGACGGCGCTGGTGTGACGGTCATCGACGGCGGCGGCGCGTCGGCCGACGTCGTGCGTCTCGACGTATCCGGTACGGTGTTCGGCCAGAAGGGCAAAGGCTTCACCGTCACCGACGGCGGCCACGACGGCCTCAACAGCGACGCCGACATGATCGTCGTCGCCGGCAACGTCTTCGCCGGCAACACCCATAACGGTCTCAACGTCGGCACCAGCCACTCCACCATCGCGGACAATCGCGCCGTCGCCAACGGCAGCCAAGGGTTCGCATGCTCGGGAACGGACGACTCGCTGCTGGCGCGCAACGTCGCGACTGACAACGGCGGCAACGGCTTCACCGTCGACAACCGCAACACGGTGACCGACAATCTCGCGACGCGGAACCACTCCGAGGGATTCAACGCGCAGTCGAACAACACGTTCAAAGGCGATGTCGCCGTCGGCAACATCGACGAGGGGTTTCTGTTCGACGACGACAACGTCATCATCGGCTGTGTTGCGAACGCCAATCACAACGGCCTCCGGCTGAATCAAAACAACCTGCTCACCAAGAGTGCCGTCGTCGACAACGGCGGCGTCGGCGTCCTCGTCAACGGCGGCGGCAACGTGATCAGCAAGACGAACATCTTCGGGAACGGCGGCGGCGCGGTGAACGTTCCGTCGCCGAATCTGAACTGCGGTACGCTCACCGCCGACGGCGTCATCTTGCAGGCGACGAACAACTTCTGGGGCGCGCCCGGCGGCCCCGGTGCCGATCCCTCCGACCGCTTCTGCAACGGCACGAACGCCGCAACGAGCATCGCGCCGGTCGCGACGAAAGAGATCAAGGTCCGCGCCGGCGCCGCGCGCTGAGGTGCGCTCGCGGGCATACGTCTTCAAGGAGTGTCGCGACGAAATTGCGGTGGCGTCGTCGCCGCGCTAATCGTCGCGACAGCATGACTCCCGCGCCACCGACCCACGCGCGACGGCAGCTCGCCGCGATCCTCAGCGCCGACGCGGTCGGCTACAGCCGCCGCATGGCGGAGGACGAGGCGGCGACGGCGCAGACGTTGCGCTCGCACCGCGACACGATCGCGGGCTTCGTGCGCGAGCATCGCGGCCGTGTCGTGAACGCCGTCGGCGACAATCTCCTCGCGGAGTTCGCGAGTGCCGTCGACGTGGTGGCGTGCGCGCTCGACGTGCAGACGGAGCTGGCGCGGCGCGAGGCGGGACTGCCGGAAGAGCGGCGACTTCGCTTTCGCATCGGTATTCACCTCGGCGACCTGCCCGTCGAGGACGAGATCCTCGGCGACGCGATCAACGTCGCGGCGCGCCTCGAGGCGCTCGCGGAGCCGGGCGGCATCTGCGCGTCGGCGGCGATCGTCGAGCAGGTGCGCGGCAAGGTGCAGGGTGCGTTCGAGGATCTCGGCGAGCAGCAGCTGAAGAACATCCCGGCGCCGGTGCGCGCGTATCGCGTGCGACCGCTCGCGGCGCCGCCGGAGGGCGCGACTGCGGCGCCCGCGCCGGTGCCGGGCTTCAGCGGTCGGCCGGCAATCGCCATCCTGCCTTTCGAGAACCGCGGCACCGATCCGGCGCAGGCGTACCTCGCAGACGGCATCGTCGAGGACCTCATCGCGCGCCTCTCCGCGTTTCGACTGTTCCCGGTGATCTCGCGCAGCTCGACGTTCACGTACAAAGGCCGGCGCGTCGATCCCCGACAGGTGAGCCGCGAGCTCGGCGCACGTTACGTCGTCGAGGGCAGCGTCCAGGAAGCGGCGGGGCGCGTGCGCGTCAGCGTGCAGCTCATCGACGGCGTGCAAGGGCACCAGATCTCCGCCGAGC
>JBGPOW010000409.1:0-2472 GCA_041488235.1 Binatia bacterium
ACCGTGGAGCTTCCGGGCCGCCTCGTGACCGTGGAGCCGGACATTACGACGGCGATCGCGCGTCTCGATCGCGCGGCGACCCGTGCGGCGCGCGCGCGCGCGTCGGTCGGCGTCGGCGACTTCGTCGCGCGCCCCGCCGGCGCGCTGTTGCGCCGCCTATGGATACGGCGGCGCGACGGCGTGCCCGGCGTCGTGCTGGCGGTCTTGGAGACGTACGGCGACGTGCTGACCGCTGCCAAAGTGTGGGAGCGCGAGGAGCGCGCCGCCGCGCGGCGTGTGACGCCGTCGGTGCGGCGGGTGCCGGCCGGCTTCACCGCGATCGACACCCGGATGGGCTTCGTCGTCGCGCGCGACGATCTCCACGATGCGGTCGTGCGCGCGCTGCTCGACGCGACGCCGGAGATCGTCGACGGCGAGCTCCTGAACCGCGCCGGTCGCGGCGCGACATGGGCGATCACCCTCGCGGGCGACGGCCGTGCCGTGCTGCGCTGGTATCGGCGCGGCGGCGTGCTGCGCCATTTCATCCGCGACCGCTACTTCGGATGGCGGCCGCGTCCGCTCGCCGAGCTCGTGCTCACGGCCGAGGCGCGCCGCCGCGGCATCGCGGTACCAGAGGTCCTCGGCGTGCGCGTCGACCGCGTCCCGGGCGGCTATCGCGGCGCGATCGTGACGCGCGAGATCGCGGGCGCGGAGACGCTCGGCGACGTCGTGCGCCGCGATCCGCGCGGCGACGAGCGCGCCGCAATCGTCGCCGGCGTGGCCCGCGCGGTACGGGTGATGCACGACCGCGGCTTGCATCACCGCGACCTGAACGTCGGCAACATTCTGCTGAGCCGCGCCCGCGGCACCGTCGACGTGCACGTGATCGACCTCGATCGTGCCCGGCTGCGCGATCGCGTCGCGCGCCGCGCGCGCCGGCGCGCGCTCCGCCGTCTGGCGCGCTCACTCGCGAAGCTGGAGACACCTGAGCGGCAACGCGGCGAGGACCACGCCGCGTTCCATCGCGCATACCGGGAGCGCGTGTGATGCGGGCGTTGGTCGACCGGCTGCGCTCCGACGAACGCGCCCGCGCCCGTCTGGTGCTCGGCGCGCTTGTGATCGTCTTTCTCGCCTCGGCGGCGCGCAACATCAAAGAGGAGGGGGACTTCGTCCACTACATCGAGGCGGGTGCGCGCGTGCTCCACGGGCGCGACATCTACGAAGGCGCGGCGCCGGATACCGTCAATACCTGGCCGCCGCTCTTCGCGGTCGTCTGCGTGCCGTTCGCGCTGCTCGCGAGCGTCAGCGTGTATCTCGCGCGTGGCGTCTGGCTCGCCGTCAACGCGGTCCTGGTGTATGCGATGCTGAAGATGACGGTCGAGCTGGTGTATCGCCGGCCGCTCACGCTCTCGTCGCGCGACGGCATCTCGGTCGCGTCGCTCGCGTTTCTCGGCCCGCTCGTCCTCGCGTCGCGGTTTCTGCTCGGCAACTTCGACCGCCTGCAGATCAACCTCTTCATCCTGTTCTGCTGTCTCGCCGGATGCCGGTGGCTGGTGCGTGGCCGGCCGGCGCTGGGCGGTGGCATCATCGGTATCGCCGCGGCGATCAAGGTGCTGCCGGTCTTCTTCGTGCCGTACTTCTTCTGCAAGCGGTGGTGGCGCGCGCTCGTCGCGACGATCGCCAGCGGGCTCCTCGCCACGGCGGCGCCGATCGTCGTCTGGGGGCCGGTGCAGTGGTGGAGGAACGTCCGCTTCTGGCTGCGCCTCGCGGCGGGCGGTTGGCCGGTTCGCAAGGGCAACCAGTCACTCTATGCGATGATCGACCGTCTCTACTCGCACGGCGCGCTCTACTGGACGCCGGCGGCGAAACGCTTCAAGGCGTCCGACGATCCCGTCGTCGCGGCGCTCGTCTACGGCACGCTCGCCGTCGTCGCGCTGCTCTTCGCGTTGGCGGCGCGTCGCGGCGGTCGGACGCCGCGCTCGCCGGCGGCGGTCGTCGAGCTCGCGATCGTGCTCGCGATCTGCGTCCTCTTCTCGCCGCTCGCCTGGAAGCACTACTTCGTGTTCCTGATGCTCGGCTACGCCGCGCTGTGGCGCGCGGCGTTCGTCCGCGATCCGCCGCCGCCCGACGGATTTGCGGTCGGGCTCGCGCCGCACCTGCGTGCGATCGAGAGTGGCGACGTCGAACCGCAGGCGTGGCATCTCTCGGCGGGCGAGCGGCGACGCATCGCCATCATGTTGACGATCTCGTTCGCGCTCACCACGCTCAGTGTGCGCGGGGTCGTCGGCAAGCGCCTGTCGTTGCATCTCGAGACGATCTCGGTCGTCACCGTCGGCGCGCTGGTGGCGACGGCGGCGCTCCTGTATCTGCGGTCCTGCCTCGGCGCGAGGGTGGAGTGAGCGATGCGCGTCGCGGCCGAGCGCATTCTGATCGTGCTTCTCGGCGCGATCGGCGACGTCACCCGCGCCTTGCCGCTCGCGATGCGCGTCCGCG
>JBGPOW010000410.1:0-2465 GCA_041488235.1 Binatia bacterium
CGCTGGGCGCTCCGTGGATCCCTGCATCGCGTCGCCGCGGTGCTCATGCTGGTCGGTGTCGGGTGGCACCTCGTCCAGATCGCCGTCGACCGCCGGCTCCGTACCGGCATGCGGCACATCGTCCCGGCGTGGCGCGATCTCCGCGAGCTGCGAGAGATGCTCGCCTACTACTTCGGGCGCCGGCCGATGCCGCCGCACTCGGGGACGTTCAACTACGCCGAGAAAGCCGAGTACTGGGCGTTCATGTGGGGGTCGACGCTGATGGCGGCGACCGGCTTCGCGCTCTGGTTCGAGAACCTCACGCTACGCTGGCTCCCCGGATGGGTCCCCGAGGTCGCGACCGCGTTGCACTTCTGGGAAGCGGTGCTGGCGACGCTCGCTATCGTGGTCTGGCATCTCTACTGGGCGATCTTCGACCCCGCCGTGTACCCGATGGACTGGACGTGGTGGACGGGTCGCATGCCGCCGAGCCGCGCCGCCGAGCACGCGGGCGACGACGACGCGCACGCCGACGAGTGACCGGGCGCGCCGCCGCTCAGCGCACGTGCGTCGCCGGCCCGCGGAAGCACTGACCGCCGACGTTGAGGGTCACGAGCGTCGCGAGCGGGTCGTTGGCGAGCCCCGCCGTCCACGCGTGCGTCGCGCGCAGCGTCACTTTGAAGACGCCTGGCGTGTTGCGCTTCGCGCGTATCGTGAGCGTGCGGATGCCGTTCGCGCCGCTCGGCGCGTGATAGCGGAACGCGGTGCCCTTCGGGACGATCGCCGCGCCCGCGATCGTCGCGTTGAAGATCGGACCGTCGCCGTCCGCGGCGACGACGCCGACCGGCGCCTGCGCGTACGAGCCGAGCGCGATCTCGGCGCTGAGCGAGAAGGCGCCGCTCAGGTCGCGGAGCTTGGCGCGCTTGAACACCACGGCCGCACTCGTGTCGCACGCCATCGGCACCCCGGTGGGGATGCTCGCCGCATCGGCGGGATCGCTGCCCGCGTCGCGCTCGTCGCCGTCGGCGAAGCCGTCGTCGTCCTGATCGACGCCGATCCGCCCGCCCGAGCCCGGCGGCGTGCTCGTGTACGTCACCTCTTGGCCGCTCGTCGCGGCGAGCGCGCGGAGATCGGCGTCGGAGAGCGGTAACTCGGCGCCGCGGTCGCTCACGAACGTGCCGCCTCCCACGTAGACGTAGCCGCGCGGCACGCCGGCGACGAGCGCCTTGACGACGACGTCGCACTCGCCCGCGTCGGCGCGTTGCAGCAGCAGGTCGATGCGTGCGTCCTCGGCCGCGCCTGTCGACGCGGTGCGGGTGATCTGCTGGCCGACGATCGGCGCCAAGTTCGAGTCGTACGCGAGCATGAACGCTTCCATGTTGCGACGCATCGGATCGCCCGCGGCGCCGGCGAGGAAGCCGCCGGGGTTCGTCCCGCTGCGGGTGAAGACCTGGCCGGAATGGAAGCGGAAGAGCGTGTCGACCGACCCGTCGTGGAGGAACCCGAAGCCGCGCACTTGATCGCCGCGGTTCGCGGCGCCGCCGCCCGGCACCGCCGCGAAGCCGAACATCCCGACCTTTTGATACATGTTGCGCAGGTGCGGAATCTTGAAGATCTGGCTCTCGCCCTCGAAGCTCGACTCGCCGTCGCCGCCGAAGAACCCGGGCGCCGCGACGCCGAAGACGGCGTTCGCCTCCGGCGCGAGGTTATGGCAGCCGTTGCACGTCTGCAGCGTGTCCGAGATGTCGTTGAAGTACATGTTGCGGGCCGCCTGCTGGCCAATCGTGAGCGAGTCGTCGAGGCTGCGGATCGGATTCGGCGGATACGTCACCTGCAAGATGAAATCGGCGAAGGCGCGCATCTCCGTCGTGGTGAGCTGATCGTGGCGGCCGACCAAACCCTGGAACGCGGGGTTGAACTTCAAGAACGCGGCGACCTCGTCGAACGTGCCGCTGTCCGGCTGCGCGCTCGGCGCGTCGTTGCCGCCGGTGCGATCGCCGCGCCAGTGCATGGGTCCGTGGTTCGCCATGCCGCGCAAACTCTGCGTCGTCATCGGCCCTTTCATCGGATGGAAGTCGGGGTTGATGAACGGTCCCACCTGAAAGGGACCGGGGTTGTTCAGGATGACGTCGTCGGGGTTGCCGAGGTCCCATGCGAGGCTGTCGAAGTCGGCGAAGATGTGGCAGCTGGCGCACGCGGAGTCGCCGTGGCTCGACGTCGCGCGCGCGTCGTAGAGAAACCGCCGACCGCCGACGACGCTCGCCGGCTCGGCATCGTGCAGCGCGACGTGCTTCTTCTCTTCACCGGTCGCGGTGCTGAGGACCGAGATCGCGTCGTCGAAGCGTGTCAGCACGTAGAGTTGCGAGCGGCTCTCGTCGAGGACGAGCCCCGTCGGGCCGCCGCCGCTCACCGGTAGCTGATCCGACGGATCGGGGACGAAGCTGTCGGCGGCGAGCTCGGCGGTGCTGTAGACGCCGATCGCGCTC
>JBGPOW010000411.1:0-2434 GCA_041488235.1 Binatia bacterium
CCGACGAAGGCGAGCGTGAAGCGGCCGGACTCGTAGTCTTTCTTCCGTAGCAACTGCATGCCGAGGACGTCGCGGTAGAAGGCGAGCGAGCGTTCCAGGTTCCCGACCCGCAACATCGTATGCAGCATGCGCATGGCGATCGTCCTCTCGACGTTACGCGCTCAGCGGGCGCGCGCGGCGGCGCGGTCCGCGGTGCCCGCGCGCGACGGCGCCGCGATTGCCGGGCCGGCGGCGCCGTCGTCGGGCCAGAACGGCGCGAACTGGAACCACTGATCGGGGTACTCGCGCACGACGTCCTCGAACTCGGCGATGATGCTTGCGAGGACGCGGTCCATCTCGTCCGCGCTCGCGTGGCGCGGCACGTGATGCTCGGTGCCGATGACGATGCGATAGTGGCGCGGCCCGCGGCGCGCGACGAAGACCGGAAAGACCGGCGTCCCGGCGAGGCGCGCGAGACGGATGGCGCCGCTCTGGAACGATGCCGGTGCGCCGAAGAACTCGACGCGTCGCGCGCCCTCGCCGCCGATCGGACGGTCGAGCTGGAGCGCGACGATCTCGTTCCGCCTGAGCGCCCGCAACATGTTGAAGGGTCCGTAGACGGAGCTGTCGGAGAGCAGGACGCGCATGCCCGCCGCCTCCCGCGCTTCGCGGACGTAGTCGGCGGTCGTCTCGTTGATCTCGCGTGCCATGACGAGATTGAACGGACGGCCGTAACGCGCGAGCGTCCGCGCGGCGACGTCCCAGTTGCCGAAGTGACAGGTGACGAGGACGACGCCGCGGCCCTCCTGGATGGTCGCCTCGATCGGGTCGTCGGCGGGGCGCTCGATCGTGATCGGTTGCGGCCGTGGGCTCAGGCACTCGAGTGCCTCGTTCAAGCAGTGCGCGAAGCTGACGAACACTTTGAGCCCGTTCCTATGGTCGCGGAGCCAACCCTGCGCGCCGAGCACGCGCCGCATGTTGGCGATCGCGCCGCGACGGTTGCGCTTGACGCAGAGAAAGATGATCGCCGCGATCCACGGCGGCGAGTAGCGCTTCCACCATTCCGGGCCGTAGACGCTGCCGAGGTAGGCGAACTTCCGCCACCAGAGACCGTCGAAGCGGAGCGCCCGCAGCAAGGAGCGAACGTTCACGGCGCCGCGGGGACGTGGCCGGAGGTGGCGTGCGCGAGCGCGGCGCCGATGGCGTCGCGCTCGGCGCGGCGGTGCCGCCACGTACCCGCGATGTACGCGCGCGCGTAGCGCAGAAACCGCGGGACGTAGCTCGGCTGCGCGGCGAAGGAGCGCACCACGCCCCAGAGCACCCGCGGCCGCGAATAGAACGCGCGGTAGCAGCGGTGGAAATACGCCTCGAGGATCTCCTCGGAGAGACCGTTCGGAATGAACGTAAAGTTCATCGCGTTCATGCGCTCCCAGTTCTCGGTGAAGGTCCCGTACTGACCGATCGTCGGGTAGGCGGGCGTCCCGGGATAGGGCGTGAACTTCGTCACCTGCGCGATGTCGAGGTCGGCCTCGGCGAGAAATCTGCGGGTCTCTTCCAGGCTCGCGACGTCTTCGGTCGGGTGGCCGATCATCAAGTAGCCCTTGGCGCGAATGCCGGCGGCGCGCGTGAGCCGCAGCGTTTCCTTGAGGCGCGGGAGCCGCACCTCGTGCTTCACGACGTTCAGTACCCGCTGCGATCCCGACTCGATGCCGTACGCGACCTGCCAGCAACCGGCGCGCTTCATCAGCTGCAGCGTCGGCAGATCGAGGAGATTCGGGTGGCTGTTGCAGCTCCACGTGAAGGGGAGGCGTGCGCGGATCATCGCCTCGCAGAGCTCGATCACGCGCTTCTTCTTCACCGTGAAGAGATCGTCGTAGAAGAGAACGTGGCGGGTGCCCATCGCGGCGAGCTGGTGGCACAGCTCCATCACGTACTCGACGCTGTGATAGCGGCCCCGCGTTCCCGACGTCGAGCGGTCGCAGAACGTGCACGAGAAGGGACAGCCGCGTGAGGTGACGAGCGTCGCGACCGGCGTGCAGCGGTAGTTGAAGATCGAGGGACCGAAGCGATGCGGGAAGGCGTCGCCGAGAAGGTCCCACGCGGGGAACGGCAGGCTGTCGACGTCGTCGATGTAGGGCGCGCGGGCGTTCGCGATCACGCCGCCGCCGTCGGTGCGGGCAATCACACCGGTGAGCGCGTCGGGACGCTCGCCCGCGGCGAGCGCGTCGAGCAGTGCGAAAAACGCGAGCTCGCCTTCGCCGGCGATGCCGTAGTCGAACTCCGGGAACGCGCGCAGCGTCGCCTCCGGCGCGGCGCTGACGTGCGGCCCGCCGACGACCGTGAGGAGCTTCGGCAGACGGGCGCGCACCGCGGCGGCGATTTGGGCGCCGTTCGTGATCGAGATCGTCGTTGCGGACACGCCGAGCACGTCGGGGCGGTGCGCGGCGACCTGCTC
>JBGPOW010000412.1:0-2422 GCA_041488235.1 Binatia bacterium
CGATCACGAGCGTCGCGATCGTCATTCGCATCGCGTGTCCCATTCCGCTCGCATAGCGGAACGATGCGCGCTTTGCACGCGACGACGTCAGTAGACGCCGTTGCCGCTGAGCACGGCCGGCAGCGTGCGCGCGAGGATTTTCAGATCTCGACCGAGGGACCAGTTCTGGATGTACTCGATGTCGGAACGGATCCACTCGTCGAAGTCGGGCTGGCGGCTCTCGACCTGCCACGAGCAGGTGATGCCCGGCTTCACGCTGAAGCGGCGTTGGTGCCAACGGACGTCCATGCGGCGCACGTCGCGCAGCGGCAACGGCCGCGGGCCGACGAGGCTCATGTCGCCGAGCAGGACGTTCACGAGCTGCGGCAGCTCGTCGAGGCTCAAGCGGCGCAGGATGCGCCCGGCGCGCGTGACGCGCGGATCGTTCTCGATCTTGAAGACCGGGCCCTGCGCCTCGTTCCGGTGCTCGAGCGCGACCTGTGCCGCCTCGGCGTCGACCGACATCGTGCGGAACTTGAACATGCGGAAGCGGTGGCGATTCAACCCGACGCGCGTCTGCGCGAAGAAGATCGGCCCCTTCGAGTCGCGCTTCACGGCGATCGCGACGGCGAGGAAGAGCGGCGCCAGCACGAGCAGCCCGATCGTCGCCGCCGTGACGTCGAGCAGGCGCTTGGCGACGAGCCACACGCTTTCCGGCGGCGCGCTCGAGATCGTGAGCACGGGCTGCCCCGCGAGCGCGTCGAGCGACGCGCGCGCCCAATCGAGGGGCGCGAGCTGGGCGATGACGCGCAGGGTGACGCCGAGGTCCTCGCAGAGCGCGATGACGGGTCGCATCAGCGGCTGCGCCTCTTCCAGCGAGAACGCGATGAACACCTCGTCGATCGGCTGGTGGTCGAGGATCGCACCGAGGCGTGCGACGAGCGCGGCGGCGCTGGCCTCGCGCCCGCCGTTCGTCGCGTCGGGCTCGAGCGTCAGCATCTCGACGACGCGGTAGCCGAGCGCCTCACGGCGTGCGAGGCGTGTCGCCGCGTCGAGCGCCGGCCCGTCGTCACCGACGATCACGACGTCGCGGAGATTGCGGCCGAGGCGGCGTACGTGACCGGCGACCACGCGCATCGTCCGGCGACCGAGACCGAGCCCCACGATCGTCGCCGCGACGAACGCGACGAGAAACGTCGGCGTGATCGTATGGAACCCGAGGGCAACGCCCGCGAGCGCCAGCGGTGCGGTGGCGAGCGCGATCGCCGTCAAGAGATCGCGCAGCTCGCGCGAGACCGGAGACAGCCGGTACGAGTGGTAGAGGCCGCGGACGTTCAGCACGACGTGCCAGAGCAGCAGGTACGCGGCGGCGAGAAGGACGTGTGAGATGGTGACTTGCATCTGCAACGGCGAGCGCCATGCGTTCGCGAGCGGCGCCGGTGCACCGAGGGCGCCCGCGATCGCGAGGCAGGCCGCGACGATCATGAGATCCGTCAGTTTGAACAGCGTCAGCAGCATCGTTCTGCGGGGAGCCATGGCGCTGAGCAGGATCAAGAAGCATTCCACGCGCTGCGTCGCGAAGTCCGTGTTCGGACGGCGATTTCCTGGACGCGTTGCGCAGAGCAATCGTGCGCCGCTGCGCGAGCCGACAGTGGCGTCTGGTCGATATCGCGAGCGCATCATCATTCGTTACAACATGACAATGCTCTGCGTAGTATAAGTTACATTATAGAATCGTTACGCCTCGCGATGTGAGTTGTCCTGCGATCGCGGTACTCGCACGCAGGGCGTGGTCCGACTTGCCGCGGAGCGGAGCGCATGTCATTCCTCGTGCGCTTCGCACCACCGTCTGGAGGAGCCCATGTCCGAGCGCACCAGTACCCCCGAGCAGTCCGAGTTCCGTGAGTATTGCCGCCGCTGGCTCGCCGAGCACCGTCCGCCGGCGCCGAGCTTTCGCCTGCCGCAGAGCCCGATCGAGGTGATGACCGAGGAGCAGCGGCGCTACCTCTGCGACTGGGAGAAGCGTTGCTACGAGGCCGGACTCATCGGCTGCGACTACCCGAAGGAGTACGGCGGCGGCGGCCACCGCGGGTTCCAATCGATCGCGACCCAGGAGATGGGCCGCGCCGGCGTGCCGTACATGGTCAACATCATCGGCCTCGGCATGGCGGCGCCGACGATCCTCAACCACGGCACCGAGGAGCAGAAACGCCGGTACCTGGCGCCGCTCTTCGCCGCCGACGAGATCTGGTGCCAGGGCTTCTCCGAGCCGAACGCCGGCAGCGACCTCGCGAGCGTGCAGGCCGCGGCGGTGCGCGACGGCGACAATTGGATCGTCAACGGCCACAAGGTGTGGACGAGCCTCGCGCACTTCGCGAGCTGGATGATCATGCTCTGCCGCACGAGCAGCGCGCACAAGTACGACGGGCTCACCTACTTCATC
>JBGPOW010000413.1:0-2407 GCA_041488235.1 Binatia bacterium
CGGCGCGTGCGGGCGCGCGTGGCACGACGGCCACGCAGCTCCTGAGGAAGGATCACGGGACGGTAAAGGAGCTCTTCGCGCGTTTCGAGAAGCGGGGGGACCGCGCCCAGGAGACGAAGCAGAACATCTTTTCGGAGATTCAGCGCGAGCTCGAGACCCACTCCACGATCGAGGAGGAGATCTTCTACCCCGCGGTGCGAGAGGGTGTCGGGGGGACGGAGGATCTCGTCGACGAGTCGATCGAGGAGCACAACGTGGTGAAGTCGCTACTCCGCGAGCTCGGCGGCATGTCCGCGGAGGACGAAGAGTTCGACGCCAAGATGACGGTGTTGCAGGAGAACGTCGAGCATCACGTGCAGGAGGAAGAGGGCGAGATGTTCCCCAAGGTCGAGGAACAGCTCGGGCAAGAGCGGCTCCAGGAGCTCGGCGGGCAGATGCAGGCCCGCAAGGAGGCCCTCGGCCAGCCCACGATCAAGCGCATCATGAGCGGCGTGAGCGGCCTCATCTTCGGGAACGCCGAAAGCACGGGCATGGCTGAGGAGGAGGGTGGGCAGGCGACGCGGACGCAAACGCGTGGTCGCGGCGGGTCGGAGCGCCGGACGCGCGCGCGAGCGCGGAGCGGCGGCGGCGCAAGCAAGGGGACGGCGGCACGTGGCGGTCGGTGCCGGTCGGCGAAGTCGGCGGCGAAGCAACGCGGCGCCAACAAGAAGCGCGCGGCCGGGGCGCGCGCGGCGCAGAAGTCGTCGAGCGCAAGTGCGAAGAAGCGCAGCAGCGGCCGCGGCGCCGAGACGAAGGGTTCAGCGCGACGCTCGCGGTCGCAGAAGCGCACCGCCGCCGGCGGCGGCAATCGGCGCCGCACGCCCGCGAAGGCGTCGAAGAGACGCTGAGAAGCATCGAGCGCGCGCGGGAGGACACTCGCTCCTCCCGCGCCGCGCGATGCCCGTCGTCGCACGGCGACGGGCGGCAGCCGTGCGCCGCTCTCGCCACTGACTGCGGCGTTGAGCTCTGCCGCGTCCACGCGATAGGACTCCCGCGGCGATCGCGATCGTCGCGACGAGGAGGACTCGCATGGTGCAGATCGGAACCTTCGCTCCCCAAGGGTGGCGGCTCGAGCTCCGCGACGTCGAAGGCGCGGCGGCGCAGTGGACGCGTACCAAGCGCGTCGCCCTCGAGCTCGAGCGTCTCGGTTACGACTCGCTCTGGCTGTACGATCACTTCCACACGGTTCCACGCACGGAGATCCAGCCGACGTTCGAGTGTTGGACGACGATGACAGCGCTCGCCGAGGCGACGTCGCGCATCCGCCTCGGTCAGCTCGTGACCTGCGCGCTCTATCGCAACCCCGCGTACCTCGCGAAGGTCAGCAGCTGCGTCGACGTCATCAGCGGCGGGCGCGTCGACGTCGGCCTCGGAGCGGGCTGGAAGGAGGACGAGTTCGCGGCGTACGGCTACGAGTTCGGCACCATTCGCGGCCGCCTCGACCGCATGGCCGACACCGCGCGCATTCTGAAGGCGATGTGGACCGAGGAGCACGCGACGGTCCAGGGCAAGTACCTCGCGGTGAAGGACGCGGTGAACGAGCCCAAGCCGCTGCAACGGCCGCACCCGCCGCTTTGGATCGGCGCCCAAGGCGAGCGCGTTGCGCTCCGCATGGTCGCCGAGCTCGCCGACGGCTGGAACCACAACCGCGGCCCCGGCGTCTTCGACCAGAAGCTCGAGATCCTGCATCGGCACTGCCGCGAAGTCGGCCGCGATCCGCGCACGCTGCGCATCTCGGTCGAGCGCACCTGCGCCATCTTCGACGACGATCGCGAGCGCCAGGCGTTCATCCAGCGCCATTGGCCGACGACGAAGCCGGAGCGCATCAACGCCTTTCTCGACGACAGCTGCGTCGGCACGACCGAGAAGGTGATCGAGGAGCTGCGCTTCTTCATCGGCCGCGGCGCCGAGCTGATCATCCTCTGGTTCCAGGATCTGGCCGACGTCGGCAGCGGCACGTCGCAGGCCGAGCGCTTCATCGAGCGTGTCGCGCCGGCGCTGCGGGGCGGTTGAGTGAACGCGTGCCGTTCACGCGGCCGAGGCGCACACGGATTTGCACTCGCCCGCGGCGCGCAACGTGTCGTCTCGACGTACGCCAGCGCTCATCAGAGCGCCAGTGTTTGTCACCGGCAGGTCTCGCGGCGGACGCGCACGGATTTGCAGTCGACGCTGAAACGTGGATCGAACCGCGCACCGCGGGTTTGAGAGCGCATCCCGCCGAATGGGCGCGCACCGATTTGTATCAATGAAGACGGGCTGCCCCTCCGAACCGCGATAGAGTTCGCGGCGGACTACGGGGTCATCCTCGCGGAGCCCCAAGAAAAGGAGGAGCAGCCCAATGACACGGTATGTGGGACTCGACGTGCAC
>JBGPOW010000414.1:0-2404 GCA_041488235.1 Binatia bacterium
CTGCTGGTCGTGGGATGCGCGCTCGCAGCCTGCAGCAAGCCGGCGGAGCCGCTGAAGATCACGAGCATCGATCTCGCCACGTACGTCAACGACGACAAGAGCATCTCGTCGCCGTCGGAAACGTTCGCCTCGACGAGCACCATCTACGCCTCGATCGCGACCGAGGGCGCGGGCGCGGGGACGCTGAAGGCGCAATGGGTCGGCGCCGACGGCCAGGCACTCACCGACCAGACGCAGCAGATCAATCCGACGAAACCGGCGCATTTCGAGTTTCACTTCGCGCCGGCGGGCGGCTGGCCCAAGGGCCGTCACAAAGTGACGTTCACGCTGGACGGCAGCGGTACTCGGACGCGCGAGTTCGAGGTGCGCTGACCGGCAGCGGCGCCGGCGTGCGGGCGACCCGCGCCTCCGGGCCTCAGGGCCAGAGCGAGAGCACGTGCGCCTCGTCCGGGCCGCAGCGGCCCGCGACCATCGCGGCGTAGACAGCGGTGACCGCGTCCGCGCCCTCGCCACGGACGATACGCATCCAGGCGTCGACCCGGCCCATGATCTCCTGCCACGCGCTCACGACCCGGGCGCCGAGCGCCGCGGCGCCCCAATCTTCCCGCCGTTTCTCGAGCCAGGCGGGCGCGAAGAAGAAGACCGTCGGCTCGGCGTCCGCGCGCGCCTGTGGCGTCGCCGGCGCGGCGGCATCGGGCACGGCCGCTTTGTCCCAGTGCGAGATCCCGACGGTGATCGTCGTCCGGAGATTCCCCGCGAGGTGCTGGCGTAGCTCTTGGCGCAGCCCGGCGTCGCCGGCGACGTCCACGAGCACCGTCGGGCGCTGCGGCAGCTCGCGGACGCGGTCGTACGTCAGGACTTGCGAATAGACGCCGAGCCCGGCGACGAACGCCGCGTGGCGCGCCGACGTCAGGCCGACGACCGCGCGCGCGGAGCCGCGGCGCGCGAGCATTGCGGCGAGCGCGAACGACGTCTTGCTCGACGCCGAGGCGATCGTCACCGACTCCGCATCGAACCACTCGTTGCCCTCGGCGATGAAGTCGTCGAGCAGGATGCTCGTCAAGACGAGCGGCCGGAACACGATCATCGCGTCCTCGCGTCCCGGCAAATAGAACGGGTCGGCGCGCGTGCGCGTGTATTGATTGTACGCCGCAGGGAGCGCGCCGCGATCGACCTCGAACCCCGTCGCCGTCGCCCGCGCCGGCCGCAGGCGTGTGAAACGCGCGAGCGGAAAGTACCCGTACATCCGCTCGCCGGCTGCGAGCTCGGCGTGCCGCGACGCCGCGATCGTGCCCATCCCCCAGACCGGCACCCGCCCCCAATCCGGATCGCCGGTCGGGAAGAAGTCGAAGTAGTTGACGATCGGGCTCTTGCCGAGGACGGCGTAGGTCACGTTGTTCGCGGAGAAGCCGAACTTCTCGACGCGCACGAGCAGGTCGCCGTCGTCGAGCGCGGCGGCGTCGGGGACAGGCGACTCGACGAGGCGGTATTGGCGCGGGTCGTCGCGACGGACGAAGAGGTCGATGGTGGAGGGCATGGAGCGCCCATACCTCGTATGCGCGCGCGATGCACGACCGCTTTTCCGCCGCCGCGGAATGTGCGAAACGCGCAGGCATGATGGAACTCGTCGCGCCGTACTCGACCGCGGTTGCAAGCTACGTCGTCATGGGCGTGCTCGTCCTGATCCAGGTCGTCGTCGCGGACGCCGCCGCCATGGGCGCCGGACACGTGCCGGGGATGCCGATCACGGGCGGCCATGACGACTTCTTCTTCCGCGCCACACGCGCGCATGCGAACACGAACGAGAACCTCGCCACGTTCCTGTTGCTCAGCCTGGCGGCGATCCTCCTTCGCGCCAACGCGCCGTGGACGAATGGGTTCGTCGCGGTCTTCGTGGTGAGCCGTGCCGTCCACATGCTCGCCTACTACGCGGATCAGCGCACGCTACGCAGCACTGCATTCGTCGTCGGCGCCGTCTGTTTGATCGGCTTGGCAGTCTGCGCCGCGCTGGCGCTCCGCTGAGCGCAGCGGGCGCGACGGCCGGCAGAGCGCGCGTCACTCCACCGTGCGCACCGCGACGGCGTCCGACCCGATGGGGAGCTCGACGAGCGTTCCGTCGTCGCCCAGCACCCAGTGATCGGCGCGAACCTGCGCGACGCCGCGCACGAACACCCGCTCGACGAACCGGTTCGGCGGCGGCGGGTTGAGGTGGTACAGCACGAGCAGCCGGACACCCGCTTCGTTCGCGGCCTCCGCCGCCTGGACGGGACTGGTGTGGTAACTCGGGATGTCGTGCATGATCTTGGCGACGCGGTCGCGACCGACGGCGGCGGCGGCCTCGCCGATCATCGCGATGAGATGGTTCGCTTGCGCCTCGTGCACCAGGACGTCGGCGCCGCGCGCC
>JBGPOW010000415.1:0-2370 GCA_041488235.1 Binatia bacterium
ACGTCGGCGCGGATCGCGAAGCGTCCCTGCTTGCCTTGGAAGGTGACGGCAGTGATGCGATCGCCGTCGAGTACCGGCTCGCATCCCCACGCGTGGAGCAGGAGGCGCACGTCCGCCTCGCGCACCATTTCGCTGAGCACGAGGCGCAGGTCCTCGGGGTCATACGCGACGGAGTAGCGCACCCGGTGCGGGCCCGAGCCCCACACGAGCCCCCATCGCCGGTAATGCTCGATGAGCGTTGGGTCTTCGCCCCCCCATTCGCCCGCCGGCGGGAAGACCGCGGCGCCGCGCGCGGCGAGGCGATCGGTGATCTCCTGACAGAGGCCGCGGATCATCTGCCGTCCGGCGCCGTCGTCGAGCGTCAGGAGCAAGATTACGAGGCCGTCGGTCGCAATCCCGCCAAGCGCGCCGTAGCGCTCGACGAGCATCGTCTGCGCGCCCGCGCGCGCCGCGGCGATCGCCGCCGCCGTGCCGGCGGTGCCGCCGCCGACGACGAGCACCTCGGTCGTCGCGTGCACGCGCGTGCGGCGCGCGGCCTCGTCGACGAAGTCCGTCGTCATACACTCGTGCGGCTAGGGCAGCTCTTCGCGGAAGAGGTCTTTCACGCGGCGCCACGCGTCGCTCGCTGCGCTCTCGCTGTAGTCGGGGCGCTCGTCGCAGAAGAAGCCGTGGCCGACGTTCGGATAGACGACGACCTCGTGACGGATCTTGTGCCGCGCGAGCTCTTGCCGGATGCGCTCGACCTGATCCGCCGGGATGTAGCCGTCCTTGTCACCGAAGAAGCAGAGGATCTTGCCGCGGATCTTCTGCGTGCGCTCGATCGTCGGCGGGCCGTCGTTCCCCGGCGTGCCGACCGCGATCATGCCGCCGTAGAAGCTCGCGGCGGCGGCGATCGGCAGCTCGCACGCGGCGAGATACGTGACGTGGCCGCCGAAGCAGAAGCCCATCGCGCCGAGTCCGCGCCCGCCGACGTCGCTGCGCTTCTTCAGGGTATCGATGGCGGCGGAGACGTCGGCGATCACCTCCGCCGACTTCACCTGACCCATGAGGCCGATGCCGCGCTGCAAGCCGGCGTCGTCGTAACCGAGCTCGATGCCCGGCGCCGTGCGATGGAAGAGCTCCGGTGCCAGCGCGACGTAGCCTTCGGCGGCGACGCGGTCGGCGACCGAGCGGATGTGATGGTTGATGCCGAAGATCTCCTGAAAGACGAGCACACCAGGATGCGTGCCGCCGCCCGTCGGGCGCGCGAGGTACGCGCCCATCGAGGCGCCGCCGACGGGGATGGTGATGCGCTCACTCGTGGTCTGCATGTGGGGGAGCTAACACACGGGGTCGTTCTACGCGAGGGAGTTGGCGTGTCGCGCGCCGCTGCTGGCGAGCGCCGTGCCGATTGGGTACACGCTCAACTCATGAGCGCCGGAATCCGCGTCATCGCCACTTTCGCCGTCCGTCCCGAGCACGTCGACGACTTCATCGCGGTCGCGCGCGCGACCCTCGTCGAGCCCGCGCGCCGCGAGGACGGGTGTGTGCAGTACGATCTCTGCCAGGACGTCGCGGACCCGACGCGGTTCGCGATGATCGAGGCGTGGGAATCGGAGGCCGCGCTCGACGCGCACCTCGCGCGCGAGTCGCTGCGCGCCGCGGTCGCGCGGCTCGCGCCGATGGCGGCGGAGCAGCCGAAGGTGGCACGGTTTCGATCGATGGACGCGTGATGCGCGTGTTGTGCAGAGAGTGCATCGCCGGCGCAGCTGACACCCGCCGGACAATCTGAATCACGCCGTCGGGGAGCCGATGGGCGCGCGGGCGCGTCATCCGCGGGCCGCAGCCGGCGCCGCGGACGTAGCGCGCCCGCGCATCGCAACGACCCAAGACCCTACTTCTTGTGCGAACCCTTCATCTCGACGAGCACAACGTGAGCCTCTGTGGTCCCGCTGTTCTCCGAGATGTGCGTCTGCCCATCGTTCCAGCGTGCCTCGCCAGCCTTGATGTCCAGCTCCTCGGTCTTGCCATCGGGTGATGTCGACTTGGTCTTCCCCGAGGTCAAGGCGTAGAGGACATACGCTGGGTGGGAATGCATCGCCAGTTTTCCCCCCGGCTTGATGCGGATGTCGAGCACCCGGACGTGGTCGTTCTCCAGCAGCACCTTGACGTCATTCGGTGCAACCTTCGCGACATCCTGTGCCAGGGAGCCTTGCGGCGTAGTCAGCGCCATGATGCCCAGGAGAGCAGTGACTGAGATCGTCAGCGTGAGAGGCTTCATCGAGACTCCTCCTTCTGCGCGCTCGAGCGCGCTCTACGCGTCCGATGGCTGCCGTGGTTGCCGGCGGGGCGGAGCTTCAGCCCGAACGGCGAGGCGTGTCAAGTCCGCCG
>JBGPOW010000416.1:0-2341 GCA_041488235.1 Binatia bacterium
TCCAAGCCCGCGACGCGGCGCGGCTTCGGATCAACGGACGGCGTCGAGACCGGTGAGGTCGCGGCCGACGATCAGCGTATGCATGTCGTACGTCCCCTCGTACGTATTGACGGTCTCGAGGTTCAGCATGTGGCGAATCACCGGATACTCGTTGACGATGCCGTTCGCGCCGAGGATGTCGCGGGCGAGCCGCGCGATGTGCAGCGCCTGGCTCACGTTGTTGCGCTTGGCGAGCGAGATCTGCTGCGCGCGCACCCGGCCGGCGTCCTTCAGCTGCCCGAGCCGATAGGCGAGGAGCTGTCCTTTGGTGATCTCCGTCACCATGTCGACGAGCTTCTGTTGCACGAGCTGAAAGCCGGCGATCGGGCGATCGAACTGCACCCGCTGTTGCGCGTACGAGAGCGCCGTCTCGTAGCACGTCATCGCCGCGCCGATCGCGCCCCAGACGATGCCGTAGCGCGCTTGGTTGAGGCAGCCGAACGGGCCTTTCAAGCCGGTCACGTTCGGCAAGAGCGCGGTGCGCGGCACGCGCACGTCCTCCAAAACGAGTTCCGACGTGATGGACACGCGCAGGGAGAACTTGCCTTTGATGTCGTGGGCGCTGAATCCCGGGGTGCCACGCTCGACGAGAAAGCCGCGGATCTCGCCGGCCGGTGGCGTCTTCGCCCACACGATCGAGACGTCGGCGACGCTGCCGTTCGTGATCCAGCGTTTCACCCCGGAGAGCACGTAATCGCCGCCGGAGTCGCGGGCGCGGGTCTCCATGCCGCCCGGATCGGAGCCGTGGTCGGGCTCGGTGAGCCCGAAGCAACCGATCGCCTCGCCGCGCGCCATCGGCGGCAGCCAGCGCTGCTTCTGCTCCTCGGAGCCGTAGGCGTAGATCGCGTACATCGAGAGTCCGCCCTGCACCGACGCCATCGAGCGCAGGCCGCTGTCGGCGCGCTCGAGCTCCTGCATGATCAGGCCGTAGGCGATGTTGTTCATGCCGGCGCACCCGTAGCCGCGGAGATTGGCGCCGAAGAAGCCGAGCTCTCCCATGCGCGGGATCAAGTGGCTCGGGAACTCCTCGCGACTGTGGCACTGCTCGAGGACGGGAAGGCATTCGCGCCCGACGAAGGCGCGCACGCTGTCGCGCGTCATGCGCTCCTCGTCGGTCAGCAGCGCATCCAGGTCGTAGTAGTCGATCGCGGGCATACGCGGATGCTACTGCCGCGGTCGAGGCGGCTCAAGCGAGACGCTCCGTCGGGACGCGGCGCTCGCCGGTCTGCACCCGACGTGCGCAAGAGGGTAAGTTTGCGCACAACGGGTGCAGACCAACGAGTGCCGCGTCCCGCGCGACCGCCTCGCGTAACCCGAGTGCGATCGCGGCCGAAGTTGCACGAGCGGATCGGACGCGACATAAGAGCAGCTAGCGCTTCGCGTGTCCGCGATCAGCGTTGCTAATCGCACATGCATCTCGAGACACTGCAAGTCTTCTGCGACCTCGTCGAGAGCGGCAGCTTCTCGGCAGCTGCGACGCAGAACTTCATCACGCAGTCGGCGGTGAGCCAGCAGGTGCGCGCGCTCGAGACGCGCTTCGACCGGCGTCTCATCGAGCGCACGAAAGGGCGCGTGCAGCCGACGCCCGCCGGGCAGCTGCTCTACCAGGCCAGCAAGGACATCACGGCGCGCTACCGCGAGCTGCGCGAGCAGCTACAGAGCTTCGGCACGACGGTGAGCGGCAGCGTGCGGATCGCGACCGTCCACAGCGTCGGCCTCTATGAGCTCACCGAGCCGCTGAAGAGCTTCTTGAAGGCGTACCCGCAGGTGAACGTCCACCTCGAGTACAGCCGCTCGACGAAGATCTTCGAGGACGTACTGAGCGGCCGCATCGATCTTGGCATCGTCGCGTATCCCACGCGACGCTCGCAAATCGCGATCATCCCGTTTCGCGAGGACCGCCTAGTCCTGGTGTGCGCGACACATCATCCGCTGGCGCGGCGCCGCACCGTCGCCATCACCGATCTCGAGGGCGAAAACTTCGTCGGCTACGAGCGCGATATCCCCACCCGCCGCGAGCTCGACCGCGTCCTGCGCAGGAAAAAGGTGACCGTCCGGTACGTCATGGAGCTCGACAACATCGAAACGATCAAGCGCGTCGTCGAGATGGGCGCCGGCATTGCGATCGTCCCGGAGCCGACGATCAAACAAGAGGTGAAGAGCCGCACGCTTTGCGCGCTGCAGATCTCCGACGAGACATTGATGCGGCCGCTCGGCATCGTTCACCGTCAAGGGCGGCACTTCGCGCCGGCGGTCGAACGCTTCATCGCCGAGCTCCAGTGATCCCGCGGCGTTACGCCGA
>JBGPOW010000417.1:0-2278 GCA_041488235.1 Binatia bacterium
CGCACTGCACCTCGAGCCATTGACCCGTCTCGCCGACGATGGTCAGCGTCGCGCCGCGGGGAAGTGAACCCGTTATCTCGCCGTCAGGTGCGGCGCGGAGATGCAAGCTCGAAGCGGTGACCCTTCCGGTAGGCATCGTCCCGACGGGGCGTCGTTTACGAGCCGCTACGCGCCGGTGTCAACGAATGATCACAGGGCGGCGACCGAATCGCCGTGCGGTGCACTCGCGTGACGCGGTCAATCGTGAGCGCGGCTCAGAATGACACACGTGATCATTCGAACATGCGGTCCTGCCGCATCCACCGTCGCTTCAAGATCTCGCGCTGCTCGGGGTGCGTGAGCACGTAGAGATCCTTGCGCTCGATGCCGCGCACGACGCGTCTCGCAACCTCCTCGGGCGCGATCGTGCTCCCGACCATGCCCGCGGCTTGTGGGATCACCGGCTCGCCGGGATTGCGCAGCTCGGCGGGTCGGCGGGTGACCGAGTTCTCGTTGATGTTGGTCGCGACGATCATCGGGCAGAGGACGCTGGCGCCGATGCCGTGCGGCTTCAGCTCGCGATGCAGGGCCTCGGTGAGCCCGACGACGGCGAACTTGGAGGCGGAGTAGATGCCGAGCCACTGCATGCCGACGAGGCCGGCCATCGACGCGGTATTGACGATGTGACCGCCCTGCCCTTGCGCGAGGAGCCGCCGGAGGAACGCCTCGACGCCGTGCACGACACCCCAGAAGTTGACGCGCATCGTGAACTCCCAGTCGGCGTGGGTGGCGGTGGCGAGGTCGCCGAACGTCGCCACGCCGGCGTTGTTGCAGACGATGTGCACGCCGCCGAAGCGACGAACCGTCTCGCCAGCGAGCGCCTCGACGGCGTCGCGCGACGTGACGTCGGTCCGCAGCGCGACTGCCTCGGCGCCGCCGGCGCGCAGCCGCGCGGCGACCGCTTCCGCAGCGTCGAGTTGCAGATCGGCGAGCACGATGCGCGCGCCACGCGCGGCAAATGCTTCCGCCATCGCGGCGCCGATGCCACCGCCGCCTCCCGTCACGACCGCGACGCGTCCTTTGAAGTCGTCCATGGGCGCGACGGTACGCGAAGACGCGTCCTGGGGGCAACCGCGGCGGCTACGCGGCGTGCCGCCGCCTCACTGCGTGCGCGCAGGCGCTGCCAGCGACGGCGGGCGACCGACGAGCGCGACGAACCCCGTCGCCCCCTGCGTCATGTCGTACGACGCGAAGATCTCGACGCGCGTCCGCCAGCCGTGGATCTCGAGCGTCGGACGCAGCATCAAGCGCGCGCCGAAGCCGAGAATTTGCGTCGAGCTCGGCCCGAGCGCGTGATCCTCGTACACCGTCACCGAGAAGCTGCGCCCGGAGAAGAGATTGGACGCGACCAGCCGCTGGTAGACGACGCGGTCGTCGGGATCCGTCCTCGCGCCCGGCCGCGTGAACGCGACCAGCGTTCGTCCTTGGACGCGCGCGCCGAACGCCAGAAGCGGCGCGGTCGTCTCGTTGCGCTCGCGACCGGTCGTGACCGGCGGCGTCAGCAACGTGAAGAACGGCGCCAGACCGCCTTCCGTCGTCGCGAGGTCGTCGCGCAAGGTGAGGTCGACGAGCGCGCGCGCGTCGCGCACGGGACGTGGCGCGACGAGATCGAAGACCGCCGGAGCGGCGAGGCGCAGATGCTCACTCGCGTGCCGGCGCTCGCCGGCTCGAGCATGGCTCGCCGTCGCAAGCACGAGGAGCAACGATAGGATCGCTCTTGTCATGACGTACGACATTCGTCGTATCGTTATCGACATAATATCGTGCGTACCGTCGGTAGAGAAATGAAAAAATCGCGATGGCACGGCTGCGCATATGCGGCGCCAACGCGATCCGTATAGCGCTGCGCTCAGCGCACGGTTTGCCTCGGGCGCGGACGCGGTGGCAAGTCGGTGCAGCGTTTCCAGCGTCCGCTGCCCGGCACACCGCGGCGCCTCACCTCGTGCACCTACGAGACCGCGCTCCTCGCGCCGGCCGCGGATCCATCGAACGCGCCGCAGTACGTGGCGAAGCTCGCGTGCCGGAACGGGACGCACGTCATCTCGGGCGGCTGCTACGCGCAGTTCTACCACGCCAAGCCGAACGCCGATCTCGCCGGCAGCTACCCGTACGAGAACGGCAGCTTCAACGACCTGCCGAATTCCGGTGTCGGCGCCAGCAACGTCGGCGGGGAGAACGGCTGGGCGTGCCGCCTCGATCGCGAGCCGCAGCCGTTCTTGAGCGGGCCGGCGAAGGTTGC
>JBGPOW010000418.1:0-2205 GCA_041488235.1 Binatia bacterium
GCGAAGCCGCGCCTGCGCGACCTCGCGCTGACGACGAACGGCGTTCTCCTCGCCGAGCACGCCGCGGCACTACGTGCGGCGGGGCTGCACCGCATCACCGTGAGCCTCGACACGCTGCGCGCCGAGCGCGCCCTCGCCCTCACGCGACGCGACACGCTCGCGCAGGTGCTGGACGGCATCCGCGTCGCCGCGCGCGCGAGGTTCGCGTCGCTCAAGCTCGACACGGTCGTCATGCGCGGCGTCAACGACGACGAGCTTGCCGATCTGCTCGAGTTCGCCCGCGCCCTCCCCGCCGAGATCCGCTTCATTGAATACATGGACGTCGGCGGCGCGACGCGCTGGTCGATGGACCAAGTCGTCGGCCGCGAGGAGATGCTCGCCACTCTGGGGCATCGCTACGGCCGGATCGAGCCGATCGTCGAGGAATCAAGTGCGCCCGCCGCGCGCTATCGCCTGCCGGACGGCACGACGTTCGGGATCATCGCGTCGACGACGGCGCCGTTTTGCGCGCGCTGCGATCGCAGCCGGATCACCGCCGACGGCATGTGGTATCTCTGCCTGTACGGCCAGCACGGCATCGATCTGCGCGGCCCGCTGCGCGCCGGCGCGAGTCCCGCGGAGCTGCAGGCGCTCGTCGCCGGCGGTTGGCGGCGGCGGACAGACCGCGGCGCGGAAGAGCGGCTCGCGCTGCTCGAACGCGCGCCGCTCGTCCCTACGAGGCGCTTGAAGGAAGACCCGCGCCTCGAGATGCACACCCGCGGCGGCTGACACGCGCTCGAGCCGCGACTGCGCAATGGCGGCGACGTGAAGGTCTTCTCTCGACGTCCGGGTGTCCGCGCGCGCCAATCGATGCCGCACGCAGGCGGCGCGACCAATGGCGCTCGCCCCCGCGATCATGCGTGCGGTCGTCCGCAAGAAATCGCGCCGCACGGCGGCGAAGCGTCGCGGATCGTCGCGATAGGGGAAGTTCGGGCACCGGCGCCGAGGCTCACCCCGCCGACGCGTCACCGGCTACGGCGGGCGAGTGCGGCGTGACTCGGAACGGCGGCGACGGCGCGACGCCGCGCGACTTGGACGAAGGTGTAATGTGCGCGACGGCGAGCGCCGTTTCGGCGCTCGGTACCCATGGCGGCGACGTGCTGCCGATGTCGTCGTGTCGTGTCGACCGGCCGCTCGTCACGTCGCCGACGTCGGGCGTGGAGCGCGACGGCGGCGTGCCGGCGCCGTCGATGGTCGGCGCGACGGGTAGCCGCAGCGAGAACGTCGAGCCGGCGCCGAGCGCACTGTCGACGGTCAGCGTTCCGTCCATCAGCGTGCTCAGTCGGTGGGCGATCGCCAGGCCGAGCCCCGCGCCGAGTATCGCACGTGTGTCGTCCACCTGCCGAAATGGCTCGAAGATCGTCTCGCAATCCTCGGCGGCGATGCCGGTGCCGGTGTCGCGCACGGCGATGCGGACGGCATCATCCGTAACCGCGGCTTCGAGCTCGATCGTACCCGTGTCGGTGAATTTGGCGGCGTTGCTGAGCAGGTTCGTCAGGATCTGGCGCAGGCGGTCGCCATCCGCCCGCACCGCGACCGTCGACGGCACCGAACGCACGACGCCGTGCACGGGACGATTGCGAAGCATGCTCGCCAGCGCGAACTCGAGCTCCGCGAAGAGCGGCGCGAGCGGAACGGCGCCGAGCTTCAGCATGAGGCTGTTGAGCTCGATCCGCGAGAGGTCGAGCAGATCCTCGACGAGCGCCAGCTGGTCGCGCGCGCTGCCGATCATCCGCTGCACGACGTCGCCGATCGAGTCCGGCACGCGGCCGAAGGTGCCTTCCTGCATCAGCTGCGCGTAGCCGATGATGATGTTGAGCGGCGTGCGGAGCTCATGCGACGCGTTCGCGAGGAACTGGTCCTTCAAGCTGCTCACGCGCCGGAGCTCGGCGTTCGTGTCGTGGAGCCGCGCCATGAGATCGAGGTTGCGCAAGACCGTGGCGGCGAGCGCACCGAGCACCCGCGCGTCGTCGACGATCTCGGGGGCGAAGTGGCGGCGACGTGCGCTCCCCACCATCAGTACGCCGGCGATGTCGTCCGTTGCGACGAGCGGGATCGCGAGCACCGACCGCACACCGCTCATGCCGATCGGCTCGGCATCGGGCGTCACCTCGCCGACGCGCACGACCTCGCCGGTCGAGTAGGCGCGGATCGCCGGATGGTCGC
>JBGPOW010000419.1:0-2198 GCA_041488235.1 Binatia bacterium
CGATCCGGGCCGGCGAGCCCGTACCCGGTCACGCTCGCGTAGACGAGGCGCGGGTTGCGCGCGGAGAGGCTGGCGTAATCGAGTCCGGCCCGCTCGAGGGCGCCGGGCCGGATGTTCGTGATGAAGACGTCGGCGCGATCGACGAGCTCGAGCGCGATCTCGCGGCCGCGCGGCTCCGCGTAGTTCAGCGCGATGCTGCGCTTGCCGCGGTTGTCGAGCTCGAAGGGCGGATTGACCGGCACGTCGACGCCGAGGCCGCGCAGAAAGAGACCGCGGAACGGGTCGCCGTCGGGCGGCTCGATCTTGACGACGTCCGCGCCCCAGTCGGCGAGGATCCCGCCCGCCGACGGGCCTGCGACCCAGAACCCGAGCTCGACGACGCGGACGCCTTCCATCGGACCGGCCATGCGGTCTCTCCTTCCGGACGCTACAGGGAGAAACGTCGCACCGGGTCGCGCCCATCCCAGTCGCGGGCGGCGTTCTCGACCATGTCGAGAAGACCGCGGAACGTGTCGGTGCTCTCCCACAGCTCGATGAAGTGGCCGAAACTCGCGAGCGTGTCGTGGTAGCGCACGCGACAAATGCCCGGGAGCGTCAGCGCCCAGGCGACCGGATGCCCGAGCCGCTCGAGGCGCGCCGACTCCGCCTCGAAGTCGCGCGCGAGGAGCGCGAGGTGGTGCACGCCGCGCGGCAGCTCGCGATAGACGGACGGTGCGCCGTCCATCAGCTGGATGAGCTCGATCTGGACCCCGCCCGAGTTGCCGACCGCGAGCGACATCGTCGCCTCGGCGCCGCGGCCGCGATAGCGCATGTCCTGAACCTGCGCATTGTCGATGCGAAAGAACGGCCCGGCGCGGACGATCTCCACCCACTGCGCCATCGCGGCGTCGAGGTCATCGACGACGTACGCGATCTGCTTGATGACTCCGTGCTCGATCGCCATGGCGGCCCAGGATTACGACACGTCGACGTCGACGACGAGCGTGCTCGGGTCGCCGACGGCGCCTTTCTGGTCGTTGGTGAGGACGGTGACCTCTTTATCGCCGATCGCCACGTCGGTCGCCAGCAGCTGCTGCCCTGCGGCGACGTCGAACGTGCACGTGATCGTCGCCGGAAGCGCCACCGCCGTCGGCCACGCGAGGGACAGGATCAGCGTGCCGTCGTTCTTGCCGTTCTTGGTGAAGAGCTCGCGCGACGGCGTCGTGCAGTGGACCGACGCGGCACTCCCGCTGAAGCTGCCCTTCGCCGTCGGGTAGATCGCGGAGAACTGGAACCCGAGGACGACCGCGCTCGCGCTCACGTGGAGGACGACGGTCGCGCTGGTCGCGGAGCCCGTCGGCGTCGCGGTCGGCGTCGGATTGGGCGGCGTCGCGCCGTCGGTCGTGGGTGTCGCGTCGAGGGCGGTCGGCGTCGGCGCGGCGGGCGTGTGGCCGGGCGGCGTCGCGCCTGCAATCGTCTGCGTCGCGACGGTCGCTGGTGTGTGCGCCGGCGTAGCCGTAGGCGTGGGGTCGCAACACGGCGCTTCGCCGTCGCTGCTCCCACCACCGCCGCTGCCGCAACCCGCGCCCACGCCGAGCGCGATCACGACGGCGATCGCCACGATAGTTCGCGCCCCGGACGTTCATGGCGCCCCTTCATACGCTCCCTGACGCGCGGGGCAAGCGCGGCGTGGTGCTCCAGCCGTGGCGGCGCTACACGGCGCGTCGCTGCCGTTGCGCGTCGTGCGTGTCCACGCTATCTCGGCGCTCGGTACGTCCATGCTCCGCGTCGCGCTCGCCATCCTCGTTGCCGTAGCACTGATGCACGGCTCGGCGCGTGCGCAGATCATCCCGATCTGCGGCGACGCCAGCAACAACGGCGACATCGAGGAGAGCGACGGCATCGCCGCGTTGCGTGCGGCGGCCGAGCTGCCGGCGACGTGTCCGATCGCGGTCTGCGACGTCAACGCCGACGGCCGCGTCAGCGTCACCGACGCGGTGAACATCCTCCGCAATGCGCTCGTGCTGCCCGCGGTCGACGCCTGCGAGGACGTGACCGGCGGCAACTAGTGTCCCGAGTCTGAAGTTCGTTGCCAAAGTCGGGGGTGGTTCGGCGGCGCTGACAAGGCGCGACGACGAGGAATAGTTGTCGCTATTCCGAGGAGGAGCAACGTAGGCAGCGACGTCGAGACGCCCCCGAATTTGGTGACGAACTTCAGA
>JBGPOW010000420.1:0-2197 GCA_041488235.1 Binatia bacterium
CCGCGCACAGCGGAATGCACCTGAGCACGTGGATGAGGTCGATCTTGCTTCAGGTCGCTAGCCAAAAGCCGCGCAAGGGTTACCTTCGCATCCGAGAGCCCGACGGGGCTACGACCTGATGCAGCCGCGCAAGTTGATGGGGTTTGAGACGCCTGGCGATCAGCGGGTGCCGATTTCGGTCCGTGACTGGAATGGGCTGAAGCTCGCGCTCTGGCGCAGCAAGGTGGCGTGGGATATTGCCGAGCGTGCTGCCGGCGAAATCGTCGAGCGCTGCAAACACGATCTGGGCTGTTCAGGCAGTCAGAGCGAGACCGAGCCGTGTTTGCCGCACTGCCCCGATCGCGAGAAACGGATGAGCGCGCTCGTCGTTCTGAACGCCGCGCGGATGTTCGCACCGATCGATGCTCGCCGGCCCGCCAGCGAGCAGTACTGGGCGCCGAGTCGCGAGTACTTCAGCGAGGTCATTGCAGAGCTTGCGACCGCCCAGATCGAGATCGACGCGCTACGAGAAATGTTGCGTGCGGCGGGGATCGAGACGCCGACGCCGCCCGAGAACACGGAGCCAAAGCTACCAGCGTCGAGGTTGGCGCCGCAGCTTGCCGAGTACGAGCAAGGCTTGCTCGAAGCCTCTACGGCAGAGGCAGAGACGGCGGAAGAGTGGTCGGACACGGATTCGGACGGTTTGGACGACGCATCCCAACTAGAGGAGAGCCCCACGTGAAATTTGCCCCCAGACGCAGCCAGATCATTGGTCGGATGCTCATCGAGAAAACTCAGTCGACGATCATCCTGGTCAACGAAGCGCAGGTCACGAAGTACCTGCTAGTGGATGCAGTCGGCGTCGAGGCCGCAGCGATCGGCATCAAGGTCGGCGACATCGTGGTGCCGAAAGCGCTCGGCAACATGGTGCTGAAAAACGGAACGATCTACAGCCCATGGCTCGAAGAGAAAGACATCGGCGTCTTCGCGAAAGAGTGGACGCTGGACGAGTTCCTGGTGCAGACGAACTCCGGTAAACAGTTCGTTCCGTTCGATTCGCCCGAGGCGATGCAGTCGCTCGGCTGGGTGCCGCCGGCCGTCGAGGAAGAGCTGAAGGCAGCCTGATCATGAACAGCCCCCCCTCCCGTGCTTTTCCTCGGAGAGGCGGTTGTGCGTGCCGTGAGCCGGCGCGCCCGTACATCCCGCGCGTGTCCGCTGCGCGCCCGCGTGTGTGGGCGGAAGGGGCGTCGTATTCTCGCATCGACTTCGGTGGCATCAGGTTGGTGCGTACGCGCGCCATGTTGCGTCCGCGTGTGTCACATGTGCGGGTTGATCCGCGCAGTGTGCAAGAGGTCGCCGAACGTGTGCGCCCGCACAGTCCTCGCGGCACCGAGCCGATCATTCTAGCCGGCAAGCCCGGCTCGAAGTGTCGACCGTTCCTCACGGTGCACAAGGACGACGAGAAGTTCGCGGCGTGCAACGCGCTCGCCGACGAGATTGGTCCGCTCAACGACCCGAAGAAGGTCTTCCGGTTGCTCGAGGAAGCAATCGGCGACGAGCTGTCGGAGGTCTTCGGCGTTATGACGCTCGATCTTCACGGACGCTTGAAGGGGATGACCGAGACCGGGCGCGGCGAAGCGTCGAGCGTGATGGCGCCCATGCTGCCGACGCTGAGAGCTGCTCTGCTCAGCGGTGGCGGTGGCGCCGTTCTTTTTCATTGTCACCCATCGGGTGTAGAAGCCGCGCCCAGCCAAGCAGACAAAGACACGACGGAAGCGTTCGCCGATGCGTTCGAAAGTATCGGAATGCCGCTGATCGACCACGTAATTCTGGCGGGCTCGGTGCGGAAGCGCTCATTTTTCTCGTTCGCCGAAGAGGGCCTGTTGTGAAGCCCACTGCCGCCGCGTTGTGGCGAGTTCGCTCGCCCCAACTTCCCCATGGAGACCCATCCCTCATGACGATGCAAATGCCGACCGCCATCGCGCCCAAAAACCCAACAGCGGAATTCAGCTATCCGAGAATCGTGCTGATGGCGATCGACCCTGTCGACGGTGGCGCGCCGGTAAGCTTCGGCGTCGGGAATCCGCATCCGTACGTCGCCTCGATGCGAGTGATCGCCATGTACATTCGTAACAGTGTCGGTGGCGTCGAAATCTATTCGTTCGACGGGGCGAAAGGCGGCGTGCGAGACCTCGTGCCGATGCAACGTGTTCGGCTC
>JBGPOW010000421.1:0-2117 GCA_041488235.1 Binatia bacterium
AGATCACCGCCGAGCACGAGGGCCGTCGCGGGATCGGCGGCGTCGGCGAGCCAGCGCACCAGACGGTCGAACCACGCCAGCTTCGCCTCGTAGAATGAAGATCCGACCACCCGTCCATTCGGCGCGTACACGCTGACGACACGCAGGCCGCCACACGTCGCCGCGATCATGCGTGCTTCGGCGAGCGGCTCGTCGTCGCCGACGTCCGGCGTCTTCGCCGGGCGCAGCGGGTCGCCGAAGTTCGTGACGACGTCGGTGATTCCGCAGCGGCTGGCGATGGCGACGCCGTTCCAGCGGCCTTCACCGTGATGCGCGAGCTCGCATCCAGAGCCGCGAAACGCCTGCAGCGGCGCGTCGGCGTCGGCGAGCTTGGTCTCTTGCATCAGGAGCACGTCGGGGCGCGCGCGGTCGAGCCACCACTGCACCTTCTCCAGCCGCGCTTTCAGGGAATTGACGTTCCAGGTCGCGATCCGCACGTCACCGTTTTAGCGTGAAGCGCGGCGAGACACATCGTGGTCGGCCCGGGCGACGCGCGACCGATCTCGTGGGCGAACAACTCGATCGTCAATTACCGCAATACCAGCGCCCCCGCGTCCGACTCGTTCAAATGATCGATCACGTACCGCTTCGGACGGCGCGGACGTACGCACCGCCTGTCTTGTTGGCTTGAAAGACCAAGCCGTCGTAGAAATCGACGTCCCAGGCGAAGAATGGAATGCTGGAGTGGGTCGTCGCCGACCAGTAGCCGCCTGGAGTCGTGGGTCCGAAGACCGGGTCGGCGCATGGATGGGTGCTGCAGGGGAACGAGGCCAACAGGATCGTCTGGAGCTCCACGCTGGTGGGCAGCCGCCAATCGCAATGGCCCGCAAAGCCGGCACCGACTACCGCAGTACCGTCGCTGCTCGTGCAATCGTTCAGCGCCGCGAGGAAGTCCGTGTAGGTCGCGCCGTTCGGACACCCGGTTGAGGCACACCCGGCGAGGTTCCCCCACGAGTAGGTGTTGTCGACATCGTGTGGGTTGCCGAGGTCGACGCCGCTTCCCGCGGCCGTATCCTTCTTCTCCCACTGGAGCCTCGTCTCGCGATCCGTGACGGTGCCGTCGCCGTTGTCGACGAAACGCTGATACACGCCCTTCACCGCTGGCGCGCAAAGCATCTGCGTCTTCAACCTTTTTATGGTCCTTGTACCGAATTGATCGCTTACCTGCGTATCGGGCGGGAACGGCTCCGAGCATTTCACCTTGTAGCAAACACGGTCGCCGGCGTCGGGCCCGGTGACCGGCAGCGCCGCGATTGGAAGTCTCGTTGCCTTGTCGACCGCCGAGATCACCGCCTTCTCGGCAGGCACGCAAAACAATTTCGCCGTGCTCACCTTGCAGTTCGCCGCGAGGCCGAACTGCGGAGAGTCGAGATCGACGAAGGCGCGGAGCTTCACCGGGTCTCGGATCTTATAGCATTCCAAGTGGTCGGCGATCTGCGCGCTCGCGATCGCAGACACTACAATGCTCAGCATGAACACGGCCGCGACGAGGAGGGTACGAGGCATGGCTGAACTCCTTGGTGGGTGCGGGGAGTCCGCTCGGAACGGCGCGAACTGTCGCACGGAGCCGCGGCGGTCGTCCAGCAAAAAGTATCCGATTCAGCGACTGGGTTAGTGCAGTGCGTCGATCCTCGGCGATGCATCCAGCCACATCGGCAATGGCCTCGTGCCCGCCGACGTCATGACCGCGCCGCTCGCCCACGACTGTCCCGCCGCGCTCGAGCGTGTCCAGCGCCCCAGTCTCGCCGGCGAGGTCCGCGCCCGCATCCTCGCGCGCCTGCGGTCGCGGCGTCGAGGCTGCGACGTCGACAGCGTCGCCGCCGAGCTGCACGTCGGGGTCGCGCGCGCTCGTGCGCGCGTTCAAGCGCTGGACAGGCAGAACACCATCGGAGTATCGGCGGTTGAATCGCGCCGAGCAGCGACGGGCGGAGCGACGCACCGGAGCCGATTGAGCGCGATCTCGCGCAGCGACCTCACGAAAGGAATCCCACGATGGCAACCGACACGATCACGACGAAGACGGTCCGCATCGCCGATCACCGCGAGCCCGCGTTCCAGCACGTCGACGACATCGCCGC
>JBGPOW010000422.1:0-2100 GCA_041488235.1 Binatia bacterium
AAGCGCGTCGTCGGGCCGGAGACACGGACGGCGATGAAGAAGATCCTCGCCGACATTCAAAGCGGCGCCTTCGCCGACGAGTGGATCACCGAGTACAAGTGCGGCACGCCGCATTTCCGCGAGCTGCGGAAAGAGGCCGAGCATCATCCGATCGAGGAGGTCGGTGCGAAGCTGCGCGCGCTCATGCCCTGGCTCGGCTCCAATCGCCTCGTCGATCGCGCCAAGAACTAGTCACTTCGCCGCCATCTCCGAGACGGATACTCCTTGCGACTCGCGCGCGAAGGCTATCGGCTGATCGGCGGTGCGGCGGCGGTGACGCTGGTCGCGCTGCTGCTCGGGTGGACCCTCGTCGCGCTCGTCGGGTTGCTCTTCACACTTTTCTTCCTGAACTTTTTCCGCGACCCGGATCGGCTGACGCCTCCCGGCGCGCACCTGATCACGTCACCGGCGGACGGCCGCGTCGTGTCGGTCGTCGCCGGCGTACGCGAGGAGCGCGTTCTGCACGGCGAGTGTCGGCGTGTCAGCATCTTCATGTCGCCGCTCGACGTGCACGTGAACCGCATCCCGGTCGACGGCACCGTCGTCGACGTCGCGCGACGCAGCGGTCAATTCTACGCCGCGTATCTCGACAAATCGTCGGAGCTGAACGAGCAGACTGCCGTACTGATCGAGGACGGTCGCGGCGAGCGCATCCTCTGCGTGCAGATCGCCGGGCAGCTGGCGCGGCGGATCGTCTGTCGCCTGCGTCCGGGCGAGCGCGTGCACCGCGCCGAGCGCTACGGTATGATCACGTTCGGGTCGCGGCTCGACCTCTACGTGCCGATGGCGGTCGAGGTGAGCGTCCGCGTCGGTGATCGAGTCACCGCGGGAACGAGCGTCATCGGAGCGTATCCATGAGACGAGCCATGCGGGTGATCAGCGTCGGGCGGCGGCCGCCGCGCGTGCGGCTCCCCGACGAGCCGCTGCATCGCGGCGTCTATCTGCTCCCCAATTTGCTCACGACGTGCGGGCTCTTCGCCGGCTTCTACGCCATCATCGCGACGATCGACGCGCAGTATCAGGCGGCGGCGCTCTGCATCCTCGTCGCGCACGTGTTCGACGGCCTCGATGGCCGCATCGCGCGGCTCACCAAGTCGTCGAGCCGCTTCGGCATCGAGTACGACTCGCTCGCCGATCTCGTCGCGTTCGGCGTCGCGCCCGGTATCCTCGCCTACAAATGGGCGCTCCAACCGTGGGGCAATTGGGGCTGGCTCGCGGCGTCGCTGTACGTCACCTGCGGGGCGCTCCGGCTCGCGCGGTTCAACGTGCAGGTCGACTCCGTCGAGAAGCGGCGCTTCGTCGGCCTGCCGATTCCCGCGGCGGCGGACACGATTGCCTCGACGGTCTTGCTGTACTATTTCTTCGGCGGCGAGGGCGCGACGCACAAGCACGTCATCTTGCTGGTCGTGATTTACGTGCTGGCGGCCCTCATGATAAGCAATGTCAGCTACAACAGCTTCAAGGGGATACACTTCAGTACAAGGCAGCCCCTGTGGATCCTGGTGGCGCTGATCGTAGGACTCAAGCTCGTGATCGCGGAACCGCAAATCTTTCTCTTCACGGCGTTTCTACTCTACGCCCTTTCCGGTCCGGTGGGCTGGCTACTAGGCTACCGGAAGCGCCAGCGGGCGCGGAACGAGGCTCTGGCCAAGGTCGGATGATCGGCTGAGCGCGACGTTCCGGTGAGTCGAGACTCCCGCTGGCAGACATGCCACGCGGGAGTTTTTGTTTTGGGGACCGGAAGCCGAGAGGAACGAACATGACGACGAAATACGTACAGATCTTCGACACGACGCTGCGCGACGGCGAGCAGTCGCCGGGGGCCTCGATGAACGTCGAGGAGAAGGTGGCGATTGCGCGCCAGCTCGAGCAGCTGAACGTCGACGTCATCGAGGCGGGTTTCGCCGCGTCGTCCGAGGGCGACTACGACTCCGTCCGTCGCGTCGCCGAGACGATCGCACGGCCGATCGTGCTGAGCCTGTCGCGCACGAAGGAAGGCGACATCGAGCGCGCGATCCGCGCCGTCGAGAAGGCGAAGCGCCCGGGCATCCACATCTTCAT
>JBGPOW010000423.1:0-2074 GCA_041488235.1 Binatia bacterium
ATGACTCGGATCGATCGCGAGCGCGCGCTCGAACTCGCGTCGTGCCTCCTCCGGATGGTCCGCGCCGGCAGCGACGGTGCCGAGGTTCGCGTGCGCATCGGCGTCGGCGGGTTGGATGCGTAGCGCGGCGTCGAAGTACGGGCTCGCCTCGTCCGCGCGCCCCGCGCGCACGAGCGCGTTGCCGAGATTGTTGAGACAGATGTAACAACGCGGATCGGCAGCGACCGCCGTGCGCCAGAGCGTCATCGAGTCGTGCCAGACGCCGACTTGGCGCCACGTCAGGATGCCGAGGCAGATCGCGACGACGCCGGCGCCGATCGCCGCGACCGCGAACGGCATCGGCGGCCGCCGACCGGCACGTGCATCGCGATCGAGCGCGAAGACGGCGCCGCCCACGACGACCGCCCAGCCGAGCGTCGCGAGGTAGGTATAGCGGTCGGCAGCGATGTGCGGGCCCGCCTGCGCGATGCCCAACACGGGCGCGAGGAGCGCCGCGTACGCGATCCAGGCCGCGAGCGCCCACGGCCACCGCTGCCGCGCGACGAAGAGCAGGGCGGTCACCGCGACGACGAATACCATCGCGAGCAGCACGTCCGGGCGCGCGAACCGCCAGTCGACCGGCAGCTGGTAGAGTGGCGACAGCCCGGCCGGTACGACGGTCTTCGCGAGGTAGAACGCGAGCGCGAAGAATGCCTGCCCGATGCGCCCCGAGATCCCGTACTGCTCGAGCGAATAGAACGTGTCGAGCGAACGCTCCGCGATTCCCTCGACGACGGCGGTGAGCACGCCGAGCGCGACGAACGGAATCTTCTCGATCCAGACCGCTCGCACGTCGCGCCGCATCCACGCATCGAGCCGCGCCGGCAGTCGGCGGAGCGGGTACGCGTCGAGGACGACGAGAACGATCGGCAGGCTCATGCCGACCGGCTTCGCGAGCAGCGACGGCACGTACCAGGCGAGCGCCGACCAGGGGAAAGCGCCGGGCCGGCGCACGTGAGCGCGGACATAGGCGTCGAGCGCGAGCAGCGCGAACAGCCCCGACAGCACGTCGCGTCGCTCCGTCGCCCACGCCACCGACTCGACGCGCAGCGGATGCAGGGCGAAGAACGCGGCGCTGATGGCGGCCGCCACCGAGAGCGCGGGCGGAGCAGCACCGGGCCCGAGGCCGAACGCGAGCCGCAGGAGGCGCGCGCTCAGCACGTAGAACACGACGGCGCTCGCGACGTGCAGGAGCGCGTTCGTCAGGTGATAACCCGTCGGGTTCATGCCCCAGAATCGATAGTCGACGGCGAACGACAACCACGTGAGCGGGAGGTAGTGGCCGTCGAGATTGGTGAACATCCAGCGCAGGGCGGTCGGGTCGAGCGCGCGGAAGTACGGATTTTCGAGGAGGTTCGTCTGATCGTCGAAGTCGACGAAGCCGTTGCTCAGCGTCGGGAGGTAGACGACCGCAGTCGCGAGCGCGACGGCGATGGCCCACATCCAAGCCGCACCGAAGCGTGCCGTGCGCTCGGCAGCGACGGGATGTCGAATGGGCGTCGCGCTCGGTGCGCTCTTCTCCTGGGGGGGCGGGCCACCCCGAGTGCGTGGTTTGCCCGCCTGGCGGCGTCTTTCGGATCGCGACGGCATCGGAATGCTGTGGAATCGTTACAGACGGTCCCGCCGGGCGGTCAACGGCGCCGTTTCGTCGTCACGGTGCGTCGTAGCGAGTCGCGCCGCTCGAAACGGCGCTTTCAGGCGTTGACGGGAGCGTCTTATCACGCTTATCCGGGCGTCAATCTCGTTTTTTTCTTGACAACCTTTTGAGCGGTGGCCTACCCTCAAATACGCCTTCTGTGCCGTTCCGAACCTATGCGATTTTCCGTTGTTGTGCCGTAACTGAAGGCGTGGGGTGCGATGTTGCGTACCCCGAGAGGATCGTCCCGCTCGCTCGCGACCGTGCGCGACCCGCGGGTATCGCCGACGTAGTGCAACGAAGGAGGAGAGCCATGAAGTTTCAGTCACGTTTCGCGCTGGTCGCATCCGCGCTCGTCGCGGCGATCGCGCTCGCGACGGCGGCGCACGCCGGCGATCC
>JBGPOW010000424.1:0-2052 GCA_041488235.1 Binatia bacterium
TACTACTGTGTCATAAAGATTGAGCCTGGCCGACCGCTGTGCAAAGCTTGCCGGCATGGCGAGAGCGGGGTCGGCGGAGACGGAGCGGTTTGAGGTGTATCTCGACCAATTGGGACGGGCCGTCGGGCATGCGGATCGCGCGGGTCCTCTGCGCGCGTACCTGACAGGCTTGTTGCTCCCTGGCGAGCGGAAGAGTGTGGAGCCGATGGCCGCCAAGATCGACCCGCGCCACGTCCCTGCGCGTCACCAATCGATGGACCACTTCGTCGCCACGGCGCCATGGGACGAGGGCGCGACGCTGCGGGTCGCGCGGGACTATGTGCTCGCGCAAATGGAGCGCCACGCTCCGATCGCAGCCTGGGTCGTCGACGACACGGGCATCCCTAAGAAAGGCCACCATTCGGTGGGCGTGGCACGACAATATTGTGGGCAGCTCGGCAAGCAGGAGAACTGCCAAGTCGCGGTGAGCGTGTCGCTCGTGAATGCGGTGATGAGCATACCGGGAGCGTATCGGCTGTACCTCCCGGAGGCGTGGGCCAACGACCGGCGGCGCCGGCGCGAGGCGGGAATCCCTGCCGACCTGCGCTTCCAGACCAAGTGGGCGATCGCTCTCGACGAGATCGCCGCGCTCGTGGCGGACGATCTGCCACGCGCGCCAGTCGTCGCCGATGCCGGCTACGGCGTGGTGACAAAATTCCGTGAGGCCCTCACGGTGCGGGGCTTTTCGTACGTCGTAGGCGTGAGCGCAGAGACGAGCGTCTGGCCAGCAGGACGGGGGCCGATTCCACCGACCGGGCGCTCGACCGGAGGGCGACCGCAGGTGCGCCTGCAGCGCGACGCGCGTCATCAGCCCGTTGCGGTGCGAGCTCTTGCATTGGGCCTCGACGCCCGGGCCTGGCAGAGCGTGCGCTGGCGCGAGGGAACGAGAGGGACGATGACCTCGCGGTTTGCTGCCGTGCGTGTGCGCGCAGCCCACCGCGATCGCAAGCTCACGCAACCACGCTCCGAAGAATGGCTCCTGATCGAATGGCCCAAAACCGAGACGGAGCCCCGGAAGTATTGGCTCTCGACGCTGCCCGCCGACGTCGAGATCGACGATCTCGTACGGCTGGCGATGGTCCGCTGGCGCATTGAACGCGACTACCAGGAACTCAAGGACGAGATCGGTCTCGATCACTACGAAGGGCGCGGCTGGCGAGGGTTTCACCATCATGGGGTGTTATGTATCGCCGCCTATGCGTTCCTGGCGGCCGAGCGCGCTCGGCTTTCCCCCCCAGCGCCTCTTGCCTTCCTGCGCCCCGCTCGCGTACCCAAGGGTTTCCGCCCACGCGGTGCGGCACGTGCGTCCTGAGCGCCACAACCCCGCTTCGATCGCCACCCAGCGCTGGCGGCACGCCCGTGTACTCATTCCTCGCTTACCGCATTGCCCGTGGTGCGGGATCGATGCTGGATTTGCACGATTCGTTTTGTGACACAGTAGTACTATTCGCCGCCCATTCGCTAAACACGGAACAACGCGGAACAAGCTCGTCGGCGTTTCGAGGTCGCGGGTGCTACCCGTGTTGCGGGAGATCGAACGGAAGGGTCTCATTGCCACCAACCCTGCGGAGAAGCCGCTGACAGACGCGTGCACGTGCTTCCTGACCCCCTTGGGTCTCCGCGCCTTGAGATACTAGAGCAGAGATAACGGAGCATGCGGTCAGTCGTGGTCGATCGTGAATCGGCGGCATGTGCGCGACGCCATAGGCTTGGTCGTGACGACTGGGGGGTCCCTCGTCTCTCAGGGGCCGTCTCGTGCCACACCTTCCGCGCGACCGGCACCACGGCGTATCTTGAGAACACCGGCACCATCGAGAACGCGCAGGCGATCGCCGCGGACGAGTTGCCGCAGACGAGTTGCCGCAGACGACCAAGCTCTACGACCGCACGAGCGACGAGATCGCACTCGACGAGGTCGAGCGCATCGCCATCTGAATGCTCCGACGTTGTAGAACGGATCTCACCCTGGACGGATCGGGCCACGGCGTCGACGTGTCAAGCAATTGCCGACAA
>JBGPOW010000425.1:0-2021 GCA_041488235.1 Binatia bacterium
AAGGCGAAGCTCGCCGAGATCAAGCCCGGCCTCGCCCCCGACATCACGACCCAAGTCGTGACCGACCAGTCCCGCTTCATCAAGCGCACGATCGAGGAGGTGCAGCGCCACCTCATCCTGGGCGCGATCCTCGTCGCGCTGACGGTGCTGCTCTTCATGCGCGACTGGCGCAGCACCCTGATCGCGTCGGTCGCGATCCCGACGTCGATCATCTCGACGTTCACCCTGATGCGCTACATGGGCTTCACGCTGAACAACATCACGATGCTCGGCCTCGTCCTCGCCGTCGGGATCGTGATCGACGACGCCGTCGTGATTCTCGAGAACATCTTCCGTCACGTCGAGGAACGCGGCGAGACGCCGATGTCCGCCGCCGGCACCGCGACGCGCGAGATCTCGCTCGCCGTCATGGCGACGACGCTGTCGCTGATCGTCATCTTCCTGCCGATCGCGTTCATGGCCGGCATCATCGGCCGGTTCTTCCGCAGCTTCGGCGTCACGGTCGCGTTCGCGATCGCGGTGTCGCTGCTGGTGTCGTTCACCTTGACCCCGATGCTGTCGTCACGGTTCCTCAAGCCGAAGAAGGCGGGACACTCGGCCAAGGAAGGCCGTTTCTACCGCCTGATCGACGGCGCGTACGGCGCGTCGCTACGCTGGTCGCTGCAGCACCGTTGGGTCATCGTCGTCCTCGCCATCGCAACGGTCGCCAGCACCGTGCCGCTCATGAAGATCGTCGGCACCACGTTCATCCCCCTGGACGATCAGAGCGAGTTCGAGGTCATCATCCAGACGCCGGGCGGCTACACGCTCGAGCGCACGGACGCGCTGTTCCACGATCTCGAGACCAAGTTCCGCGGCCTCCGCGGCGTCACCGACGTGCTCTCCACCGTCGGCGACACGACCGGCAAGGCGCGTCCGGGCGAGGGCGACGTGACGAGCGGCTCGATTTATCTCCGCCTCGTCGATCTCGGCGCCCGCGACTACAGCCAGTTCGACGTGATGGCCGACGCGCGCAAGATCCTCGCCACGCGCTACCCCGATCTCCGCGTCAGCGTCCAGGGCGTCTCGGCGTTCCGCGGCGGCGGCACGCGCCAGAGCGAGGTCGAGTTCGACCTGCAAGGGCCGAATCTCGACAAGCTGACCGCGTACTCCGACCAGATCACCGAGCGCATGCGCGCCGATTCCGGCTTCGTCGACGTCGACACGACGCTCTCGGTGCGCAAGCCCGAGCTGCGCGCCGTGATCGACCGCGAGCGCGCCTCGGAGCTCGGCATCCAGGTCGAGGACATCGCGTCGGCGCTCGGTCTCTTCGTCGGCGGCGAGCCGGTCTCGAAGTACAAGGAAGAGGACGAGCAATACGACGTGTGGCTCCGGGCGGCGAAGCCGCAGCGCGACGATCCGCGCGACGTCTACGCGCTCACCGTTTGGTCGCCGAAAGCGCAGCTGGTGAAGATCTACAGCCTGCTCCACCTCGACGAGGCGCGCGGCCCGGCGCAAATCGAGCGTCAGAACCGCCAGCGCAAGGTCGGCATCTTCGCCAATCTGAGCGGCATCCCGCTCGGCACCGCCGTGCAGCGCATCCAGGCGATCACGAAAGACCTGAAGCTACCGGCAGCGTATCGCGTCACCTTCAGCGGCCGCGCCAAGGTCCTCGGCGAGACGGTGCAGAGCTTCTTCACCGCGTTCATCCTGAGCCTGATCTTCATGTACATGGTGCTGGCGGCGCAGTTCGAGAGCTTCCTCCACCCGATCACGATCATGCTCGCGCTGCCGCTCTCGGTACCGTTCGCGGTGCTGTCGCTGATCCTGCTGCACAACCCGCTCGACATCTACTCGATCTTCGGCCTCTTCATGCTCTTCGGCATCGTGAAGAAGAACGGCATCCTGCAAGTCGACTACACGAACACGCTCCGCGCCGGCGGCATGGAGCGCGACGCCGCGATCCTCGAGGCGAACCACGCCCGCCTGCGCCCCATTCTCATGACGACCGTGATGCTGGTGCTCGGCATGCTGCCGATGGC